>NZ_JBFROV010000009.1:18015-194303 GCF_041471725.1 Vibrio sp. 10N.261.51.F12 | reverse complement strand
TATTTATAATTAACAATATTGCCAATTAATAGACCGTCGTATAGATCACAAAAATAATGTAACAGATAAGAGAATTAAAACCACTGAGGATACAGTGGCTTTAAAAATGAATAACCCGCTCTATAAGGTTTCTTCCGTAATTAGGTTATGCTTATTCAGCAAGCGATACATCGTTGCTCTTGAGATTCCCAGCTCTTTTGCCGCTAAGGTCACCTGACCATTATGGCTATCAAGTACTAAGATTAATGCATCTCGCTCTGAACGTTCTCGAATGCTCTTTAAACTCCGCTTACCCGAGTATGTACCCGGCAGTTCAAAGTGCTTCTTAGAAAGTACCTCTTCTTCTGTCATTAACACGGCTCGCTTGACTTGATTGAGTAGCTCTTTGACATTGCCAGGCCAATGATAATAGGTCAGCGTTTTTAGGGCATCATCATCAATGGATTTTACGGGGGAATTAAATTCTTTTGAAAACTGACCAATATAGTGATTAACCAGCAATCCTATGTCGGTAGCACGCTCTTTAAGACTTGGGACATTAATTCTTAATACATTGATACAGTGAAACAGCTCGTCATTAAACAAACCATCCCCTAACGCTTTTTCAATATCGGATGAATCAGAAGCCAGCACACGAATATCATACTCCTTCCAACCATCAACGGTTTCAACCTTGCCCTCTTGATAGAACTTTAATAAATTCATTTGTTGTTTGGGTTGCAAGGTAAAAATATCGTTCAATAAAATCGTACCGCCAGCGGCTTGATCGAGCAGTGATATCTGATCAGGGTTGTGTAACCCGAAGAATTCATTCTCAAACCTCGCATCAGAAAAGGCTCGACAGTTGATCGATATAAAAGGTTTTTGCGACCGCGCAGAACAACGGTGAATGGCCTTTGCTACGGTTTCTTTACCGCAACCTACCTCACCGTGAATCATTATACTGACATCCGTCGGGCCAATGCGTTTAATTTGATCTCTTAGGCGCCGTAACGGTAATGATTGTCCTACTAGGCCTAGATCATTGTTATTACCATTATGCGGCCACACTTTTTGTTCGAGTTTAAGCATGCCTAGCTGATGGCCAATCGTTCCCATCAAGCGCGAATCTGGAATGGGCGTCGTAAAAAAGTCGATACAAAAATTCACGATAAATTGGCATATAGTGTCAGAGCTTAATTGTGACTCTCGGATAAAGGCTATCCATCTCACCTGCTTATGTGTGCTCACAAGCTTTGCAATACCGTTCAAACTAAAGTCATCGCGTGTCAGATCCACGATGCCAATACAAGGCCCAGTATCTGAGAAAATAGCATCTGCCTTTCTTAAATCAGAACACTGCGTGCAACGCCAACCGGCCTGCTCTAAAACTGATAACCATGGCTCATACGTCCCCCCCACCACCACTAAGGCGCCTGGGATGGAATCCATCCTAAAGTCGGTCCCCATTACATCATTCCTTATTATTGTTTTTAGTTGTTAATTCGTTAATTCTATTGAATAGGACTATTCTCACAAGGTTACTCACGCCATATTGATGACTTTAGTTGTCTCAATTTTAAGACTAGTGCACTGTTTTCCATTTTTCTACAAAAGTTATTGTTTTTTTGGCATAAAAAAAGCCTCTCAAAGAGAGGCTTAAAAAACATAGCAATCAACAGATTATTGTTGAGGGCGCATCGCTGGAAACAAAATTACATCACGAATCGTATGCGTATTAGTAAACAACATGGCTAAACGATCAATACCAATACCTTGGCCTGCCGTTGGCGGTAAGCCATGCTCTAATGCAGTAATATAATCTGCATCGTAGTACATCGCTTCATCATCACCTGCATCTTTAGCGTTCACTTGCGCTTTAAAACGCTCGTCTTGATCTTGAGCATCATTAAGCTCTGAGAAACCATTTGCCACTTCACGGCCGCCAATGAAAAACTCAAAACGATCAGTAAAGAATGGATTGCTGTCGCTACGACGAGCCAATGGCGAAATATCTGCAGGGTAACCGGTAATGAACGTTGGTTGAATAAGTTGAGGTTCAGCCGTTTCACCAAAGATTTCTTCAAGTAACTGACCGCATGTCCAGAATGACTCGACATCAACGTGCACTGATTTTGCGATAGCAACCATTAGGTCACGATCTTGAATATCAGCTTCCGTCATTTTTTGAATCTCAGCGTGGTCTGGGTTGTACTGTTTAATAGCTTCAAACATGCTGATGCGTGTATAAGTACCACCAAACTCAACCGTTTCGTCACCGTATGGCATAGACGTTGAACCCAGTACGTCCATCGCAGCTGTACTTAGCATCTCTTCGGTCAGATCCATAAGATCTTTGTAATCCGCGTATGCTTGGTAGAACTCCATCATAGTGAATTCTGGATTGTGACGAGGAGAAAGGCCTTCGTTACGGAAGTTACGGTTGATTTCGAATACTCGGTCAAACCCACCCACAACTAAACGCTTCAGGTATAGCTCAGGTGCTACACGCAGGTACATATCAATATCAAGTGCATTGTGATGAGTCACGAATGGACGAGCCGTCGCACCACCAGGGATCACATGCATCATTGGTGTTTCTACTTCTAGATAACCTTTTGAGCTCATGAAGTTACGGATAGAAGACACCAACTTAGAACGAATGATGAACGCTTGACGTGAATCTTCGTTAACAATCAAGTCAACGTAACGTTGACGGTAACGCATTTCCTGATCCGTTAAGCCGTGGAATTTTTCAGGTAGAGGACGAAGTGCTTTTGTTAGCAATTCGAATTCTTCCATGTTCACGTAAAGATCGCCTTTACCAGACTTATGAAGTGCACCTTTAACGCCAATGATGTCACCGATATCAAGGCCTTGGTACTTCTCTTTCAATACTTTTTGTACGTCTTTTGCCGCGTAAGCTTGGATACGACCCGATGTTTCTTGGATCGCTAGGAACGGACCACGCTTTGCCATGACACGACCAGCAATCGCTACAATATGGTTCAGTTCTTCTAGTTCTTCTTTCGTCTTTTCACCGAATTCAGCTTGAAGGTCGCCGGCAAGATTTTCACGACGAAAATCGTTAGGGTGGCCATTTGCTTTGCAGCTTTTGCGGATATGATCCAGCTTGCTACGACGCTCAGCAATTAACTTGTTTTCTTCTTGTACGTTTTCATTTTGAACAGCATCAGTCATTTGGATGTACCCTGTTAAGTTGCTTTTAGCTTACAGGCCTGATTTCAGGCTAGCTTCGATAAATTTGTCTAAATCGCCGTCGAGAACCGCTTGTGTATTACGGTTTTCAACGCCTGTACGTAAATCTTTAATTCGTGAGTCATCCAATACGTATGAACGTATTTGGCTTCCCCAGCCTATATCCGACTTCGCATCTTCGTTCGCTTGTTTTTCGGCATTCTGCTTGTGTACTTCTAACTCAAACAGTTTAGCTCGAAGTTGCTTCATCGCTTGATCTTTGTTCTTATGCTGAGAACGATCATTCTGGCACTGAACCACGGTATTCGTTGGGACGTGTGTAATACGGACCGCTGATTCTGTGGTGTTGACGTGCTGACCACCCGCGCCAGACGCACGGTAAACATCAATACGTAGATCGGATGGGTTAATATCGATCTGGATGTTGTCATCAATCTCTGGATAAATAAACGCAGAAGCAAAAGAGGTATGGCGACGACCACTTGAATCAAATGGTGATTTACGCACTAATCGATGGACACCGGTTTCAGTACGTAGCCAACCATAAGCGTATTCGCCGCTAATACGGACCGTCGCGCCTTTCAAACCAGCAACATCACCATCAGAGACCTCTATGACCTCTGTCTTAAAGCCTTTCGCTTCAGCCCAGCGTAAATACATACGAAGTAGCATGGAAGTCCAGTCTTGCGCCTCGGTACCGCCAGATCCTGACTGTAGATCGATGTAGCAGTCTGATGCATCGTGATCACCCGCAAACATACGACGAAACTCAAGCTTTTCTAACTTAACTTCGAGTTCAGCAAGCTCAGGTTCGATTTCATCAAAGGTTTCTTGGTCTTGCTCTTCAACCGCAAGCTCCAATAAGCCAGCAACATCCTCAACGCCTTGGTCAAGAATATCGATAGTTTCGACAATGGCTTCAAGTGATGAACGCTCTTTACCTAGCGCTTGCGCACGCTCAGGTTCGTTCCATACATCCGGTTGTTCTAATTCTGCATTAACTTCTTCTAGACGCTCTTTTCTGGCATCGTAGTCAAAGATACCCCCTCAGGATATTCGTGCGCTCAGTCACGTCCTGCAGGCGGTTATTAATTGGATTGATTTCAAACATATTTGCTCAGCATTTATGAGTAGAATTTAACCGGAGAATTCTACTCAAAAATGTGATGAAGATACAGAAAAATATCGATATTACTTGCTGTTTTGAAAAAGCCGCTATCGCGGCTCTAAGTAATCGACCATGAGCTGTAGAGATTGGTTTCCACGGAATTCATTGATGTCCAATTTGTACGCCAAAGTCACGGTTTTCACTGACGCATCTGGCCAACGACGCAGATCAACATTGAACGCAATAGCATCCAGCATAATATTGGTTCCAAACCCCTTATGCATGGGTTCAACCATCAGTTTTAAGTGCTTTTCTCCTACCAATTTTTGATGCAAGACTTTAAATTCCCCATCAAAAATTGGCTCAGGGAACGCTTGTCCCCAAGGTCCACCAGCGCGCAGCGTCTCAGCGGTATGCATTGTGAATTCTTCTGGCGCTAACTCACCGTCTGATAAGATGACCCCTTTTAATGCTGTTTCACCTAACTCGTCACGGACAATTTGATCAAACAATTGACTAAAACGTTCGAAGTCTTTTTCTTGAATGGTCAAGCCCGCAGCCATGGCATGCCCACCAAATTTGGCGATCAATCCTGGGTTTTGAGTATCGATTCGATCGAGTGCATCGCGCATATGTAATCCAGGGATAGACCGGCACGAACCTTTAATCGTTCCTTCGCCACCATCCGCAAATGCAATAACAGGTCGGTGAAATTTATCTTTAATACGAGATGCTAAGATACCGATGACACCTTGATGCCAATCGCGCTGAAACAGTGCTAAACCATACGGCATAGCTGCCTTGTCACTGATCTGTAGACGCTCACAAAAGGCTAACGCCTCTTGTTTCATTCCTTCTTCAATCTCTTTTCGAGTTTGGTTCAATCCATCCAACTCACTGGCCATTCGGCGAGCAGCGTGAATGTTATCACTCATCAGAAGCTCGACTCCAAAAGACATATCATCAAGCCGACCGGCCGCATTGATCCTTGGCCCAAGCGCAAAGCCAAAATCCGTCGCGACCAATTTTCTTGGATCGCGTTTGGCGATCTCGATCAACGCTTGGATACCTGGTCTCGCTTTACCTGCTCTTATTCGCTGAAGGCCTTGATGTACTAGGATACGATTATTTCTATCGAGCGGGACGACATCAGCAACCGTGCCCAATGCAACCAAGTCAATCAGCCCCATCAGCTTGGGTTCTGGCATGCCTTGCGAAGCAAACCAGTTTTGCTTTCGCATCGCTACACACAAAGCCATCATTAGATAAAACGCGACACCAACACCAGCCAATGCTTTGGAAGGAAAACCGCAATCGGTAAGATTAGGGTTCACCATGGCATCGACATCGGGAAGCTCGGATCCCGGTAAGTGGTGGTCGGTAACAATAACCTGTAGCCCTTTTTCTTTGGCGTATTTCACCCCAGAAATAGACGACACGCCATTATCAACGGTCATGATAACTTCCGCACCAATATCCAGTACTTGATCAACCACTTCAGGGCTCAAGCCATAACCGTCTTCAAATCGATTAGGCACCAAATAGTCAACGTTGCGACTGCCAAGCATACGCAATGCTAATACAGACAACGCCGAGCTCGTGGCACCATCCGCATCAAAGTCACCAACAACAATAATGCGCTTTTGGTCACGCACAGCCTGAAACAGCAGTTCAACGGCCTTGTCAATTCCGGCCAATTCAGTATAAGAGTGTAAGCCCTTTGATGCCTTCTCAAGCTCAGCAACACTGCTGATACCACGAGAAAGATATAAGCGTCTTAAAATTTCTGGAATGCTCTCTGGCAATACAGAGATATCGACCGCATCACGGCGTTGAATTTCTATCATAGATTAAAAGGGCTCAATTAAGCGCCCTACCCTAATTATTGTTGAGTGCTTTCTAAGCGCTTTAGAAGATCAGCCGGCGGTAGGTAACCTCCAACCATTTCACCATTAGGAAGGAAGATCGCAGGTGTGCCACTAATCCCTAATTCACGACCTAAATTATAATGCTTCGCGATCGTTGCTTTACATTGAGCCAAATCA
Source organism: Vibrio sp. 10N.261.51.F12 (assembly GCF_041471725.1). Classification (NCBI taxonomy): domain Bacteria; kingdom Pseudomonadati; phylum Pseudomonadota; class Gammaproteobacteria; order Vibrionales; family Vibrionaceae; genus Vibrio; species Vibrio sp. 10N.261.51.F12. Next base: position 187,952 of record NZ_JBFROV010000009.1, on the reverse strand, counting down.
CCATCAAAAGTAGGCTGTTTACGATTCACTTTTGCATCATGCATTGCGGTTTTCGGATCCTCAGCACACCAGATTTTGGCCATATTTTCGGCCACTTGCCCATTCACACCTTCACGAGGGTAAGCTAAGTAGCGCACCGTAATGCCTAGGTCATTATACCCTTCTATTTGACTGTGCAGACGGACACAATAACCACATGTAATATCGGTAAATACGGTCACCGCGTATTTTTCATTATCCGCTTTGTATTCAATCATGCTATCGCGATATTGCGCTATTTTTTTAGCATTTAACGGCGCTTGGCGCTCAGCGACGATATCTTTGTAGTTACCATCTTTATCTAACGCATACAGAGTACCTGCGATAAAATGATCGCCAGATGGTGTGGTAAACAACACCCCGCCTTCTGTGCGAACTTCCATCAGTCCTGCCACGTCGGACGGAACAATCTCAAGCACATCAATGCCAATTTTAGCGAAACGTGACGTAATCGCCGCCTCATCCGCTTGGACTGTCGCCACTTCAACTGGAGTAGGAGCAGGCTTCGCTTCTTCAGCGCCACAAGCCGTCACAAAGAAAGGAAGAGATAAAAGAGTCAAACAGCGCATTACGCTCATTAAAGTCACCATGATTTCTAAATGTGATGTTTCGATGAGATAACCATTCGAAACGGTAAATTAAGCCCTTGGATGATGCTGGCTATGAATATTTTTCAACCTTTCAGTTGCTACATGAGTATAAATTTGTGTCGTTGATAAGTCACTATGCCCTAACAACATCTGTACGACACGCAAATCTGCCCCGTAGTTCAACAAATGCGTAGCAAAAGCATGTCTCAATACGTGCGGAGAAAGCATTTCAGTATCGATACCTGCCAGTACAGCATAGTATTTGATCCGATGCCAAAACGTTTGCCGCGTCATTTGTCTCGCTCGTTTACTGGGAAATACGACATCTGAGGTTTTCTCGCCCAGTAAATCGGGCCGCCCTTTTTCGATAAACTCACTGATCCAATCGATCGCGTTTTCACCCATAGGGACGAGCCGTTCTTTGTTGCCTTTACCAATGACACGAACAACCCCTTGTCTCAGGCTGATATTTTCCATCGTGAGACTCACCAATTCAGTCACACGAAGTCCAGTGGCGTAGAGCAACTCTAGCATCGCCTTGTCACGCAATTCTAACGGATTATTCAAATCCGGTGCTTCGAGAAGCGCCATGACCTGGTCTTCAGTCAGATCCTTTGGCAGACGCTTGGGTAATTTAGGACTGATGAGCAAAGCGGTCGGGTCATCACCTCGCTCTTTTTCTCGATGAAGGTATTGAAACAAACGGCGAATCGCTGAGAGCATGCGAGCCCGAGAGCTCTGATGGAAGTCTTGGTCAACCAACCACACTTGATATTCTTGTAGGCCAGCAAAACTTATAAACTGCAGCCTGTAGTTATGCTTGTTCATCCAGGTGAGCAGTTTCATTAAGTCATTTCGATACGATGACAGCGTATTTTCCGCTAAACCTCGCTCCATCCACATCGAATCCAAAAAATGCTCGACGAAACCTTGGTCTTGGATATTGACGTCACTCACAGAAGCCTCTTGTATGTTTATACAGTACTTAAAACAGAATATTAGACTTAAAGAAATATTGCCATAAAAACTCAAGAAATCCTCGATAACCGCTGCAATGCTAAGCGTTTTAAAGGTAGAATCTTGGGTAACAGATTGACCAACCATGCGAACAGATTATGAAAATAGGATTATTTTACGGCTCATCGACCTGCTACACCGAGATGGCTTCCGAAAAAATACGCGACATTATTGGCCCAGAGCTTGTCGATATATTCAACGTAAAAGAGACCCCTATTTCGAAAATGAGCGACTATGATTTACTTATCTTAGGGATCTCAACGTGGGATTTCGGTGAACTCCAAGAAGACTGGGGCGGGATATGGGATCACATCGCTGGCGTGTCACTAAAAGGCAAACACGTCGCACTATTCGGACTCGGCGATCAAGAAGGTTATGGCGAGTGGTATCTGGATGCTATGGGAATGCTGCATGACGAACTAAAGCCGACTGGCGCTCAGTTTATCGGCTACTGGCCTAATGTTGGCTATGAGTTTGATGCCTCAAAAGCACTGATAGACAACGATACGAAATTTGTTGGACTGGCGTTGGATGAAGACTCTCAGTATGAGTTAAGTGATGAACGAATCGCGACGTGGTGTGAACAGATTCTTGTCGAATTTCAAGATTCTTTATAGAGCGCCTGGTCATACCCGCTAACGTTTAGGGTGTGTCATTTACGCTAACCCCAATAAAAACGGCACTCTAAGGTGCCGTTTTTTAATTTCAAAGCGCTATTTTAAATCTAAGCCATCACTACGATGCTGTTTCTTCGGTAAGATCACTCGACGAACGACCAATAAAGCACATACAAATGATGGCCGCTGTCGTTGGTAGTACCCAGCCCATCCCGACATTAAATAGTGGCAGCACGTTGAATGCTGACACATCAATGCCACTCACTTTTGCCGCATCAATCAATGCAAATGCTAACGAAACTGAGATCACAACTCGATAAGCCAATTGAGGGTTTGGTAGAAATTTACGTACAAACGTCAATGCTACAAGAGCAATGGCTACAGGATAAAGAGCAAACAAGACCGGAACTGACAACGAAATAAGCTGAGCGAGACCAATATTTGCAACCGTTGCACACACCGGACCTAATATCAGAACCCATTTTTTGTAACTCACAGAGGTAATGCTGCTGAAATAATCAGAACACGCTGAGATCAAACCAATCGCAGTGGTTAAGCACGCAAGCAATACAATGATAGATAAAACAATCTGACCATACGGCCCAAACAGCGCTTGCACATATTGGCTCAATACTGCTCCGCCATTGTCAGCACCTGCAGCAACCGTTGCACTGGTCGCGCCTAAATAAAACAAAGAGATGTAAACAAATGCTAGACCAGCTGCGGCAATAAATGCTGCATTAATCAGATATTTAGTCGTTGCACTTTGTTCAGTAATCCCTTTCTTACGCAGCGCATCAACAATCAACATGCCAAACATCAAAGACCCAAAGGTGTCCATGGTGTTGTAGCCTTCAAGAAAGCCCGTCGTTAATGGTTGTGTTGCATAATCACCCACAGGTGCAATCATTGCGCCCTGTGGATCCACAAAGACCGCTACTGCTAGAACAATAAGGCCAACGAACAATGCGGGCGTCAAAACCTTACCAATCACGTCAATCAATTTGCCTTGTGACCAAGCAAAAAACATCGCTACCGCAAAAAATAGAATTGAGAAAATAGTCAAATGAGCCTGCGCCGCTTCAGCAAAGAACGGACGAATTGCCATTTCATAGGCCACCAGCCCGGTACGTGGAGCAGCAAACGCAGGACCAATGATGATAAAAATCAACACAGCGATAAGCATCGCAGCACGCTTGGGAAGATCTTTCGTTAGGTGCTCCCAAGAACCTCCTGCAACTGCGACGGCAATAATGGTAATAAGAGGGAGACCGACAGCAGTGATAAGAAAACCCGTCATGGCTGGCAATAAGTTCTCACCCGCAAGTTGACCAGCAAGAGGTGGGAAAATGATATTGCCCGCACCTAGAAAAAATGCAAACAGCATGAAGCCGACTGCTATAATATCTGTTGTTTTTAAACGTTGGTTCACAGATATACCTCTATTCGTTAATGTTGTGTGTTTTTCGAGAAAATCATCGCTTTCCCGTATAATTTAGGGCGGCATGATGACGAATCACCATTCGATTGGCAATAGAACCAGAAAAAACACTACATTAAATTACAAAGTAGAGACAAAACCAGTTCAATACACTAGGTTTTATTTTATAACCAAAATATAATCCCGATCATTTACCTACACAACTTAAAAACAATCAGAACATAAAACCGCACAAACAATTAACATTAGATGAATAATCTCAATAGCAAACGATTGACAAAACAAAATGACATACAGTTCCCAAAAAACAAAAAGCTTTGCATTCAAACAGTTCAAGATTCATTCCGGTAACGCAGGCATGCCTGTCAGCACCGATGGCGTACTGCTTGGCGCTTGGGCTGAATTTAATGACTCAAGCCAACTGCTTGATATCGGTGTCGGTACCGGGTTGCTATCGTTAATGTTGGCGCAGCGATATACCACGGCATCAATCCATGGCATAGACATCGAAATTAGTGCGATCATCGATGCTCGTCATAATATTGCTCAATCTCCATGGCATGATCGAATTCAAGTAACCCATGGTGACATTGTCCGTCTCCCTCTTGAGCACCGTTATTCAGGCATTATTTGCAATCCACCCTATTTTAACTCTGGTGAACATGCTCTGAATCAACAGCGTGCCACCGCTCGGCATACGGCCTCACTCGCCCACTCAGAGCTGTTACTGCGGTGCGACCAATTACTTGATGACAACCGACACGCTAGCTTTGTATTACCGCTTATCGAGGGAGAACAATTTATTGATATGGCGTGCAAACAAGGTTGGAATCTAGCTCGCTGTTGTCTCGTTCGAGCGACAGAAAAGAAAGCGGTTAATCGAGTTCTTTTCACTATTTGCAAACAACAGACCGTACTAAAACAAGAGACTTTAGTCATTCATAGTGCTAATGGTGGCTATTCCGAGGCCTTTATTCACCTAACTCGCGATTTTTACCTTAAAATGTAAGTGCGCTCAGCGAGCGTTTGAGTATAATAGCCGCCCTACTTTTCCTGTGTCGTTTTTTTGTGCAGGTACAACTTCCGTCTTGTGGAGACACGATAGTGATCAGAACATTCGCCGAATTAGATTTAGACCCAGTCCTTTTAGAAGCGATTGAAGAAATGGGCTACGAACGCCCTACTCAGGTTCAGGCAGAAGCCATCCCACAAGCGCTAGATGCAAAAGATATCTTGGCATCTGCACCAACAGGCACGGGTAAGACCGCATCATTTGCGATCCCAGCGATCCAGTATTTGCTAGACTTACCACGCAGAAAAGCAGGTCCTGCTCGTATACTGATTTTGACCCCAACACGTGAGCTTGCCATGCAAGTGGCTGAACATACTAAAGCATTAGCAAAAAACACTCACCTGAAGGTAGCGACGATTACTGGTGGTGTGACGTATGACACCCACGCAGACACACTGGCACGCACGCAAGATATTGTTGTTGCAACCCCTGGTCGTCTAATGGAATACATCGAGGCAGAACGCTTTGATTGTCGTGCTATCGAATGGTTAATTCTTGATGAAGCAGACCGTATGCTTGATATGGGTTTTGCCCCTACCGTTGACCGTTTGTCTTCAGAGTGTCGCTGGCGTAAACAGACGCTATTGTTTTCCGCCACACTGGAAGGCCAAGGCGTGGAAGGGTATACCGCAGATCTTCTTAAGAACCCTGCAGAAATCAAAGCAGAACCGTCTCTACGTGAGCGCAAAAAGATCACACAATGGTATCACCGAGCCGATACCGCAGAGCACAAACTCACACTACTTAAACACATTCTGACAGAGCAAGCAGAACGTACCATTGTCTTTTTGAAAACACGTGAGCGTCTTGCCGAGCTTCGTCAACAGCTTGATAGTGCACAGATTCCTTGTGCGTGGATCCAAGGTGAAATGCCACAAGATCGTCGTAACAATGCGATTAGCCGCTTCAGAGATGGATCGGTAAATGTATTACTTGCTACCGATGTTGCAGCTCGCGGTATTGACCTTCCCGATGTTTCGCACGTGATTAACTACGATTTGCCTCGTACTGCTGACGTGTATTTACACCGCATTGGCCGTACTGCCCGAGCGGGTAAAAAAGGTATCGCGATCTCGCTCGTTGAGGCACACGACCAAGCAATGATGGAACGTGTTGGCCGTTACACCAGCGAGCTAATCAAAGAGCGCTTCATCGACGGTCTTCGACCAACGCACAAAAAGCCGACAGTAAAGAAAAAGAAGAAAGTTAAAAAAGACGACAAGAAAAAAGCCGTAAAGAAAAAAGCGAGTAAAAAGAAGTAACCCTGTCGTGACGGTATGCTGTATCACCGATATACACTCGATCAGCGACACCTTATTTAATGATGGGCACCCGCTTAGGCGCTAAAAGTACTCGGTCATCATGACTAAAAATCCCCACTCATTGAGTGGGGATTTTTGATCCTAAACATCACGGTTTCATTCGTCATCTTATTTTACATTGAGACATTTACCGTTTACACGTTTTGCTCTTCACGCTTAAAGACCAACTGCGATGCTGTTGATTCAGCTTCTACAAAGTAATAGCCTGCTGTATCGAAACCTTTCAATGATTCAACTGAATCGATTTGATTATCAATAATATAACGAGCCATCATGCCGCGCGCTTTCTTAGCGTAGAAGCTGATAATTTTGTATTGGCCATTTTTGCAATCTTTAAACACCGGTGTCACGACCTGACCTTTTACTTGTTTCTCTTTCACCGCTTTGAAGTACTCATTAGAAGCTAAATTCACCAACACATCGCTCCCTTGAGAAGCGAGAGCGTCGTTAAGCTTGTTGGTGATAATATCCCCCCAAAACTGGTAAAGATTACTGCCACGTTCGTTAGCGAGCTTTGTGCCCATTTCTAAACGATAAGGCTGCATCAAATCTAACGGCTTTAGCAATCCATAAAGGCCAGACAACATGCGGAGGTGTGACTGAGCATAATCAAAATCTTGCTCAGACATCGTTTCAGCAGCCAACCCTGTGTACACGTCACCTTTAAATGCCAAGATAGCCTGACGTGCATTCGAGGGTGTAAACGTCGTATCCCACTGCGCAAAGCGTGCCACATTCAACCCTGCGATTTTGTCACTCACCTTCATCAACGCAGACACGTCGGCTGGGGTAAGCTTACGGCATACTTCAATCAGCTCAGCCGACTGCTCAATAAATTCAGGCTGGGTAAAACGTTCAGTTGCCAAAGGGGATTCATAATCCAGCGTCTTGGCAGGTGAGACAACAATTAGCATAACTTTACTCTTATCATGATTATTTGTGACCAGTATAAAAAAAGCCACGCATGAACTTCAATGAAATCCTGCATGGCTTCGTCTATTTCTGAGATAGAAGGTAGCTATTAAGACTATTTCGTCTTGTCAGCGCTCTCTCTGCTATCCCAGATCCCTGGTTCTAACTGAGATTTCAACTCAGGGTATTCATCAGCATTGAAGGTCGGTACCTTGCCTGCTTTAAGCTGTTGGTTGTAGTCTTTCGCAAGCTTAACCACAATGCCCGACAACAAAATGATGGCGACCAAGTTAACTAACGCCATCAATCCCATCGAGACATCGGCGAGCGCCCAAATCATAGGAAGCGTAGCCACCGAACCAAACAGTACCATGCCTAGCACTACAAGACGGAATAGACCGAGTCCTGCTTTATGATTGTGCTCTAAGAAGATCAAGTTCGTCTCTGCATAAGAATAGTTAGCAATGATTGAAGTAAAGGCGAAGAAGAAAATCGCGACCGCAATAAAAATACCGCCCCAATCGCCCACTTGTGAGCTCAATGCACGCTGTGTCAGTTCAATACCAGTGACCTCACCGTGAGGAACATATTCACCAGACATCAAGATGATAGCAACCGTTGCAGAACAAATGACAATGGTATCCACAAAGACACCCAACATTTGCACGTAACCTTGTGACGCAGGGTGTGGTGGATATGGTGTTGCCGATGCTGCCGCATTAGGCGCTGAACCCATACCCGCTTCATTTGAGAACAAGCCACGCTTAATGCCTTGAATCATCGCCTGTGCAATGGCATAACCCACGCCACCAGCAGCGGCTTCTTGCAGACCAAACGCACTCTTAAAAATGTACGCCAGAATCTCTGGCACTTTCTCGATGTTCATGAAAACAACGTAAAAAGCCAGCACAAGGTAGGCAAGCGCCATCACTGGAACAATCAGTTCAGCCGTACGAGCAATCTTACGAATGCCACCAAAGATGACGAACGCAGAAATCAGAGCAATAACAATGCCCACGTACAGAGGCTCAAAACCAAATGCCGTTTGCATGGCATTCGCAATGGCGTTGGCTTGAACCGCGTTGAACACAAGACCAAAAGCGACAATCAAGAACACTGAGAACAATACGCCCATCCAGCGCATCCCCAGGCCTTTCTCCATATAGTACGCCGGACCACCACGGTAGTTACCGTCATCATCACGAGTCTTGTACAGCTGTGCCAATGTGCTTTCTGCAAATGACGTTGCCATACCAAGCATCGCGATTAACCACATCCAGAAAATTGCACCAGGGCCACCAAATGTCAGGGCAACGGCGACACCAGCCATGTTACCGGTGCCCACACGTGCTGCTAAACTAGTACAAAGTGCTTGGAAAGATGAGATACCAGCAGCATCGGATTTTCGGCTATTTTTTAGCACACTAAACATGTGACCAAAATGGCGGAACTGAATGAACCCAAGGCGAACTGTAAAATATATCCCTACGCCTACGAGTAGATAAACCAGAATCGATCCCCAAAGAAGATCGTTCATTAAACTAATTACGTCTGTCACTTTAAAACCTCTTTAAAATTAGAGCGTCGGCAGTACTTCCTGTACTGACTAAGTTGCTGAGGTTATACCCATCCGTGTGGTTTTGATTAATTCACTGTTTTTCACGGCAACTTAGCTTGTATTTCTCACCCATTAGGAACGAAATACAATTCGACATCGTATTTGACGGAGCGGATTTTGCAGGGATGCTCAGCAAAAATCAATACGCAACTGCACTTATATCTGCCTTTTTTTCACCTTAACATCACGTTCCCTTAACAGTTGTCGCAACAATTGCACTACCAACTATCATCAAAAACGCTGCTTACCAGTAACAATTAGTAAGCATAGCAATCAAACCTGATTTTATACTGACATTTCCTAGTAAACCTTTGTCCATCGGAGGTCGAGTGAATTTTACGGCATCACATGTTTTTTAATCATTCTTGGCGAATGAGAATGTTTCGCTCAGCGTATTCGGCGCACCCATCCATCATCCCGCCATCCACGTTAACAATCTTGCTAAGACAATTCTTTTTCATTATGTGAGTTAAACGATTATTTTTTAAACAACTCAATAAATTAAAACTGTGAGATTGAGTTCAATTTGGCATAAAACATTCATGCTAACGAAACAAATGAGAAACAAATCATAGTTATGCTGCCTTGGAATATGGTACTTAAAAGGCTCCGCAAGGAGATTAATACTAAGAGGTAGCTTATGGATGGCTTTGAACTAAACGACATAATGGAAATGGATGCTCCCCGGACAAGAGCAGCTCGATCAAAACCGCTAAAGCGTAAATGGCGCGAAATAGAAGCAATAAAAGACAAACGACGTTTACAAAAAGAACTCAACGATATGGACATTGGTCTTGATTTCGCGATTGAAGATATCAAGCTTTAATTCACTAGTTTTTGGTGATGAGGGTGCCTGAACCTTCTTTGCTAAAATTAATATAACGCCCTCATATGAGGGTGTTATTTTATCGGGTATTGACTCAGAGCTCCTCTCACCTTTCTCAATAGACGACCATCCAACCGTTTATTAATTCGACGCCTGTTATGAAAAATGCCAAAATGTTGCCACCGAACCATCAATAAAGTCTCTTGATATATGGTCTCCAAAAGAAAACCAACTCACCTCAACCGAGTGGAAAGAGTGGTCGACTACATCAATCAAAATTTGGATAAACCCCTGACGGTGTCGGAACTTGCAGAAATAAGTTGCTGGTCACGCTGGCAGCTTCAAAGAGTCTTTCAAGAACAAACGAATCAAAATTTAGCGCAATATGTTCGCCAACAAAAACTCAGCCGTGCCGCTGAACACTTATTAGCTAGCACCTCTAAAATTACGGATATCGCCTTAGAGTTTGGTTTCAATTCCGAGGTAAGCTTTAGCCGCGCCTTCAAGCAACTCTTTGGCGTTTCACCCCGCCAGTATAAACAACAAGGTATTCTTAAAGGTATCCGTTTACCACTGACCATGAGTCCCGAGCTGCCACTTGAACAAAGCGCGAGCCAGATGGTACGTATCGAAACGCGTGCACCTAGCCAGTTTTGGGGCATCCATACTCCCATCGATAGTCTTCACTCAAGTGATCCCCAGTTTAGTACTCAAGTGCGCAATATTTGGCACCAGTTCGCTCAATGCTTAGACGCTCACCCTATCTCCAATGGCGAACACTACTTCGGGGTCATTGATACGAACCATGTACTTCCGAACGCACAAGTTATCTATTGGGCAGCCGGTACTCAAGATTGTCTGAGTCAACTGGACTCATTACAAAGCTTGAATATTCCAAAACAAACCTATGCCGTCATCACGCATATTGGTCCTGTAGCAAACTTCCCCCAAACCTTAGAATGGGTACTCTACCATTGGCTACCGCAATCCGGTTTTCACGGCGAAGAAGGCTATGAGCTAGAATGCTACCCTAGCTACTACGATCCACTCAAACCTGACGCTAAAATGGAGTTTTGGCTCCCTATTAGCGCCATCGGCACCCCATAAAGGCTCTTTCCCTCGACCTTTTCAAAAAACTTGCACCAAATTGTTAAGTATCTCGATAATATAATCGCTAGAATGCAAATGAAATTAATTATCAATAACATTTGCATACTCGTTAAGACTACTTATAAATTATGTTAACTATAAAAATCAGCCCAATAGCAGTAATCGTATCAATCACGCTATCTTCTCAATCCGTCCTTGCCGAACAAACTGAGGCCAACAATTCATCACCACAAACCGATGAACAAATGACGGTGTTAGGCAAAACCTATCGAAACACAGCCACCAAGACCTCGCTATCTCCTGAAGAGACACCACAAACGCTCAATGTCATTGAAAGCAAACAAATGGAACAGCGCGGTGTTCAATCTGTCATGCAGGCTCTACGCTATGCACCCGGTGTATCAACCGAAAATAAAGGCGGTGCAGTCGTCTTAACGGATTGGGTAAATATCCGCGGTTTTAGTTCATCGAATAATTATTATGATGGCTTGATGCTACCAGGGTTGCCAGGATGGAACGCGAAGCCACAAATTGACGCGATAGCAATGGAACGCCTAGAAATATTCAAAGGCCCTACGTCGGTGCTTTACGGCACTATGCCTCCAGGAGGCATGGTTAACATTATCGCTAAGGCGCCGAGCTTTGAAGAAAAAACCTCGGTTAAGGTCGCGACAGGTCTCGACAACCTAATGGAAGCCTCGATTGATAAAACGGGTGCACTCAGCGACAACGTTTCTTATCGACTTATTGCTCTTGGCCGAAAAAAAGACACACAAGTTGATCACGTGAAAGAAGAACGCTATCTCATCGCGCCCTCTATTGATTGGAACGTATCTGATAACACTTTCGTTAACTTCAACCTTTACTATCAGAACGACCCAGCACTAGGACAAAATGCCACGGTGCCATTAGCGGCCATCGAGTCAGGAAAAATTTCGCCCTCAACTTTTGCAGGCGATGTGAATTACAACGATATCAATCGTGAGTTTTTACTCACGGGCTATAAGGTCAAACATGACTTTAATAACGATTGGTCTTTCTTCCAAAACTTTCGCTATATGACCACTAAATTTGGCCAAAAGAGCACCAATAGCGGCGCGTTCAACGCTCAAACGGGTGAGCTGCAGCGTACCGCTTACAGCACGGATGAAAACTCCAATGGCGTCAGTGTCGACAACCAATTGTCGGGCTTCGTCAATACCGGAAGCCTTGACCACTATCTATTGTTCGGTGTGGACTATCGCACAATAGAAGGCTCTGCCGCTTACGACTCGTTTGATAATGTGGGCAGCATTAACTTATACAACCCAGACAACAATCAGCTCAATCCCAATGATTTTAATAAAAATTATTGGTCCAACACCGATGTGTCAATGAAACAGCTTGGCGGATATTTCCAAGATCAAATGCTGATTGATAATTGGGTCTTTATCGCCGGCGGTCGCTATGACATCGTGGAGTCGACGACTAAGGCTTCGGTTGGCGGCGGAGCACCCAACAACACAACAACACGTGATAATAATTTCTCGTATCGCCTCGGCTCAATGTATCAGTTCGACAACGGCCTATCGCCATTTGCCAACTTTGCGACCAGCTTTGAACCCAATGCGAAACTTGATGCCAATGGCAATAACCTAGAACCTGAAAAGGGTGAACAAGTTGAAGCTGGGGTCAAATACACCTCTTACGACAAAACCACGTCAGGTTCGGCATCGCTGTTCCATATCAAAAAACGTAATGTTGGGGTGCGTAAAGACGGTGCATCGCCTTATGAAGCCATTGGTGAAGTTCGCTCGCAGGGCCTTGAGGTTGAAGGTAAGACGTTAATCAATGACAACCTCGATATCATCGCTAACTATACCTATACCAACATGGAAATCACAGAAGATGAAGACCAGTCTAATGTGGGCCAACAATTCATTTACGTGCCAGATCATGCCGCAAATCTATGGGCTAACTATACGGTTCATGAAGGCACAATGCGTGGTTTAAGAGTCGGTGGTGGGGTTCGTTATGTGGGTAACACTGTCCGCAATGATGCGTCCAACAAAAATGCAGGCACTTTACCGTCTTACACCTTAGTTGACCTTTCTATCGGCTACGACTTAGGTCAAGTCAGCTCTTCGCTCAAAGGCGCATCAGCAAACTTAATTGCGAATAACCTATTTAACAAAGAATACTATACCTGTTGGAACGAGAGTTATTGCTGGTATGGACAACAGCAGACGGTTCAGCTGAACGTGAAGTTTGATCTGTAATCAATCATAGAAAAGTACTTCAACAGCGGTTGGAGTACTTTAATTTAGGGTAAGAATGCATAGTTCACTCACCATTGAAAATATGTCGCACCTACACGGTCTGACACATATTTCACAACAAGTCTCCCCTTTGCTCATACCATTGAGTCGGGATGCTGATGCTATAATACCTGATTCTAAATCAAGCCCTGAGATTCATAGGCTCTACTCTTATTGGCAGCAGGCCTACCCTGAAGCCGGTGCTATTTACTGGCAAACTCGAACGTGGGCTATGCTCACCTGGCAGCCTATCACGATTGCCCTTATCGCAACCTATTATTCAGATTTCGTTCCTAAACTAAGCAGCATGAAGCAGGGGTTAAACACCGAATCTGGTGTCGTCGGCACCTTTGACTTCGTAGAGGATGAGTGGACAGCCGGCGACCAACACCAACGTCAACAACTCGCGGCCCAGGAGTTGACCAAGTTGTTAAGCAATCTAGCCGATCAATTGGGCGAGGTCTGTCGAATGAGCCCTGCAACCAGAGAGAAACTGCTCGCTGACACCGTAATGGAGATGCTGCTTCGTGGTCTCAAACATAGGGTAGGGTCAAACCGGCTCGCCTCAAATAAACTGCACGACACCTTTGCTCACGAACTTGCGCATTGGCAGCAATTACTCGCCCTTCCTCTATCTCGGTTTGGCCGCCTTGATGTATCCCATGATGGCGAGTTATTCATTCAGCGTCGTTCATGCTGCATGCACTATCGACGACGTGATGGTTCCTATTGTCAGGGCTGCCCTCAGAATAAAAGTCGCACTTAGCGGCATACCGAACAAACCTTTGTACCGTGCACGCATACCCATTTAAAATAAGAATGAGCGCCACATATATATTATGATTGAGTATCACTCTCATTTGCATTGTATTTATCACCCAATTTGCCATACAATGTGAGCTCTCAATTTTAACCACAAGTGCACTCATGTTATTGTCCTAGGCTGACAGTAACCATGAAGAATGTAAGTGTATAAAATCATACATAAATTACTGTATGCACTGTAATTGAGAGGCCGTATTTCATTTTTTGATTACGTTACTGACGACAATCCATTCATCTCGATTAGACATAAAAGTCTAAATGCATGTTGTCGGTACGGCCATTATTTTAGTTTTATGTGTTAGACGACATAAAACCCGTAACTTTATTTTTCATTTTCCCTTTCTATTCGAAAGCAACAGGTTATTGAAATGAACAAAACGCTCGTTCACGCCGCATTGTGCTCCTTATCGTTGATCGCTATCAATGGGCAGGCTTTGGCCAATGATCTCAACACCGCAAGAAATGTTGAGGCTCAAACTATTACTCAAGGCACACAAAGCCAAAAACGCATCAATACCAGTAGCGACAAGGCGTTTGAGCTGAGCTCTGAAATTGCCGCTCTTGAGCAAGAGATCGCCAACCTTGAAGTATACGAGCGCCACTTGCAATCCGTCGTCGATAACCAACAACAAGAACTGACAAGCATCGACACACAACTCGTGCAAATCAGTGATACCCGCCAAGGTGTTGTACCACTGATGTACAAAATGCTTAGTGGGTTAGAGACTCACATCCAACAAGATAAACCCATTCGTATTGACGCCCGCTTAGCGCGCTTAGAAGAATTAAAGTCTCTTATGCCCCAAGCGGATGTCAGCGATGCAGAAAAGTATCGTCGCATCTTAGAGGCTTATCAGATCGAGATGGATTATGGCATTAAACTGGGCAGCTATCGTTCACGCATCAATGTCGGCGATGGCATCGAAGCCGAGCAGCTTTATCTAGGTCGCTTATCATTAGTCGCCCGTAGCCTGGACAGGAATCAATACTGGTCATGGGACAATCGTCAACGCACTTGGGTCAGCACTGATGCCTCACTTGCTTCACATATCGACCAAGCGTTTGCAATCGCGAACAAACAAGCCTCACCAAGCCTGATGACACTTCCGGTTTCTCTTGCCAAGGATCCTAGCTAATGCGTTACCTGACCTTATTGATTGCGCTGTTTTCATTCAGCGTCTCACACCTTACTTTCGCTGCTAATACGCTAACAAGCGACGCTAAGACAGCCCAAAAGCAAGAGCAACAACACAATGCCGCACGTGAAGCTCAGTTTAAGAAAGACGAGCAAACGCTTGCAGCCAAACGCAAACAGCTTACTGAACGTAAGCGCCAACTCGATGCATCTATTGAGTCTCTCAGTACGCAGTTTTCAAATAATGAAAAGACACTGGCGGAAAAACAAAAACAGCTACACCTTGAAACGGGCAGCTTAGGTGAACTGTTTGGTGTCGTTCGTCAATCTGCAAAAGAGCTGCAACTTGAGTTGGAAACGTCCGTCGCCAACAGTGAACAAGCACCACAACGTGCCGATATTGAGAACATTGTTGCGGCGAAAACACTACCGTCAATCCAAGAACTCACCGCATTATGGCAAGCATTTAATGCTCAGATAGCCAGCAGTGGCACCTATGCCAATATTGATGTTCCATTTGTCACTGGTAACGGTGAAATTACGACGATAAAAGCGCTCCGCCTTGGTAACTTCGCATTGCTAGCTAAACAGGGCCCTATTGATTGGGACGGTCAACTTGCAAGCGACTTCCCTCGACTCCCTAGCTCAGTTTCAACCATCGATAACGCCGAGAGTATCGTCAATGGCCAAACCGCTGCCGTTATCGATCCAAGCCGTGGGGATATCTACAAGCAATTAGCCGAAAACCCAACCCTGGCTCAACGATTTGAGCACGGTGGCATTGTCGGTAAGATTATTGCGGGATTATTCCTTGTTGGTTTGATCATCGCGTTATATCGCGCGGTCGTATTAGTTCGAATTGAGCAACAAATTAGCAAACAACTAAAAAGTCCCGAGACACCGACCGACAACCCGCTGGGCCGCGTGTTAAGTGTTTACAATCGCGATAAAAAGATGAATGTCGAGGCACTAGAGCTCCGCCTTCTGGAGTCCATTATGGATGAACAGCAGCACCTAGAGCGTGGCTTAAGTATGCTAAAACTGATTGCGGCACTTGCACCAATGCTTGGTTTACTGGGTACCGTAACCGGTATGATTGAAACCTTCCAAGTGATCACTCAGTTTGGTAATGCCGAACCGCGTGTCATGGCTGGCGGTATCTCAATGGCGCTTGTAACGACCGTTCTCGGCTTGATCACAGCGATGCCACTGTTACTGGCTCATAACCTTCTGAGCTCAAAATCAGAGTCTATTCGGAATATATTGGAACGCCAAAGTGTCGGTTTAGTCGCTGAGCAAGCAGAAGTCCACTCTACCGAACAGAGAGCGAGCTATGCTGCATAATCTGACCAATTGGCTGCCTGGCTCAGAGCACCTGAGCCAGTTTATGAACCAAGGTGGCCCCATTCTTTGGTGGCTAGCGGCTGTTGTCGTGGTCTTTTGGGTCGTCGCCTTTGAGCGAATTATCTATTTTTCGCGAGCGTTCCCAGTACAAAAACGCGATTGGACAAAAAAGTGGTCGCAACGTACTGACCATTTTTCTTGGTACGCTCGCATGCAGCGAGATGCGATCCTAAGTGATGCAGAAAACCAACTGAAGCAGAACCTTAACCTTCTAAAATGCTTACTAGCACTGTGCCCAATGCTGGGTCTTTTAGGCACAGTCACCGGTATGATCACTGTTTTTGACACACTGGCTGCACAAGGTAGCGCTCAACCACGCCTCATGGCGGCGGGCATCTCTATGGCGACGATTCCAACTATGGCTGGTATGGTTGCCGCCCTATCAGGCATGCTCGCGTTTTCTCGCATCCAGAAATGGAGCAACAAGAATTTGTTTCAGTTAGAGCAACTATTAAGAAGTGACCAACACATGGGAAGCCATCATCCCATAAGGAATAATACATGAGACTTGGCCACCGAAAAAAACAACAAGAAGAAGCCAACATTGATATGACCTCAATGCTCGACATTGTGTTCATCATGCTGATCTTTTTCATTGTCACTAGCTCTTTTGTCCGTGAATCAGGCGTGGACGTGAATCGTCCACAAGCCAGTCATGCGGTTAGTCAAAAGGATGCAGGGATATTTGTCGCCATTACTGCGAATAACGATGTATTCATTGATAAACGTCGCGTGGATGTAGAACGCGTGCAAGCGACTATCGAAAAACTATTACTTGAACAACCTAATGCGTCAATGGTCATTCAAGCCGATAAACATGCCTTCAATGGTACCGTTGTACAGGTCATGGACAGCGCAAAAGGTGCCGGGGTAACCAAGATAGCCCTCGCAACGGAGAGCCCGTAATGCTTCGCATTTTGTTGAGTATCCCCTTAGCAATGGCGCTGGCCTTCACTCTGTTCTCTTTTATGAGCTGGATGATCGACATCGGTCCAAAGTCTAAACCTGAAGAATCAGCAAGGCTAAGTTACGATCTAGTCATGACTGAACCGGATAGCGAAACGGCACGACGCACTCGTCTTTTGCCTGAACCGCCAAAGATGCCGGCGACACCACCTTCAGCGGCAGTGGTAGAGCAAAGCTCACAAAGCTCGAGTGTGCAAACCCCGACGTCACCTCAACTGCCTAATATTGCCATATCAACTCAGGTTGCGGGTGTGGCAATGAACGCCCCTAGCGTACCGGATATTGGTCGTAACCAGCAGGTCATGCCGTTGCATCGGAAAGAGCCACGCTACCCACGTCGTGCGATACAGCGCAATGTTGAAGGTTATGTCGTGATGTCATTCACCATTGACGTCAACGGTCGTCCAAGTGATATCGAAGTCGTCGAGGCCAATCCAAAGCGTATGTTCGAACGAGAAGCGATGGTAGCGCTGAAACAATGGAAATATCAGCCAATGATGGTCAATGGCAATGCACAACCAAGAGTTGGGCAAACGGTCAAATTGGAGTTTAAGTTAAACCAATGAAAAAACGACTGACTCATTTAAGCCTCCTCCTTACATGCTGCTTATCATTTTCGTTTAGCCAAGTGGCAGTGGCAAAACAAGAGCTTGGCATGCGAACGGCAACCCAAGTCTCCAAGGCTTATGAACTTGAACAACAAGAAAAGCTCACAGAAGCCATCGCGTTGCTCGAAACACTCAAACCATCGGCAAGTTTTGATAAGGCTTACGTCGCAAGGATGCTCGGCATTTATTATTGGCAAGCCGATAAAACTGATCTTGCGATCAAACAGTTGCAAATCGCCGTAAATACGCATGCTTTTAAAGATGATCAAGGCTGGCAAACCGAGCGTATGCTCGCCGAATTGTTATTATCGGATACCAAAGCAGAGCAATCGTTAGTCCATTTTGAGCGTTTGGTTACATCGGCCGAAGCGCTTGAAATCCCCAAAGCGCAACTCACCACGGCTTGGCTCAACAAAGCCAGAGCCCATTACTTATTGCAACAGTGGGCGCCATTGCTGGCTTCGATTAACCAATATCATCGCCTTGATAGTACCCCAAAGCTGCAACCCCTTAGCTTACAACTCAGTGCCGAGCTGCAACTATCTCGCCTAAAAAGCGCAATCATTACGAGTCAAAAGCTGCTTGCCTTACAACCAGAAAAAATGATGTGGTGGCAACAACTGAGTGCGCTTTACATGCAAACCAAGCAATATAAGCTGGCTCTCGCCACGCTCGTTTCCGCCAAGCGAGCAGGCATCGACATTCCGGATACGATGCAACTTAGTATGGCGCAGCTTTATGCTCAGCAAGGGATCCCAGAGAAATCAGCACACCTCTATCGCGATCTACAACTCAGTGACACTGACGTCGATACCATCGTCAAACAAGCGACACATTGGCAAATGGCGAGAGAATGGACGCACGCACAGACCTCATGGTTAGCAGCAGCTCGTCTCAATGCTAAATACTATGAACAAGTATCGCGACTAGAAATGCAACAGGGTGATTTTAAGCAAGCCTTACAATCGTTAGATAAAGTCAAAGGGCTTACGTTGCAAGAAAAGCAATTGCTGCAAATCCGTGCCTATGTGGGATTGAAACAATACGCTACTGCGAAGACACTTGCCGAAAGCGCCCATAAAGCAAAACCAACGACGCAAACAGCAGATTGGCTCAACTATCTGGATCAAATGACTCAATAGACTTAATCATTACAAAAACCTACCGAAACGACAAAGGCATCGCTAGCGATGCCTTTGTCGTTTACGATGATCTTATTACTATCAATACCGCTACTTTCAGATCTCGATACCTAAGCTACACGCTTTCAAACTCATTCTGTCGCACCCGTTCAGCCAATTGCTTGTATCGGTCAGCAATGGTGTCACCAAACACGGGATCATCATCAGCGTCAGTCCACAACGCCTCAACCACTTGCCAATCCTCTGTTGAAAACATCTTATCGATGAGTGGCAATACTGATTGTTCTTCAAGGTCTAAATGCTGCTTTTGGTTTCGAATAAATTCAGACAAGCGATTGGCAAAAATCTCATGTGGCACGACCGCATCTTGCAAGATCATTTCAACGATATCGAGGAAATCATGCGTTTTCTCCGACAGATCATGATGCTCTGCCTCAAGATTCGATATGGTGCCCTGATGTCCGTAATGCTCAATGAAATAGCGGTAAAGAATATCTTCTTTAGGATGATGCACTTTCTCTGAATGCACGGTTAGGTAGGTCACTATCTCTTTGATCAGAGAGTAATTGATGGGCTCTTCGCGCTCTAACAAATGTAATTTACGATTCAATATGGCGAGCAAACGGACCATATAGCCGTGCTCGCGTCTTATCCTTTCGATCATCATCGCCTTCTCTCCCTTAATTCCACATTCTTAATAAGTGTATAAGAGTTTCCAAGTTCATGCTTTGACTATGCTCGAAAAACCAGCGATTACCCCTCGCTACCAACCAGGTTAGGCTGCCAATTAATTGGATCTTTACCCATCGAACTCAGTAGTTGATTCGTTTGAGAAAAATGTTGGCAACCAAAAAAACCACGACGTGCCGACAACGGAGACGGATGTGGCGCAGTCAGCACATGGTGCCGCTGTCGATCGATTATCATGCCTTTTTTCTGTGCATGTGCTCCCCACAGCAAGAAAATAATATTCTCTCCATCGGTGTTGAGCGATTCAATCACATGATCAGTGAAGGTTTCCCAGCCCGCTTTCGAATGAGAATGAGCCTGGCCTTGCTCCACGGTGAGCACTGTATTCAGTAATAATACGCCTTGATCGGCCCAGCTTTTCAAAAAGCCATGAGAAGGAATCTCAAAACCATCGATATCTTGCGCCAATTCTTTATAGATATTCACAAGAGACGGTGGTTTTTTTACACTAGGTAACACCGAAAAGCACAAGCCATGGGCTTGATGAGGGCCATGATAAGGGTCTTGCCCAAGTATCACTACCTTAGTGCTGCTAAATTCAGTAAATTTGAATGCGTTGAATACATCATTGGCGGGAGGGTAAACGATCTTGCCTGATTCTCTTTCATTTTCTACAAACGAAAGCGTCTGCTGAAAGTACGCCTGTTGCTTCTCTTTTTCAATGACGTCATGCCATGTCAGTGTTGTCATTATGATTCCCCAGAGTTTGAAACTCTGGGGAGTTTAGCATCTCAAAAGTCACCACCACTACCGATTTAATACCAGTTTTATAGGGTTCAATTAATGATTACTTTTATGTTGTGGCGCTCGATGGTGCCCTTGTCCCGTCACATGACGATTTGGAACAGGGAAACGACTAGAACGCATGGTATTTGGTCGTGGAGCGACAGTTCGAGACATAATGACACCTACCTAAATCTTACACTACGATGGTTCGTGATATTTTCAAAATCACACTTTTATGCAACGTGCATGTAATCAATTATGAAAGAAAGATGCCAAAGATCCATGTTGTCACAAAAAAAATTAACTTTTTATTGCTAAGTGTCTCAGTTGTTGGATTTCATCAATCCAAATACCTGGTTCAATAGTCTCTAAAATCAATGGGATAGAATCAAATCTACGATCTTTCATGATGAACTCAAAACAGTCCCAGCCAATCTCTCCTTTCCCCAAAGATTGGTGGCGGTCAACCCTGTCACCTAATGCTATCTTTGAATCGTTGAGGTGCATTGCTCGTAAATAGTGCATCCCAACAATGTTATCAAACTCAGAAAATGTCGCCTCACAGGCTTCACTAGTTCGCAGGTCATAGCCAGCCGTGAATGTGTGGCAAGTATCAAGACACACCCCGACACGACTTTTATCTTCAACTTTGGCAATAATATGAGCAAGGTGCTCAAATCGCCAGCCAAGGTTCGTGCCCTGCCCGGCAGTATTTTCTATCACTGCCACGACGTTAGGCACCGCTTGATGAGCGATATTGATGGACTCCGCAATGCGATCCAAACACTCATCTTCTGTGATTTTTTTGAGGTGGCTACCCGGATGAAAATTCAATAACGTTAGACCCAGCTGCTGGCAGCGCTCCATTTCATCAATAAATGCCGCTCTCGATTTTTCAAGCTTCTCTAATTCAGGTGCGCCTAAGTTAATCAGGTAGGAATCGTGCGGAAGTATTTGCTCCGGAAGAAACTGGTATTTTTCACATTCTTCCTTAAAACGAATAATGGTTTCTTGTGTTAGCGGCTTCGCCACCCATTGCCTTTGATTCTTTGTGAACAGCGCAAATGCGTTTGCTCCAATTTCTGACGCTCGTTGTGGCACATTATCCACCCCACCAGCTGCTGATAAATGTGCACCTATAAACTTATTCATACCTTAACAACCCGATCTATATCACATTTTTAAAACTGTTATTTAGCGATCTTATACTTTCAGCTTTAACTATTGAAGCCCTTGTTTCTTGGTACATGGCTCTCTCAAAAACACCAAAATGTAGTTTTATTACTACATTTATCTCTTTCAAATAATTTTTAATGTATAAAATATTATTTAAAGCGCCATTTTAAGAGGCTTAGTTGATATAGGTCAAGAAATCAGCCTTACATTAATTAATGTTATTTGTTGTAATTTGATCTAAATCAATACTAGAATACCCATTATTAGGTATATATAGCTCAGCTCAATAAAATTTGAAATTTAACACCACAACAATACCGCTATGAAAGTGGTTCAGGAGATAGTGATGATTCAAGGTATCCAAATTACTCAAGCAGCAAACGACGACCTACTCAATTCAATCTGGTTGCTAGATGGCGAGAAAAACGAAGCGCGCTGCGTTGCTGCCGCGACAGGTTTTGAAGCAGACCAAGTAGTTGCAATCAGCGATCTAGGTGAATACGAAAGCCGTGAAGTTGCCATTGAAACGGCACCTCGCATCGAAGGTGGCCAACACCTTAACGTTAACGTTCTTAAGCGTGAAACGCTAGAAGATGCTGTTGCTCACCCAGAGAACTACCCACAGCTTACTATCCGTGTTTCTGGCTACGCTGTGCGTTTTAACTCTCTAACAGTAGAGCAACAACGTGACGTAATCGCACGTACGTTTACTGAATCTCTATAATTTAGAATTTAAGTAATCAAAATATAAAAACAGACGCGATCGCGTCTGTTTTTTTGCTTAAGGCTCCCCTCAAACGTATCAGATATAAAAAAACCTCCCGAAAGAGGTTTTCATTCTGTCATGACTCAACATACGCCATAAGGCGGTAAAGAAACGAGTCTACTTAAGTGTCACTCGAGCAAACTTACGCTTACCAACTTGGTACACGGCTTGCCCTACCGCAGGAACGAGTTTTGTATCTTCGACTTTATCGCCATCGATTTTCACCGCACCTTGACGAATCATTCGCATCGCATCGGAGGTTGAACCGACAAGACCCGCTTCTTTCAGCAAGTTGTTGATGGCAATACCCGCTTCAAACTCAAATTCAGGCATCTCGTCAGGCATTGCGCCTTTTTGGAAGCGATTGATAAACTCTTGCTCTGCCGCGTCCGCATCTGCTTGTGAGTGGAAGCGCGCAATGATTTCTTTCGCCAGCAGAATCTTAACGTCTCGAGGGTTTTTACCCGCTTCTACATCGGCTTTAAATTGTGCGATTTCTTCTAGCGGACGGAAAGACAGTAACTCGTAGTAACTCCACATCAGCACGTCTGAGATCGACATGATTTTACCAAACATCTCTGTTGGTACTTCACTCACACCAATATAGTTATGCGCGGATTTGGACATTTTCTTCTCACCGTCAAGTCCAACGAGAAGTGGCATTGTTAATATGACTTGTGGCTTCTGACCATGCGACTTTTGTAGTTCTCGGCCCATTAAGAGGTTGAATTTTTGGTCAGTACCACCCAACTCAACGTCGGTTTCCATCGCAACAGAATCATAGCCTTGCAGTAACGGGTACATGAATTCATGGATCGCAATAGGTTGACCGTTGCTATAACGCTTCTTGAAGTCATCACGCTCTAACATGCGTGCAACCGTTTGGTTTGCAGCAAGGCGGATCATACCTTCTGCTCCAAGGTCTGACAGCCATTCAGAATTAAACTGAATTTTGGTCTTTGCAGGATCTAAGATTTTAAACACCTGCTCCTTGTAAGTGTCGGCGTTACGAAGTACGTCTTCACGAGTCAGTGGCGGTCGAGTGGTGTTTTTACCCGTTGGGTCACCCACCATACCTGTGAAATCACCAATCAAAAACGTCACGTCATGACCTAAATCTTGGAACGTACGTAGCTTGTTTAAAATGACCGTGTGGCCTAAGTGAATATCCGGCGCAGTCGGATCGGCACCTAGCTTAATACGTAGAGGACGGTTTTCTTTAAGTTTCGCAATGAGTTCTTCTTCTGGAATCAACTCATCGACACCACGTTTAATCTCAGCTAATGCAGCTTCTAGGCTCGCCATTCTTGTTCACTCCCACAGATTTGGCAAAAATATAATAGTTAGACATCTTACTTGAATAGCGATGTTTTTTGAAACCAGTTAGACTAATTGGTTCAGGAAATTTAAAAAATAATGTTGAATTAATCACTCATGGTATCTGTTTTTAAGCGCCTCCCTTGGCTTCATCGAGCTCTGATCGCATTTTTCACCGCGCTGATTGTCGTCGCTCTGTTCTTACCCGACGCCGCAGAGCTTCACGATGACCCGAATAAACTCGAGATAGGTAAATATTATCCACTGACAATTAATGCGTCTTCATTGAATATTGCCAACGAACCACCGCCAACGGTTGTCCTTAATTGGGAAGAACATTCTGTGCGTTCTGGCGAAAGCGCTGCAATATTATTTCAACGTGTGGGATTGTCTGCTCGCTTGCTCTATGACCTAGTGAATACCAATAAAGACATCGAACAACAACTGTCGCGCCTTCGACCTGGTGATACACTGATATTTGGCTTTGATGAGCATAATGACTTATTGCAACTGAAGCGGAGAATGAATGACTACGAGACCTTCCTGATTACTCGTACCGATGACGGCTTTACCTCTCAGTTCGACAAGAAAGACATCGACTACCAATACAACTATGCCGAGGCCGATATTACCTCTAACTTCTGGAATGCAGGAATAGGCGCCGGCCTAACGGCGAATCAGATCATGGAGCTCGCCGGTATTTTTGGTTGGGATATCGATTTCGCATTAGACATCCGTTCAGGTGATCACTTTGAGTTGCTCTATCAAGAAAAAGTGGTCGAGGGTGAAGTCATTGGCAGAGGTAAAATCATCGCGGCGGTGTTTAAAAACCAAGGTGATACATTTAAAGCCATTCTAGATGATAATACCAACAGCTATTATGACGAAAATGGCCGAGCCATGAAAAAAGCATTTCTACGCTCACCACTTGATTTCCGACGAGTTACCTCCAATTTCAACCCTAATCGACGCCACCCCGTGACCGGGAAAGTTCGTGCTCACCGTGGTACTGATTATGCGGCACCGGTTGGCACACCTATTTGGGCCGCAGGTGATGGCACGGTTCAAAAGTCAGGGTATAACCAATTTAACGGTAACTACGTTTTCATCAAGCACAGCAATACCTATATCACCAAGTACTTACACCTAACTAAACGCACCGTCAAAACGGGGCAACGCGTTAAGCAAGGACAAACCATTGGTACACTTGGTGGGACAGGACGCGTGACCGGTCCACATTTGCATTATGAATTTTTGGTTAATGGCGTTCATAAGAATGCAAGGACGGTTAAGCTGCCGCAGTCTAAGTCTCTTACAGGCAAAGCAAAGCAAACCTTCCTTGCTAATGCGGAGATCCGCCTGACCAAGATGAATCGCTACAGCCAATTGTTGTTTGCTAAGCCCTAGCGTCAAAGCCGCTTAGCGTGCTCAGTGTTTGCTCATGATTGGCCGCCATTAAAAAAGCCCCCTTGAATAAATCTCAAGGGGGCTTTTTATCATCAATGACTTATTTAGTACCATCACATGTGATGACACGCCGAGAGTCGATTATTTATCGTTGTTCTCTTTGATGTCTTTATCTTTGATGTCTTTCTTTTTCGAGTCTTTTTTATGGTGGTTGTCGCTATACATCTCTTCAATTTCATCTTGGTAACGATCATTGATCACCTTACGACGTAATTTTTGAGTGGGTGTAAGCTCACCTTTGTCCATAGAAAAGCCACGAGGCAGTAATTTGAACTTCTTAACTTGTTCAAATTTTGCTAAGCCTTTTTGCAATTCAAATACTCGCTTCTCAAACATTTCGACAACTTCGTTATGTTTAATCAGCTCTAAGCGATCATGGTATTTGATGTTGAGTTCTTTGGCATACTCTTCGAGTGTGTCAAAGCATGGCACAATAAGCGCTGAGACAAATTTACGAGTGTCCGCGATAACCGCGATTTGTTCGATGTAATGGTCTTTACCAATGGTGCCCTCAATCGCTTGAGGAGCAATGTATTTACCATTTGACGTTTTCATTAGCTCTTTAATGCGGTCAGTAATGAATAAATTTCCATTGGCATCAAATTCACCGGCGTCGCCAGTCTTTAAGAAGCCGTCAGCATCAAACGTTTTGGCCGTCTCTTCTGGCATTTTATAGTAGCCACGCATCACCATTGGACCGCGCACAAGTATCTCGCTATTCTCACCAATTTTCACTTCGGCGCCAGGCATCGGCATGCCAATAGAATCAGGGTTGTAACAGGTGTCATCCCAGCACGATACGGTCGCCGTCGTTTCTGTCATGCCATAACCTAGCTTGACATTAATGCCAATCGCTTGGAAAAAGCGGCCAATCGTCTCATCAAGCTTCGCGCCACCACATGGCATAAAGTTGATGTTGCCACCGAGCAATTCACGTAGCTTACTCAAGACAATTTTATCGGCTAATGCATGACTCTTTTTGAGCATGAAAGAGGGCTGAACATTGTCTTGACGACATTGGGCCATTTTCGCTCCCATGTTCACCGCCCAAGTAAAGAGCACCTTGCGGTGTACTGGCGCCTTAGAAACACGCTCATGGATAGCAGAAAATATTTTCTCATAGAAGCGCGGCACCGCACTCATGACCGTTGGACGAATCTCGCCCAAGGCATCACGCACTTGCATTGTGTCTTGCAAGTAACAGTTTGTTGCCCCTTTGTAGAGGGCGTAAAACGTCCAAGCACGCTCAAATACGTGAGACAGAGGCAAGAAGCACAGTGATACATCACTTTCAGACAAACTCAGACGCTCATCATGCCCTTTCAGTTGTGCACCAATGTTCTGGTAGTCCAGCATCACACCTTTGGGCTGACCGGTTGTACCAGAGGTATAGATAAACGTCAGCAAGTCTTCAAAGTTGGCCTGCTCAAGTCGGGCCAAGAACTCTGGTTGCTGCTGGCTATGATCACCCGCGATGAAATCATCCCAAGTCATCACAAACGACTCGTCTGACGCAGCAATGCTGTCACACATAGTGACAATGCATTCCAGTTGTGGACATTCATCATAAATAGACAACGCCGCATCAAATTGGTCTTGTTCACCAACGAAAAGAATGCGTACATCGGCATTTTGAAGAATGTAGCTCGTTTGAGCAGCCGTATTCGTTGGGTAAAGAGGGACAGTCACCGCACGGATTTGCAAGGATGCAAAATCAGCGATCGTCCATTTAGGCATGTTATTTGAGATAATGCCTATCTTGTCTTGAGGTTGAATACCTCGACTCAACAAGGCAAGAGACAGTGCATCAAGGTTTGCACCAAACTCTTTCCAGCTAATCCCTTGCCACACATTGTCGATCTTATGTCTTAAGGCGATCTTATCGCCACCTTTTAGGATTCGTTCACGAATCTTTTTTACAATATGGAATTCTAAATTAGCCATGTTCTATCTTACCTTTAAGCGTACACGCGTAAGCCATTTGAGCGCACAAGTGTACCTATGATGATAGAAAAGGCAACAGACCCAAATCAAACTTATGGCTAAATAATGTAACGAAAAAAGCCCCCACAACGAAGTATCAAAGACTTAGTTGTGGGGGCTTATTCTCATTGGCTGTGAATTACGCGAATGCGACGACTTCACCGCAGATCATCATTAACTGATCACGCAACCAGATGTGACCCTTATCTTTTTCGCTTGATTCATGCCAGCTTAAAAATCCACTGATCATGGCATTGTCAAATGGCAATGAAAGCACTTGTAGCTGATCTTTATTGACCGCGTTTTCTACCATCCAGCGTGGTGCAATCGTAACCAGCTCAGACTGGCCAACAACATAGAGCACATTGCTTAGGCTAGTGCCTTCATAAGATGCTTGGCAATCTAGGTCTTTATAAGCATGCTCAGAGAAGCTACGTACACCGTGTACTTTTGACAATTTCGCATGTTTCTCGTGACTAAGTTGAGCAACACTGACCGCATTGTGAATACGTGGGTGGTTTTTCGACGCGACAACGACAAGCTCATCTTGGAAGATCTCAGTACTTGAGAAACCTTGTGCATCATAACGAGCGTAATCAATAACAAAATCGATTTCTTGGTAACGCATACGATCCGCAAGTTGACGGTCTGCTTCCGCATCAAGATGCAATTGTACATGAGGAGCTTGTCCTGAAATGCTTTGCATGATCTTTGGTGCAAATCGCATGTCACATGGCGAGCAGATTGCCATTTTAAACAGGCGTGTTGATGTCTCAGGTGTAAAGATAGAACTTGGCAACTCATTACGAATCAACTGTAGCGCTTGGCGAACTGGGCCAAATAATTGACGAGCACGCTGTGTTGGTTGAATACCACGGCCTTGACGCATAAACAATTCATCATTGAACATCACTTTTAAACGCGCAACGGCGTTACTAACTGCTGGCTGTGACATCCCTAAGTTGTGCGCAGCACGGGTAATGTTTTGCTCCTGCATTACCGCGTCAAATACGGTTAATAGGTTTAGATCTACGCCACGTAATGTGCTTTCCATGCGGTAGCTAGCGATTGCGCTCATAGCATCTTTTTTGTCTAACATTTAGTAAGCCTCGTTTAAAATCAATCTCGAATATGTGGGCAAGGATTAATCAGAAAATCATTAACGTCATTTCTGTACCCTACAATGTTCTATTAATCCTCTGCATAGTTCGAGGACGAAGCAAACTATCCACTAATAATAACTTCGACACCAACAAGTTTGATAAAGAATCAGTATATTTTACCGGCAAATATGCAATATCGATAAACAACAGTAGCTTACATCTAATGTAAAAAAAGATAAATTATATTTTTAATAACTTTTGTTGCAAATAATCCCTAAAAAGATAGACACAAGATATAACACTGTTAAATCCTGTCATGTTCATCCCGTTATCTCGCATATAGTTCATTCGCCAACCCATTAAAAAAACCAATACATCAACCCGATATGAGCCTGCGAATTGATACATAATAAGAATACTAATTGACCCCAAAATGCAAAAAAGGCTACCAAACGTAGCCTTTTTGCATTGCCGCTTGTCTCCAGGCTACATAGAAGCGTAACTAGGAAAGTCGACCTTTGCCCACAGTCGCTTCCGTAAGGCTTGGCTGCAATGCCATTCACCCGACACTAACCAATCCGCAATCTCACTCGCCACATCTGGGTATATGACACGCTCAGCTTGTTTTTCATCAAGCCAGTCTCGAACCACGGCAGCATCAAGAGAGTCCATGCTATGAGCAAGCCCCAAGCTGTCCAACGTTGCGGCATTGCTTTGCTGCTCAAATTGCCCCTCAAGTGGCTTAACAAGCAGCTTTTTCCCTAAGCTCAGCGCTTCAGAAGGTAATTCAAATCCCCCATTAGCAATCACACCCGCACATCGATGCAGATCAACCTGAAACCCCAAATGGCTTAACGGCTTCATCGTGATGTTTTCAATCTTTTCTTCTTCAACGATTTCGGGGTGATAACAAGTAAAAGGTTGATTGACAAAACGAATCAGCAAATCGATGATGGCATTAATACCCTCAAAAGGCAGATAAACCAACACCATGGCTTCTGATGTCACGTTGTGCCCTTGAGTATGAACAATAGGAGGAAGGATCGGTTGGTCAAAATGGTACCAATGCAGTCCAAGCTGATGATCCGATGGTGCGAAGCGATGAATAATTTGGTTATCGAGCCAACTTGAGCCTTTTTGCGGAACATCAAAACGAAAAGCATTTTGATGACTAATGCTTACGGTCGGGACTTTTTGACGCTTTGCCGCCCACGCTGAGATAGGTTCAAAATCGTTGACCACGACATCGTAATGACTCACATCAAGAGCTCTGGTTTCTTGCATAAAACTCAATAGGTTGTTGTCGGTTGCCGTTTGAAAATAGTCAACCTTGCCATTTTTCGTCACGAAGCTGAACCCTCGTCGCGTTTGGTAGTCGCCAAACATTTCCATCGAGAAGTACTTACTTTTGTCGCGCCCCGAAAACAAAAAATCCACGTCAACATCATGAGAACTCAGCGCTTGACTCATTGCTCGCGCTCTCGCGATATGGCCATTACCCGTTCCTTGAACCCCATAAAGTATTTTCACACGCTCTCCCTACACCATCTATCCTACAAAATTTATCGCATACGTCGCACACGAAATACCAAGTAGCGCACCAATCACAATATCTGTTAGAAAATGCACCCCAAGAAGCACACGAGAAAATCCGATCAGCATCGCCCATACGATTGAGAATAAATGCAGCTCAGGATAAAAATGACCGATGACGGTCGCCATCAAAAACGCTGCTGCGGTATGACCGGACGGCAGGCTATAGCGATCTGAGGGAGTAATGAAAGGCTGCACGAATTGCGAAAGCTCTTGAGGACGTCGACGCTTAAAACCATTTTTTGCCAAAAAATAAATGGGCAATTCGATGGCAAAAGCAAGTAAGCCAGCAGCAAGAAAAGCCCCGCCAACCCTATCGTCAAACAACCAAATGAGCACGCCTAAGCACGCATATAGAGGGCCATCTCCACTTCTCGATATCAGGCGACTCAGCTTCGCTACTTGGGCATTAAATCGATGATCCAAACAAAATAATGAAAATGCCAGATCGAAACGAGCAATCGGTTCAATAGTGCGCATGACCTACTCCTTGTCATTGATAATCTCGTATGATCAAAAAGTAGCCAGATTGCATGACAATTAGGTGACGAATTATTGGAGAAATGATGAAGCTTAGTGAGGTAGGTATCTACCTCACTAATTGTTGGCGAGCTTTAGCCCTATAGATTGTGTTGTGGCTAAAAGCCGCATTTATTGACGCGAGTGACTAAATCTCTTCGTGTTTATGCACTAACCCCCAGTCCGCTAATATGGCGTAGGCGGATGGAATCATGAACAGTACCAATAATGTGGACGCAAAGATGCCAAACACAATCGAGATAACGAGAGGCTGAATCACCTGAGCCTGTAAGCTTGTTTCCGTCAATAAAGGAAGCAATCCTGCAGCCGTTGTCATTGACGTCAAAAATACCGCTCTAAATCGCTCACGACTGGCTTTCACGACGGAGTCATGTACCGACTCTCCTTCATCCACATGATGCCGAATATATTGCACCAACAAGATAGAATCATTGACCACGATGCCCGCCAATGAAACGAATCCCATGATACTCGGCATGCTCAGCGAGTGACCAAGCAGTAAGTGTCCCCACACCACCCCAATAAACGCCAGTGGAATAGCCAGCATGACGACAAAGGGTTCTAAATAACTGCGGAACTGGTAGCTCAAAATACAGAACACACCAAACAATCCCAATAAGAAGCCTTTACCCATTGAAGAGCCTGTTTTAGCGGTGTCTTTTGCCTCACCTTCAAAATCAAAACGTAGACCTGGGTATTTCTCTTCAAGTACTGGCGCTTCATCAACTTGGAACTGACGAATAATCTCAGAAGAGCTCGCTTTACTATTATCAATATCACCAAATACGCTGACGGTTCTTAGGCCATCGATACGCTGGATTCTGACATAGTTACGTTGAAAATCCATAGTAGCAACCGCGCCAAGTGGCAGCTGAGATCCATCAGCGAGCATAATAGGAAAGTTTGCCAGTTGTTGAATATCAGCAATGTCTTCTTTGTTTAACTTGACCTCAATCTTGATATTTTCGACACCCAACTGTATCTCATCTGCTGTTTGCCCAAAGAAAGCGCCTCTTAACTGATTGGCGATCAGCTGGCCATCAACACCATATGTCTCCGCGCCTGGTCGAAGCTTGACTAGGATCTCTTCTTTACCTAATCGCATATCATCGAGCACGCCCGTTACGCCATCAAACTCGTTTAGATATTGTTGGATATCTATCGATGCGGCTTTAAGCTGTTCAAGATCGTCATGCTTAATGCGAATCTCTATCGCGCGGCCACCAGGACCCATCGTCGGCTGCTTAAAAACCAATGAAATAGGATCAGCCATCTCACCCACATCGTCTCGCCAAGCATCAACAAAATCATCAATTAAGGTGTTACGTTCTTCTGCACCGAGCAGATCGAGCCTCACGGTAGCAAGGTGAGGGCCAGATTCATTGGCATCCTGATTGGTGTTGAACTGGCTGGTGATCTGCTCGACCAACGTTCGACCCCCTTCAACATCCTCACTCCACTCAACGTTAAGTTTTTTCGCCGAGGCGACAACGTGATCCACGACTCGCTCGGTTTGAGATAGGGATGAGCCAGGAGGCAATATAATCCTCACTTCAGCCGTATCACCATCCAATTCAGGAAACGGGACAAACTTCACCGCGCCTCCAGCAATCAATGCGACCGAAACGAGCAGTAGCGACAAGACGCCCCCCATGAAGGCATAACGATGCGACACGACACGGTCAACAGCATTAACAAGGGTGGTATTTCTAAAATTTTCAAAGCGCTCAAGTAAGACTCGCTTGAACTTAATCGGTGGTTTTTCTTTTTTCTGTTTATGCAGTGAATGAGAAAGGTGGCTCGGCAAGATCAAGAACGCCTCAATTAAACTCAATGACAATACGAGAATAAGCACCTGCGGGACAGCTTTAAGCACCGCTCCCATTTCACCATCTAAAAACAACAAGCTACCAAAGATACAGACGGTCGTTAAGAAAGACGAAATGACCCCCGGCAATACCTTTTGTACTCCGTTTATCACAGCATCATCAATCTTCTGCCCTCGATCAAGATGCGAGGCGATCGACTCGGCAATCACAATCGCGTCATCCATCATGATCCCAATCGCCATCAAAAGCCCGACCAGGGACATGATATTGATCGACAACCCTAAATTGGCCATTAAAAATAGCCCACCTAAGAAGGCAACAGGCAGGCCGGCAGCCACCCAAAACGAATAACGAAAACTAAAGAACAACCACATGGTGGCAAACACCAGAACAATCCCTTGCCAGCCATTTTTCAGCATCATGGTCAGACGATCCCACAATACAGACGAGAGGTCGTTGGTCATTTCCAATGTCACGCCATCTGGAGCGATGGCGCGCTGAGCATCGACAAATCGAACCACATCTTCTTTGATCCGCAGTGCATCGTCTTCTTTATTTTTACTGATTTTTAGTACGGCTGAGGGCTTGTCATTGAACAGTACTTTTTGTTCATCCAACTCAAACCTATCGGTGATCGTTGCCACGTCATTAAGGCGGATTAATGCCCCAGATGAGCTAGCGCCAATAACCATAGACTCCAATTCTTGTGGTGTGACTCGACGTTCATCGAATCGAATCAAGAAGTTTTTATCCGGCGTTTCGACGTTACCACTGGGTAGTTTTACATTCTGTTTGCCAATTTTAGAGGCAATATCGTTCACGCTAAGCCCAAGTTGACGCATAACTTGCGTGTCGAGTTCCACTCGATATTGGTGATCAGAGAAACCACTCACCTCCACAAGTGAGACGTCATAGTCCAACTTTAAGGTACGTTTGAGCTGTTCGGCATACGCTTTCAGTTCAGGCCAACCGGTATCCGCGGTAATAGCAATGTCGACAACAGGCTCGTTCCAATCTAACTCTTGGACCACTGGTGACTCTATCTCATCAGGGAAGTCGTTAATGGAATTAATCTGAGTCTGAACATCCACCAGCATGCGGCCAATGTCGGCTTTTTCAGAGAGTTTGAGGGTTAAGCGAGCTGAACCTTCAATCGCCTCACATTTCGTTTCTTCAATATTCGCTAGGCCATCGACGGCGTCTTCCATTCGAATACACAGGCTTTCTTCCACTTCCTGTGGGGAAGCCCCAGGATAAGTAATCGCCGCCATGATGTATGGCGGGCTAAATTCTGGAAAGGTTTCTCGTTTTATCGTCGAGAGCGACGAAACGCCGAGAATAACCAAGGCAAGCATCAATAAATTGGCCGCCGTGGGGTGTTTGGAGAAAAAACGAATCATGACTCGTCACCTTCTTCACTCATGCCATCTTTGGCTACGCTGATATCTCGTAACAGCATTCCTTCTATCGCAGGCAGCAAATCATTCAATACCAGTTTGTCCCCTTGTTGAAATTCACCCCGAACCGCTACTTGATTGTCTCGGCGGTACTCAACAACGACCGGTTTAATCTGCAATGTGTTATCCACGCTCATCAAATACACTTTATCACCATGCAGGGCACGCTCTGGAATCAACCAAGCCTGCTGAGGTTGACCTTCAATCTTTGCTTTAACAAACATTCCGTTCACCAGCAATGGCGTATCAGATAGACCGTTACCTGTCGTAGACTGCGCGATCTCCAAAATCACACCCGCTGTCGCTTGATTGGGATCCACGGTCTCACTCACACGCACAACCTTTGCTGGCCAAGACGATTGCAAGCTACCGCTACTCAACTCTATCGACGCACTAAGGGCTTGCAATTCGTTGTTGCTACCACTATTGCGTGCTGAACTGTTCAGCGTGTCTGCAATAAGCTGTAAATCATGAATCGAAAGCTGAGCCTCCACCTCCATCATTTCGGTACCATGCGCTGTTACCATGGCCTGCTGTAGGTTTACTACTTGGTTAATTTCCGCATCAACCTCCGCGATACGCAAAGTTTCTGGCAGGTAGATAATGGTTTTAGCTAATAAGCGCTGAGCTTCTTGCTCTTTGGCCTTATTGACGTTCACCACAGCCAACGCGACATCTCTTTCATCAGGGAGCAGCGCTATTTGGTTCTCAAGTTCTTGAACCAACTTTTGCTGTGACAGCATGTTCTGCTTTTGCGTATCCACATCAGACTGTGACGACAAACCTCGTTTATTGAGGTCGGCGCGGCGTTGGTACTCACTTCGCGCCAGCTTCAAGCGATTAAGTTCAATGGTAAGGGTTTGCTTTAAATTAATTTCTTCTTGATCAATGCGAGCCAGCTGTGTCTCGCTCGATTTAAGATCAGCAATCGCTTGGGAGACCTTAAGTTCGTAATCGAGGGGGTCGATTCGAAGCACTTCTGTCCCCGCGCTCACAATATTCCCTTTCTCTAAATTAGGGTGCTTATACACTACCTCCCCAGAAACCTCGGAGATCGCTTTCCACTCAAGTTTTGGGGTAACACGACCGAAACCAACAGCAAGGGGGGCGGAAAATTGTGGCTGCATGGTTAGAGTCTCGACCACTCGAGCACGATCTCCAGCAGGCTTAGTCGGAATATCTGGTCGTAAATTAATGGCGGCGATTAGCGCAACAACACCCACAGCGAGTGCAGGAAAAAACAGCAGTTTCTTGTTTATATTTTTCATAGATTTAATCTTTATCATTCTGATTTATATTTAATTATCGCGCAGTAAACCACGCGTCAGGAGCTGGATATTGTGCTCAAGTAATTTATCGAGAAAAGACTCGGTTAATTCAATACCATGCAATTGCAACATGGCGGGAGGTGCTATAAAAGGAAACACCATCAAAGCAATAAGTGAGAGCTTACATAACTTAGGGTCAAGACCTTCACGAAGGTACCCTGCAGCCTGTAATCTGCCGAACATCATGTCATGATCAGGACGGCCAAGATCAGAAAATACTTTCTCAAACAATCGCCGTTGCGTCGTCGATGGCGGCATGTGCATAACCTGAGACATCAACCTAGGGAACTGAGGAACCTTGTTCATTTCGTGATAATAGATTCGCATGAACTCAAATACGTTTTTATGATCATCTCGCTCAAAAATATCGTTCATTTTTTGCTTGATCGGTCGCACGGTTTCACGAATCATGTTTTCAAACAGGCCTTCTTTATTGCCAAAATAATACCGGATCATGGCAATATTGACCCCCGCTCGTTGGGCAATGAGACGAGTCGACACCTTGTCATAAGGCATAACGACAAAAAGGTCGCGCGCATGAGTCAACAGTTTATCTCTCGTGTCTGTTTGTTGTTTCGGTCGCCCAACCTTTCTTTTGATCGAGGATTCATCATCATGCATTGCTTATCTCACTTATTAATCATCGATTAATTATAGAATGAATTGGCAGCATAAGATGAGCCTTTAAATTCATCATTATTTAATCAAATGATTAATTAATGATTTCCACACAAACTCCTCCGATAACCATAAAAATATCAGGAAAGACTTGACGGGAAAGTGTGAGTGCGGTACTAATTTGTTAACCAAATTTTGTGGAATGTATAACAATGACATTACGTTTTTCTCTCCTGCTGAGCCTCCTTCTTATCGTGAACAAAACGCGCGGGTAGCCAGTGTCTGAAAAACACCACTAAGAATTTTCTTAAAGCCCGCATCGAGATGCGGGCTTTTTTATATCAATCGAACAGGACGTAAACGATTAACCTGTACAGAGAGGAAGCAAATATGAATGACCAGGTAATTATCTTTGACACTACGTTGCGTGACGGCGAACAAGCACTTTCAGCAAGCTTGACAGTAAAAGAAAAACTGCAAATCGCTTTCGCTCTCGAACGTTTAGGTGTCGATGTTATCGAGGCAGGCTTCCCAATTTCATCGCCAGGTGATTTTGAGTCTGTACAGACCATCGCGAAACACATCAAAAACAGTCGCATTTGCGCGCTATCACGAGCGGTAGCCAAAGACATTGATGCTGCAGCAGAGGCACTAAAAGTTGCTGACGCCTTCCGTATTCACACGTTTATCTCTACGTCTACTGTACATGTTCAAGACAAGCTGCGCCGCAGCTATGATGATGTGGTTGAAATGGCCGTACAAGCCGTAAAGCATGCACGTAACTACACCGATGACGTTGAGTTTTCTTGTGAAGATGCGGGTCGTACCCCTATCGACAACCTATGTCGCATGGTTGAAGCCGCCATCAATGCCGGCGCTAAAACGATTAATATTCCAGACACGGTTGGCTACACCGTACCGAATGAGTTTGGCGGCATTATCCAAACCCTATTTAATCGCGTGCCAAACATCGATAAAGCCATCATTTCTGTGCACTGCCACGATGATTTAGGAATGTCCGTTGCTAACTCCATTGCCGCCGTTCAGGCAGGAGCACGTCAAATTGAGGGCACCATCAATGGCATAGGCGAACGCGCGGGTAACTGCTCTCTTGAAGAAGTTGCAATGATCATCAAAACGCGCCAAGAATTACTAGGTGTACATACTGGACTTAATCATCAAGAGCTTCACCGTACCAGTAAGCTAGTAAGCCAATTGTGTAATATGCCTATTCAAGACAACAAAGCGATTGTCGGTGCAAACGCATTTAGCCACTCCTCTGGCATCCACCAAGATGGTATGTTGAAGAACAAAAACACCTACGAGATCATGACACCTGAGTCTATTGGTCTTAAAAACAAAGCGCTAAACCTAACCAGTCGCAGCGGTCGCGCAGCGGTTAAGAGCCACATGGATTCAATGGGCTACAACCCAGAAGAATACAACTTAGACGCTTTATATGCTGATTTCTTGAAACTTGCAGACCGTAAGGGCCAGGTCTTTGATTATGACTTAGAAGCCCTAATGCACTTTTCTAATCTGCGCGAAGAAGATGATTTCTATAAACTGAACTATCTAAGCGTGCAATCTGGTAGCGTGATGGCAACCACCAGCATCAAGATCCAGTGTGGCGAAGAAGAGCAATGTGAAGCTGCTGTGGGCAATGGTCCGGTTGACGCTCTTTACCAATGCATTTACCGTGTAACTGGATACGATATTGTTCTAGACAAATTTGATTTGACGGCAAAAGGTGAAGGCGAGGATGGCTTAGGTCAAGCTGACATCATTGCGAATTACAAGGGTCGAAAATACCACGGAACCGGTGTATCAACCGATATTGTAGAGGCATCAGGCCAAGCCTTACTGCACGTTATCAACAGTATCCACCGTGCGAACCAAGTAGAAGAAATCAAACAGAAAAAAGTAGAGACCGTGTAATTATTAGGCGCTCTATAGAAAACACAACATATTGAAAATAAATAATTTATAGCAATTACAAACCGTAAGGAACAGGACACCATGGCAGGCACATATAAGATTGCAGTATTACCAGGCGACGGCATTGGACCAGAAGTAATGGCTCAAGCACATAAAGTATTGGATGCAATTGAAGCAAAGCACAGCATTACGTTTGAATGCGAAGAATTTGATGTTGGCGGTATCGCGATTGATAACCATGGCTGTCCGCTTCCAGAAGATACCGTTAAAGGCTGTGAAAACTCGAACGCGATCTTGTTTGGTTCGGTCGGCGGTCCTAAGTGGGAGCACCTAGCACCAAACGATCAACCAGAGCGTGGTGCTTTACTTCCCTTACGTAAGCACTTCCAACTTTTCTGCAACCTGCGCCCTGCAAAGATCCATGCTGGATTAGAGGACTTTTCACCGCTACGTGCTGACATTTCAGCAAATGGTTTTGATATTGTTGTCGTACGCGAGCTAACGGGTGGCATCTACTTTGGCCAACCTAAAGGTCGTGAAGGGGAAGGACCAACAGAAAAAGCGTTTGATACTGAGGTATACCACCGCTATGAAATCGAACGTATTGCCAAGATTGCGTTTGAGTCAGCCCGTCTGCGCAATAAAAATGTCTACTCCATCGATAAAGCTAACGTGCTGCAAAGCTCTATTTTATGGCGTGAAGTCGTGGAAGAAGTCGCTAAAGATTACCCCGACGTAAAACTCAACCATATGTACATCGACAATGCGACGATGCAATTGATTAAAGACCCGTCACAATTCGATATCATGCTTTGCTCAAACATCTTTGGTGACATTATCTCAGATGAGTGCGCCATGATTACAGGTTCAATGGGCATGTTGCCATCAGCAAGCCTAAATGAAAGTCAATTTGGTCTGTATGAACCCGCAGGCGGTTCGGCGCCGGACATCGCAGGCAAAAACATTGCGAATCCTGTCGCACAAATTTTATCCGCCGCCTTGATGCTTCGTTATAGCCTAGGGGAAGAAGCGGCCGCTCAAGATATCGAAGCAGCAGTAAGCAAAGCACTTTCAGCAGGCGAGCTAACAGCGGATTTATCAGGTGATAAGCCAGCGTTGAGCACCTCTGAAATGGGTGACAAGATCGCCAGCTATATTACCAATGCATAAGTAACGACCTGACACATAATAAGAATACCCTGCTTGCGCTAAGCCATTATTAGCGCAAGACCAACAGCAAGGAATTGAGCAATGTCGAAAACACTTTACGAAAAAGTCTACGATGCGCACATCGCCGTAGAAGCCGAAGGTGAAAACCCAATCCTTTATATCGATCGCCATTTGGTGCACGAAGTGACCTCACCACAAGCCTTTGATGGGCTGCGTGAAAAAGGCCGTCAAGTTCGTCAAATCGGTAAGACTTTTGCGACCATGGATCACAACGTCTCAACGACAACCAAAGACATTAACGCCTCAGGTGAGATGGCTCGAATCCAGATGGAAACGCTCTCTAAAAACTGTGAGGAGTTTGGGGTCACTCTGTATGATCTAAACCACAAATACCAAGGCATTGTGCATGTTATGGGGCCTGAGCTTGGCATTACCCTACCCGCA
Organism: Vibrio sp. 10N.261.51.F12; assembly: GCF_041471725.1. Lineage (NCBI taxonomy): Bacteria > Pseudomonadati > Pseudomonadota > Gammaproteobacteria > Vibrionales > Vibrionaceae > Vibrio > Vibrio sp. 10N.261.51.F12. The sequence continues at coordinate 148,806 of NZ_JBFROV010000009.1, read as the reverse complement.
ATGACCATTGTTTGTGGCGACTCGCACACTGCAACGCATGGCGCTTTTGGTTCCCTTGCGTTCGGTATTGGTACCTCTGAGGTTGAACACGTACTGGCAACACAAACCCTAAAACAATCTCGTGCTAAGACAATGAAGATTGAAGTTAAAGGTAAGGTTGCACCCGGCGTGACGGCAAAAGACATCGTCTTGGCCATCATTGGCAAAACGACAGCAGCAGGCGGCACTGGCTACGTTGTAGAATTCTGTGGTGAAGCGATTACCGACCTTTCAATGGAAGGCCGCATGACCGTGTGTAATATGGCAATTGAACTCGGCGCCAAAGCCGGTCTTATTGCGCCTGACGAGACGACGCTAAACTACATCAAAGGCCGTAAATTTGCCCCACAAGGCGCAGATTGGGACGCGGCAGTAGAGTACTGGAATACGTTTAAAAGCGACGACGATGCGACATTCGATGCCGTGGTCACCCTAAATGGTGCCGATATCAAACCGCAAGTAACTTGGGGCACCAACCCAGGTCAAGTGATCGCCGTTGACCAACCTATCCCTGATCCTAGTAATTTTGCAGATCCAGTTGAAAAAATATCCGCAGAAAAAGCACTCGCCTATATGGGCCTAGAAGCCGGTAAGTCACTGACCGATTACAACGTCGATAAGGTCTTTGTCGGTTCATGTACTAACTCTCGTATCGAAGATATGCGTGCCGCTGCTGCGATAGCTAAGGGACGTAGTGTCGCCTCTCATGTTCAAGCACTGATTGTACCGGGCTCGGAACAGGTAAAAGCACAAGCAGAAGCAGAAGGCTTAGATGTCATCTTTAAAGAAGCTGGCTTTGAATGGCGCTTACCGGGATGTTCCATGTGTTTAGCGATGAACAACGACCGTCTAGGTCCTCAAGAGCGCTGCGCATCAACCAGCAACCGTAACTTTGAAGGCCGCCAAGGTCGAGATGGTCGTACGCATCTAGTTAGCCCGGCAATGGCCGCTGCTGCCGCGATTGCTGGTCATTTTGTTGATATCAGAGAATTGGACTAATAAGGAATTACACATGACAGGTTTTAAACAGCACACCGGATTAGTCGTCCCTTTGGATATCGCGAATATTGATACCGATGCGATCATTCCGAAGCAATTTCTACAAAAAGTGACGCGTACTGGGTTTGGTCAGCACCTCTTCAACGACTGGCGCTTTCTCGATAATGAGGGTCAACAACCAAACCCTGAATTCATCATGAATGCCCCTCGCTACCAAGGTGCGAGTATTTTGCTTGCACGCGAAAACTTTGGCTGTGGTTCATCTCGAGAACACGCACCATGGGCGTTGGCCGATTATGGTATTCAAGTCATGATAGCCCCGAGTTTCGCTGATATTTTTTACGGCAACTCGATCAACAACCAGATGATCCCTGTTCGCCTGACGGAACAAGAGGTGGATGAGTTGTTCACTTTTGTTGCCGACAATGAGGGTGCGGAGGTCACCGTCGATCTCGAGTCTATGACGGTTAAGGCGAATGGCAAAGTATACCAATTCGAGATTGATGAATTCCGTCGTCACTGTCTATTAAACGGCCTTGATAATATCGGTTTAACCCTTCAACACGCTGATAAAATCGCGGCGTACGAAGCTCAGATCCCGAGCTTTTTGAAGTAATTTATCAGCCATTAACCAGTATGATCCCGGACCTTGTGCCGGGATTTTTTATACGAATAAACAACGCTGCCATCGCCTCACCCTTTCAGCGTCTAAACTCCTCTCTGTACGACTAAAAATATCAACGTGACTCCATTTAATTTGAGTGCTTTTTTTGCTCACATTGAAAGAAAATCGCTTTAAATTGGGTCTTTTAAAATATCGCTCTCAATACGGACATGCTGACTATGACTCGACTGTTATCGCTTCTTATTCTTTTCCTTGCCACTAATGTGATCGCCGCACCCAAGTCCGAACTTTGGGCATTCTGGAATGTCAGTAATGAAGCCAATAGCCAGGTGGTTTCTCATCAACAATGGCAAACGTTTTTGGACCGCTATCTCGTTAGCGAGGGCGACAATACACTGCTGCGTTACGTTCGAGTGTCTTCCAATGACAAGCAAAATCTCAAGCAATACATTGCACAATTAGCTGAAATGGATCCCAAGCAGCTAAACAAAGCCGAGCAATACGCGTACTGGGTGAATTTATATAACGCGATTACCGTTGACCTTATCCTTGATAATTATCCAACAAAATCGATTACCAAGCTCGGTGGACTGTTTAGCTTTGGACCATGGGGAGATGATGTCGTCACCATCTCAGGTAAGGCACTCACACTAAATGATATTGAGCATCGAATCCTTCGCCCAATATGGAATGACCCGCGCACGCATTACGCGGTGAATTGTGCCAGCCTCGGTTGCCCAAACCTTCAACCACAAGCGTTTACTTCTATGAATACGGATGTACTTCTCGAACAAGCAGCAACGCAATTTATCAACAGCGACAAAGGCGTCAACCTACAATCAAGCAAGGCGACGCTCTCTTCTATTTATGAATGGTTTGTGAGTGACTTTGCCGCTGATGGTGGTGTAAACGCGCACATTAGTCAGTATCGCCCGGAGTTTGAAACTTATAAAGGAAAGGTTGATTACGACTATAATTGGGATCTCAATGCTAAATAGCCTCATCCCACACCGTACGGAGCAGGCAGCACAAAGCGGATAGAATCAATATCGCATCTTAGCGCTGCCGTTTTAGTAAGCGGATGAATTAAAAGCTTGATCCCGGTTGTGTCAAAAACGCCCGTTCTTCCGAGGTCGACTCCCGTCCCAAGATCTCATTACGGTGCGGGTAACGACCAAACTGTTCAATAATCGCTTTGTGGCGCAATTCAAAATCGAGAGTAGATTCTACGCCATTGTCGGTAAACAGTCGTACCGCATGCTCGTGAATCTTTAACGACTCACTGTGCATGAAGGGCATGTAAAGAAAAGTACGTTCGTTGGCGGGAAGATCTTTATCTAACCCTAACGCAATGCACTCTTGAGCAAGCACCAACGCGACCGTGTCAGAAGAAAAAGCCCCCGGTTTCCCTCGATACAAGTTTCGAGAGAATTGATCCAAAACAATGACCTCTGCCAAACGGCCTTGGGCGTTGGTGCGCCATGATTGCAGCCCGCCCGCTGCCGCTATGGTATGAGTATGGCTAAATCGATCCGCGATCAAACTATCAATCTCGCTCGCTCCCGAAAACCAATCACTTGCACTAAGTTCTTCAAACCAAAACGATAATACATCCTTGTATTCCATCATTATTTAAAACCTTTCGCTTTCTTAATTAAGTCATAGGCTGTTTGAATTTCTTGCGATTTTTCTTTTGCCACATTCATCATTTCTGGTGGCAAGCCTTTCGCCATAAGCTTATCGGGGTGATGTTCATTCATTAGCTTGCGGTGGGCACGTTTTAACGTTTTCGCATCCGCCGATTCGTCTACGCCAAGTACATTATAGGCATCAGAAAGCTGAGAAGCACTGCTCGCTTGTTGCCAACCGCCGGATTGACCGCCTTGATATTGGCCGCCCCCTTGTTGGAAACGAAATGCCGCCTCTTGCATGCGCAGTCGTTGTTCCAGCTGCTCAGCAGAAAAACCTAATCCTTTTGCAATTCGATGCAGTACATCTCGCTCGCTCGGATGAATACTGCCATCAGCAAACGCGGCTGATATCTGCAGCTCTAAAAAGAATTGCAATAAATCATGGCGACCGCCAGACGAGATCCTGACCTTGTCGAGAATACGGTCGAGAGGAAAGTCGGCTTCTTTACCTTCTCTAAAGGCATTCTGAGCTTGTTTTTTTTGCTCACTATTAAGGTTCATGCGATCCATCATGATGGTCGCAAGCTGAATCTCCTCGGCCGTAACCTGGCCTTTAGCTTTAGCAACATGCCCCATGACGGAGTACGCCGAATTCAGAAACTCTTGTTGGCGCTCTTCTTGGTTGACACCGCCAAAGCCCCCGCGATTAAACCCGCCACGGTTGATTCGCCTGGCTTTATCAAACTGATGCCCCAGAAACAATCCAAACAAAGCACCCAGTGCTCCGCCGAACAGCATGCCAAAGAATACACCTAAAATTTTTCCAATCATTTGTATTATGTGCTCTCTATCTATGAATTTTTGCGTTGATTCGCAGTCTACTAGTGTCTGTAAGGTCAATTTCCTTTATGATAGGAACCGTCTTATATACGATTCAATATCAATCGAATTCAATAGAATGAATCAAGTTAAACAGGATAGTACAACTCGATGTCACGTTATTCACGCTCATATCTAGCGGCCTCTATTGCTGCTGCGCTGCTCGCGTCTTACGCACACGCCGAAGATACATCGACAAATAAAGGGCAAAGTATGCCACCAACAGACCAGTGCTCTGTTGATACTGCCCAAAGTTCCGACTCCAATCAAGAGCCAATCAACATTGAAGCAAACTCATTAGAGGCGATCAATGGCAAACGTGCGACCTATAAAGGTGACGTTGTGGTGGTTCAGGGCAATAAAACCATTACTGCCGACAGCGTGACGCTGCATCAGGATGAAAATATCGTCGTGGCGGAAGGAAACGTCACCCTAGAAGACGGGCAACTAAAAACCGTCTCCGATAAAATCACCAATAATCTCAACAAAGATGAAATCACAGCTGAAAATAGCACCTATAAAATGCTATGTGGCGGCGGCCGTGGTGAAGCAGTCTATGTCTCTAAAACGGGCAAATCGATGTATCAAATCGAGGACGGCTCAATTACTACCTGTCCAGAGGATGACAATTCTTGGCGATTTCTTGCCGACGATATAAAAGTCGACCAAGAAGCCGAGGTCGCAACCCTATACGGCAGCCGTGTAGAGGTGAAGGATGTCCCTATCTTCTATATGCCTTATATGAGCATGCCAATCAGTGGTAAAAGAAAGACTGGCGTCTTGTTCCCATCATTATCTTTGGGGTCAAAAAACGGTCTTGAATTACAGGTTCCTGTCTATTGGAATCTTGCACCAAACTACGACCTACTGACCACGTTCCACTATATGCAGACACGTGGACTCCAACTCAAAGGTAATCTTCGCTATCTCACCGGAACCAGTAATGGAACACTGGATGCCGAATATTTAGCGAACGATGACAAATACCCTGAATATGGTGATCGCTGGGCTGTCCAGTATAAAAATAACAGTCGTTTTGGTGAGCATTGGAAGCTAGACCTTGACTACTCCCAAGTCAGTGACAACGACTACTTTCAAGACTTAGACTCCAGCGTAGGTAGTCGCTCTGAAGGGCAGCTATCTCAAAAGGGCAGTCTCGGTTACCGTGACAAGTATTGGGATGCGGCGCTCACCGTGCAAGATTTCCAAATTCTGGTTGACGACACCAAGCCTTACCAATTGATGCCTCAATTCGAATTTAACTACTATCGTCCCGATATTTACAGCACCGTCAACTTTGACATGGTGAGCCATATTTCTAGGTTTGAGACTGACGACGAAGACAAACCTTCAGCAACACGTGTACACATTGAACCAGGTTTCACGCTGCCTTTATCAAACACTTGGGGCACATGGACCACTGAAGCGCGCTACATGCTGACTCATTATCAACAAGATCTAGACGGTCGTGACCCAACTGTTGTCGCCGATTTAGACGAAACAGTCACGCGGTCACTTCCTGAATTTAGAACTCATGCAGGTGTGGTGCTCGAGCGTGATACGGCCTTTATAAAAGGCTATACACAAACCCTGGAACCGCAAATTCAGTACCTGTATGTACCAGAGGTTGATCAAAGCAACATCTACAATTACGATACCACATTGCTTCAAACCGATTACTACGGCCTGTTCCGTAGCCGCCGATACAGTGGTGTCGATAAGATTGCAGCGGCCAATCAGATCAGCTACGGTGCTACATCGCGTTTTTATGATGATGGACAAAAAGAACGCCTTGCGATCTCATTTGGTCAAATTTACTACCTAGACGTGGCCAATAAAAACCCAAACACCTCTAATGATGATGCCAATTCGAACTACTCATCGTGGGCGGTAGAAACAGACTTTATCTATAATGACCGCATCTCCTACCATGGAGGCGTTCAATACGATATCGACTCTTCAGCCGTGTCTCTCGCCAATAGTGCGATTGAATACCGCATTCAAGATGACTTTATTCAAGCGAACTACCGTTATGTCACCAAAGAATATATCGAGAGTGTTAATAGCTATACCACGGATGAACTTGATAAACTGACAAGAAGCGGCATTAACCAAGTCGGCTTTATGGGCGGCTACCAAGTGAATAAAAACTGGATAGCAACCGGACAGTATTACTACGACATGACCGAAAAAGTGTCCGTCGAATGGCTAGCGAAACTCGAATACCACTCCGACTGTTGGTATCTCGGTGTAGACTACAGCCGACAATTAAGAAGTTGGGAGTCAGGCATTGTTGGTATCGGCGGTGCAAACTTCGAAGATAATGTTCGCTTGAGCTTTGGTATTACCGGACTTGGCGGCAGTTCAAAAGCACCTGAGCCACCTAACGGTAACGCCCTGAAGTATGGCCGACCATTTATTCTAAATGACTAAGCCTCACTCACTAGGATCACGTAACAAAGTCATACTAGGAACTTTATACGCTTCATCGACTCTTAGTCACATAACGACAGTTGGTGAAGTTTACATTAGGAATATCGATGAAATTAACAAGTAAGATTCTCTCTTCCCTTTTACTCGCAGCCGTGACGCTGAGCGCCTTTGCTGCACCAGTAGAACTAGATCGAGTGCGTATCGTGGTTAACGATGGCGTAATTTTACAAAGCGACATTGATTCAGCGACTAAAACGCTCTTCGCCAATGCGAAGAAAAATAATCAAGAATTGCCGTCACAAGACATCATACAAGAGCAAATCCTAGATAAATTGATTCTTGAGAAACTTCAACTTCAAGAAGCAGAACGAATTGGTGTTCGGATTGATGATAATCGCCTTGAGGATACCCTTAAAGACATCGCTAAAAACAACAAACAAACAGTAGAAGAGTTACGTCAAACTGTCACGGAAGAAGGGTTAAGTTGGGGCTCTTTTCGTGAACAGATTCGTGATGAGATTGCGGCCAGTGAGGCTCGCAACGCGATGGTCAGGCAACGTATTAATATTTTACCAGCAGAGGTGGATAACCTAGCTGAAATCTTAGCGCAAGAAAGCAACGCCACAGTAACCTATAAAATTCGTCATATCCAACTACGTTTTAACGATGGCGAAGATAAAAACGAAGTCGAAGCACAAGCCAAAGATATCGTGGCCAAACTCAATAATGGTGAAGATTTTTCAACCATGGCTTATACCTACTCAAAAGGCCCAAAAGCACTTGAGGGTGGTGATTGGGGTTGGATGCGTAAAGAAGAGATGCCCACCATTTTTGCAGACCAAATCAAAATGCAGACAAAAGGTAGCATCATTGGTCCATTTCGCAGTGGCGTCGGTTTCCACATTTTAAAGATTGAAGATGTCAAAGGCCTAGAAACCGTGTCGGTTACCGAGGTTAATGCGCGCCATATCCTAATCAAACCAACCGTTATTTTAAGTGATGAAGGCGTCAAGCGTGCCCTCAACAGTTATATCCAGAAGATTCAATCCGGTGAGGCCACCTTTGCCGAATTAGCAGAACAATACAGTGCTGACCCAGGCTCTGCGGCGCAAGGTGGTGAGTTAGGTTACCAAACCCCTGAGCTGTATGTCCCTGAGTTTAAACATCAGGTAGAAACACTGCCTATTGGTCAAATTAGTGCACCATTTAAAACCGTGCATGGCTGGCATATTGTCGAAGTCCTTGACCGACGTGAAGTAGACAAAACAGGCTCAGCAATGCAAAACCGAGCGTATCGCATCTTATTCAATCGTAAGTTTAATGAAGAAGCCTCCGCTTGGATGCAAGAGATTCGAGCCAGTGCATTTGTTGAAATGATAACGGACGAGGAAGATGACGATGCCAGCAACTAGCGAAGTAAATGCCACGTTGCGCGAGACAAGACGAATCCTTGTCACGGCAGGTGAACCTGCTGGGATTGGTCCCGACCTCGTGGTTGCCTTGTCACAAAGGGAATGGCCCTATCAAATCGTCATCTGTGCGGATAAAACGCTCATTACAGAACGCGCTAAGCAGCTAGATACGCCTCTCGAGCTTCTCGACTACGACCCGGCTTGTCATGATACGCATAAAGCGGGCACCCTGGTTGTTTTGCATGAACCACTTGCTACTTCCGTTCAAGCAGGAAAGCTTGATCCGTCAAACGGCCAATACGTATTAAATACGCTAGAAAAAGCAGCAAAAGGCTGTATGAACGGGGAATTTGATGCTATTGTCACCGGCCCTGTGCATAAAGGGGTGATCAACCGCGCTGGCGTGAGTTTTAGTGGTCATACTGAGTTCTTTGCAGAGGTGTCAAATACACCGCTTGTTGTTATGATGCTCGCGACTGAAGGTCTACGAACGGCATTAGTGACAACCCATCTGCCTTTGAGTGAGGTTCCAGCCGCAATAACCGAAGAGCGCGTGGCAAGTATCGTTGATATTTTACATCACGACCTTGTCAACAAATTTGGTATTGATCATCCAACCATCTACGTGTGTGGATTAAACCCTCACGCTGGTGAAGATGGCGTTCTTGGCTCAGAAGAGATCGATACGATCACACCGACCTTAGAAAGCCTTCGTACGGAAAAAGGTTACAATCTTATTGGCCCATTACCTGCCGATACGATTTTTAATGACAAATACTTACGCGATGCAGACGCTGTTTTAGGTATGTATCACGATCAAGTCCTCCCAGTACTTAAATACAAGGGCTTTGGTCGTTCAGTTAATATCACACTTGGTCTACCCTTTATAAGGACGTCGGTTGATCATGGCACTGCTTTAGATCTCGCAGGCACAGGCCTTGCAGATTTTGGCAGCTTTGAGACAGCATTAGCATACGCGATAGAATTAGTAGAGAGCAGACAATGAAAAATGATGTCCACTTAGGGCACAAAGCGAAAAAGCGTTTTGGTCAGAACTTTTTGAACGACCCGTACATCATTGACGGTATCGTATCATCGATCAATCCGCGACCAGGACAAAACTTGGTTGAGATTGGCCCTGGTCTTGGCGCAATTACAGAACCCGTTGGTAGAGAAGTCGATAAGTTCACTGTTATTGAGCTCGACCGTGACTTGGCTGCGCGACTACGTAATCACCCAGAACTTGCTGATAAGCTCACGATACATGAAGGCGACGCGATGCGTTTCGACTTCAACCAATTAGTGAAGCCAAACAACAAGCTGCGTATATTCGGTAATCTACCATACAATATCTCAACGCCGCTGATGTTCCATCTTTTTGAATTTCATAAAGACATTCAAGACATGCACTTCATGCTGCAGAAAGAAGTCGTCAACCGTCTTGCGGCAGGCCCTGGTAGCAAAGCCTATGGTCGCTTAACCGTTATGGCACAATACTACTGCAAGATTGTTCCTGTTCTAGAGGTTCCACCAACTGCATTTGTACCGCCACCAAAGGTTGATTCCGCTGTTGTTCGCTTGATGCCTTATGAGGTTCTCCCTCACCCAGCAAAGAACATTAAATGGCTAGAGCGTGTGTGCCGAGAAGGCTTTAACCAGCGTCGTAAAACTGTGCGAAACTGTTATCGCTCGTTATTATCCATAGAGGTTCTGGAAGAGTTGGGTGTCAACCCAAGTATGCGACCAGAAAACCTGACGCTTGAGCAATTTGTTGCGATGGCAAACTGGCTTGAAGACAACCATACAAACTAACCCCTCGCCTAGCACATTGTGCTAGGCGTTTTTTTAGGTAAAGGAAAGATATATGGACACTTCTTCCCCTTGTATAAAATGCCAAGTACACACTAAGTATATTGCCGAACAATCGGATCCTGACAATCATCGCTATGTCTTCGCTTATATCATAACCATCAAAAATCTCAGCAAAGAAACCGTCCAGCTGATCAGTCGCCGATGGCTTATCACCGATGCTAATGGGAAGCAAATGACCGTAGAGGGCGAAGGTGTCGTCGGTCAGCAACCTATGATTGCAGGTTATGACGAATACACCTACAGCAGCGGTACTGCAATAGAAACCCCCGTGGGTGTAATGCAGGGTCATTACATTATGTTAGATGAAAAAGGCCATGAATTTACGGCCGAAGTTGAGCCCTTTCGCCTAGCGCTTCCCAATATCCTTAACTAGTACTGCTCATTGTTGTTTTCTTTTTATTTTCAATATCTATAGGTAATGTGTGGCCAATTATATTGTCGGTGATATTCAGGGTTGTTTCGATGAACTCAAACAACTTCTTTCTACCGTTTCGTTTAATAGCAGCCTTGACACCCTTTGGGTCGCAGGAGATTTAGTCGCAAGAGGGAATAAGTCCCTTGAAACTCTGCGCTTCCTAAAAAGTCTTGGCGACTCCGCAAAGATTTGCCTTGGCAATCATGATCTTCACCTACTCGCGGTTTCTTTGGGGGTTCATCGAGTTAAATCAAAAGATAAGACCCTACCAATATTAGAAGCGGAAGATTGTACCGAGTTGCTCACTTGGCTACGTCAGCAACCGCTGCTTCTCGAGCATGATGATTTTGTTGTTTGTCATGCGGGTATTTCTCCAGACTGGACCCTTGCTATCGCGCGTGAGTGTTCACAAGAAATTGAAGACAAACTGGCCCGTGACCACTGGGAAACTCTCATAAGAAACATGTACAGCAATGAACCTGATAAATGGCATTCTGAACTAGCGGGTATAGAGCGTGATAGGTACATCATCAACGCCTTTACACGTATGCGTTTCTGCTCATACGATGGCCGCTTAGATATGGCTTGTAAATTACCACCTGAAGACATGCCAGCGAATGAACTCATTCCTTGGTTTAAGGTTCCGGCAAGGCAACCACTTGAAAAAACAGTACTGTTTGGACATTGGGCCGCACTAGGTGGTTACATGAGTGACGATGTGATTGGCTTAGATACTGGATGCGTTTGGGGAGGGACTCTCACCATGATTCGCTGGGAAGACAAAACACTATTTTCTCAAGCTGCGCTATGAAATCTAAATCTATGTAGGAGACTCGACGACAATGTTGTCGTCGAGCGTATCAATACTACTGCTTTAGTAATACGTTACTATTGTTTTTCAAGCACCACAAAATTCATGTTGTAGCGATTCTTTTCATTGGCAGTAAACGGCTCATTATAGGTTTCTATCCAATCCTCGCCCCATTGTGGAAATTGAGTATCCCCATCAATCTCTGCGTCAATAAAGGTCAAATAAAGCTTCGTTGCTAGCGGCAAGCAATGTGAATAAAACGAACCACCACCAATGACCATAACCTCAATTTCATCACTGACTAATGCAATACCTTCCTCTAGCGAGGTGACCGTATCGACACCTTCGATGGTCAGGTTCGCATCTCGGCTCACGACAATATTACGCCTGCCAGGAAGGGCGCGACCAATTGAGTCATAGGTTTTTCTTCCCATAATCACAGGTTTACCCATGGTACATTTCTTAAACCACATAAAATCGGCGGGCAGATGCCAAGGCATTTGATTCTCTTTACCAATAATTCGGTTGTCTGCCATGGCAGCTATCATACTGATGATCATTGTTGCTTTATCCTATTGAGCTATAAACCTTGTGAGCTGTAAACCTTGAGCTAATCAATACGCAGTGAAGTAAATAACAAGAAAGCCAAAGCCCCCTGAGCCATGATTCGCTCAACGACTCTCAACGGAGTGCTTTGTGCTCACACTACTGAACGGCGACGGTAGAATAGCAGCCCTGGTATCGCTAAGCCAATAGCAAGCGCGGCGATAATAAACATCGCCTTTAAAAAATTCTCCATCAAGGTCGCGAGCAATTCAGGGGTAAAGCCGAGGTGATTAATCTCGACCATAGCGATCATCGCCTTGAAAGCAAATACGCCAGGGATCATAGGGATCATAGCAGCGACCGTGAATACTTTCGGGTGAGCCAAAAACTTATGCGACCAATGGACCCCGATGCACCCCACTATTGTCGCTGCAAAAAATGTGGCCCATTCAATCGGCATACCATAGTGCATCATGAGGAAACGACAACCATGACCAATTGCTCCGCCAATCGCGCAATAAGCCAAAGCGCCTTGGGGCACATTAAACACTAAAGCAAACCCCACCGCGGGTATCGCGGCGAAAAACATGTCATTGAGCAACGCGATTAAAAGGTTGAATCCAATAAGCTCCATTATTGAACCCACCCTAAAACGTTCGTCAAACTCATTGCGCCAATAATGCCAAGGCAGGTTGCGAGCGTAAGTAGACTCGCCATAACAAAGCGGGCAATCCCCATGTTTATATATCCCTTGAGCATGTCAGCGACCGCATTGATTAAGGGAAAGCCTGGTACCAACATAAGAACAGAAGAGGCCATGACCAATTGAGGGTGATCGCCAACATCATACAACACCGCTTGCGCGGAAATTAATGTAGTGACAAAAGCCGTGGCTGAAAAATTCAATAGTGGGTTGAAGTGACGATGCCCAATCTCTTGCCTGACTATCATTCCGACAGAAGCGGCTAAGAATGTCATCATAAATGCTGGCCAATCCCCACCAGCCAATCGACTAAATGCCGCACACGAAAGGCCTATCATTACCACGACAATCCAACGATTGTAGCGCTCAGGGCTAATCGCATGAAGCTTTTTCTGGGCTAGCTCATAATCCAGAATACCTTTCTCCATCATGATACAAATCCGTTGGATTTGGGTTACCACTCGCATATTTAGCCCTTTATCAGGGCTTCTTCTCACGGTCGTCACACAATGTTCTTGATAAACCGTTGTGACCACTATTGAACTTGCCGACAATGATACTTCGACTTCATCCATACCCGCCGCAATACCAATACGGTATGTGATATGCCCCACTAGGGTGCTTTCCGCACCATGCGCTAATAACATTTGTCCTGATTGAGCAATTAAACGTGATACAGCACGTTGCTTAGAGTCCATTCCAACTTCACATTCTTGATAAAAGATAAGACGTTTATTTTAAAGTGATTTAGATACGTAGTATGTGAATTTTCGCCAAAATTGATGAATATAATCATCAATTTCCTTATTCCTGGGACAAGTTAAGAGAATAAATAATTAGGCGCCTCAGGTTCACCAAGTCCTCCATCACTTTTATATTCAACCACAAATAACCATTAATACTTATCTCATCTCCCGCAATCGTCGGCATACTTCGCTTAAGCTCATTCATTAGGTCTTGAAGCTCTTGGCCTGAAAAATCGGAAACCAATTCTCCCGTGATCACAAGATTGGACAAGGCTTTAATCTCTGTGTGTATGACTTTCTGGCATTGCGTTAGCTCCTTTGACCAAAGCATGTTTAAATGGCTATTCCGATCACTCCAATAGGAGGTATGCAATAGCTCAAGGGCATACACCATATTTCGGAGATAAACCTGAATAGCTTCAAGCAACTGAGCGTTTAATTTTGACTCTTTGACTGATGGAGAAATCAAGCTTCGTAGCGTCACCATCTCTTTCATTAGATGCTTTTGGTAGCGCTCAATATTGGGTTTTTCTACCACATTTGGCGAAGAGGAAAGCTGATAAATCGTTGAAAAGCTATTGAGTGCCCCCCCAAGTCTCATGCGCCAATGTATAAATGCTCGCTGAGGGTAAATAAAACAAAAGAGCACCGCTAATGCACAACCTAGCGTGACATCTAAGCCTCGCCACAGTGCAATCTCAATATCATGGTTACTCGCCCCTATGGTGACGGCCAACGTAATGCCAACCAACAAGCCAACATAGGGTCGTTTTCCTAGCGCAAAGTAAGCACTCATAAACATCACAGCGCCGCACCAAAGATACATAAGCCCCAGCGACCACTGCCCTAAATATATTGCAAGCACACCGGAGACTGCACCGATTAATGTGCCTAAGGTTCTATGCCAAGCCCGAGGCAAAACATTACCAAGGTAAGATATAGGACCAATGACAACCACGAGCGTAATGAGAACCCAAGTACTTTCTGGCAAGTCCAGATACGTCGTGGCGATGAGCGTGATAACGAACGCCGTCGAAATACGAAGTCCGTGAACTGCACGATAGTATTTAAAGATAAACGCATCTGCTGTTGATATTTTACGGTTCAAATCCATTGATTCCGTATTCCTTATTAATGACGAGTGTTTAGTTATAACTTACTAATTGCTAATTGCTAATTGCTAATTGCTAATTGCTAATTGCTAATTGCTAATTGCTAATTGCTAATATTAATTCTCTCTTGTTGAGTTTGCCTGATAAATACGTCGGCTCCAATGCTACAGGCACAAAAAAGCCGCAACATAACATTGCGGCTTTATCACGTTCAACTGTCGGCGCATTTTAGAGCGAGACAAACAACGGCGATTATTTAGTCACGAACATAAATGACATGACCGTCATCTTCTTCGTCATCCCAATCATCATCGTCATCGCCGTCTTCAGTAACAACATCTTTGCCGGCAATCGCATCTTTATGATAATCATCCCACATAAAGTCGACTTTCTCTTCTTCAGAGATCTCTTCTTGCGCTCTAGGCAATGTATCCATAAAGTCAGCTAGCTTATAACAAAGCTCTTTTGTGCCCTGCTTGTTCACGGCGGAGATCTTGAAATAATCGTCTTCCCAACCTAGCGCATCAATCACTTCTTGAATGATTACATCCGCTTCATCTTCCGACATTAAATCAACTTTATTGAAGACTAACCAGCGAGGCTTACCCGCTAACTTTTCACTATATTGCTCAAGTTCATCGATGATCGTCAATGCATTTTCAATCGGGCTCGATTGATCAATAGGCATGATATCGATCACATGCAACAACACTCGACAACGTTCAAGGTGTTTCAGGAATCGAATACCTAGACCAGCCCCATCCGCTGCGCCTTCAATAAGACCAGGAATATCGGCAACAACAAAGCTCTTCTCAGGAACGACGCTAACCATACCTAAGCTAGGGATCAGCGTAGTAAACGGATAATCGGCAACCTTGGGTTTTGCTGCAGAAACCGCACGGATAAATGTCGATTTACCTGCATTAGGTAAACCTAGCATGCCAACATCAGCAAGCAAGAGAAGCTCAAGCCTTAACTCACGAAGCTCGCCCTTAGTGCCCAGTGTTTTCTGACGTGGTGCACGGTTAACTGACGACTTGAATCGAGTATTTCCAAGACCGTGCCAGCCACCTTTGGCGACCATGACTTTTTTGCCATGCTCAGCGACTTCAGCAACAATTTCATTGGTATGGATATCAACAGCACGAGTACCAACCGGTACCTTCATGACCTTGTCTTTACCACGTTTACCCGTACAGTTACCGCCACGGCCGTTCTGACCACGTTCGGCATCATAAAAACGCTGAAAACGGTAATCAATCAATGTGTTAAGGTTCTCATCAGCTTCGATGTAGATATCACCGCCATCGCCGCCATCGCCGCCGTCTGGGCCGCCCTTAGCCACAAATTTTTCTCGCCAAAAACTCACAACGCCGCTACCGCCGTCACCAGCTTGGACTTTTACTACCGCTTCATCTACGAACTTCATCTCTTACTCCGACTACTTCTTCGCGTGTATATCTTAGAGTCTCATCGGTTGATTTGCATAATATAACTGCGCATCAACATTCCTCTAAGCTAAAACAATTATCACTACATTTTAGCAGATGACAGAGACGATTCCCCACTGAACCTATTATGATAATAGTAAGGAGAGCTTCGTCTCTATCGACTGCCTATAAATAAAAAACCCTGCCGAATCGGCAGGGCTTTTGAATTCAGCTAAAAGCTAATTAATAATTAGGCGCTAGGCGTAATTATTAAGCTTCGATGCTTACAAACTTACGGTTTTTAGGACCTTTAACTTCAAATTTCACTTTACCTTCAGTAAGAGCGAAAAGAGTATGGTCTTTACCGATGCCAACGTTTGTGCCAGCGTGGAACTTAGTACCACGTTGACGAACGATGATGTTACCTGCAAGAACAGCTTCACCACCAAAACGCTTAACACCTAGGCGTTTGCTTTCTGAATCGCGGCCGTTACGAGTAGAACCACCAGCTTTTTTGTGTGCCATTGTTAAACTCTCCTAATCGATTAAGCGTTGATACCAGTGATCTTCACTTCTGTGAACCACTGACGGTGACCTTGTTGCTTACGTGAGTGCTTACGACGACGGAACTTAACGATTTTAACTTTATCGCCACGACCGTGTTGTACTACTTCAGCAACCACTTTACCGCCCTCAACAAGAGGTGCGCCAACTTGGATCTCTTCGCCGTTAGCAACAAGAAGAACTTTATCAAATTCTACAGTTGCGCCCGTTTCAACGTCTAATTTCTCTAAACGAAGGGTTTGACCTTCGCTTACTCGGTGTTGTTTGCCACCAGATTGGAAAACAGCGTACATATTTTACTCCGCTTTTTCCGCACAGCCTTTTGATTGTTATTTGAACAATGAGGGTGTGCGCTAAACTAATCATCAATAGGGCGCAGATTCTACGCGAACCATTATCCTATGACAAGCCATATTTTAAAAATTTTGGCGAAAAGCTAATCGCCAAAGAAAAGTGCGGCAATAATGCCTTTTAAGCATGTATTAATCAACGTTTTTTAGTGTATTATTCACAAATTATAATAATCGACTAAGCCTTATAGGCTCTATGCTCAACCGGGTACGTAATGGATTTTAAAGCTATCCAATCACTAACTGCTAGTGACATGGTAAAAGTGAACGAAACGATTCAAGCTCAATTGAATTCTGAGGTTAGCCTTATCAATCAATTGGGCTTCTACATTGTCAACAGTGGCGGAAAGCGCATTAGACCTCTGTTGGCGATATTATCAGCAAAAGCCTTAGGCTATGAAGGACAAGCTCACACGACGGCTGCAGCCTTTATCGAATTCATTCATACTGCAACCTTATTGCATGATGATGTGGTTGATGAATCAGATATGCGCCGTGGGAAAGCGACGGCAAATGCCGCCTTTGGTAACGCCGCCAGCGTCTTAGTAGGTGATTATATCTACACTCGCTCTTTCCAAATGATGACTGGGCTTGGTTCGTTGCGAATCCTAGAATTGATGAGTGACGCGGTGAATGTGATCGCTGAAGGCGAAGTGCAACAGTTAATTAACTGTAATGACCCCAATACTACCGAAGCCAGTTACATGCAGGTCATCTACTCAAAAACCGCTCGATTATTCGAAGCGGCAACTCAAGTCGGTGCCATTCTCAACGAGGCTTCACCTGAAACCGAGCTCGCCTTGCAAAACTACGGCAAATACTTAGGCACCGCATTTCAACTGATCGATGACGTAATGGATTACACCTCATCCGGTGACGATATGGGTAAAAATGTTGGCGATGACCTAGCAGAAGGGAAACCAACACTGCCTCTCATCCATGCCATGCAACATGGTGAGCCCGAAGAAACGGCGATGATTAGAGAGGCGATTGAGAAATCTAACGGTATTGATAAAATTGACGCTATTCTCGCGACAATGAAGCGTGTCGGCTCATTAGTCTACACCGAGGAGCAAGCGTACAGAGAAGCGGACAAAGCGATTGCTGAGCTCGATATATTGCCTGGAAGCATATATAAGGATGCCCTTATCGCACTTGCTTACATGGCGGTCAAAAGAACCGCGTAGAGCTTTACAGGCGTGTTGGCTTATAATAAGCACATCAGATAAACACACAGAGCGACGCTCAAAAACTAATTAAGTGTCGCTCTATGTGTTTATTTTGACTCTAGCGCTCGCGAGCGAGCACCGTTGCGTCATCCCAATAATGATGTCGATCAACCCTAGTAATACTGGTCGCAACCGTTATGAAGTTGAAGATTTTCATTTATTTCATCAACAGATAGCGCCCACTGCAGTTCAGTACCTGTCGGTGCGACCAACACAGACCCCGACACCTCGTCTACAACAAGTACTTTTCCTACACCGTGTTGAGACTCAACCCACATCCCTCGTGAAACATCTTTTATATCCATGATCATCCCTCACTCTTATCGTAGTCATGTATACCGAGATAGTTAGGGTATAGATCAAAAAACCGATCTTAAAAAGATCGGTTTTCATTAATATGACTCTGTATCAATACACTTATATTGCTACGGTCATCACTTTATAGATATTTATTATCGTGTTACACATATACTATCGCTAAAAAGTTATTTCGCGAATTCGATGCCAAGCTCAATATCTTTATTCAGTGTTTCGAGCATGCCATCCAGCGCTGCTTTTTCGTAGTCACTTAATTCGCCATAGCCTAACACCGCCTCAGCGCCATCTTTACCCAATTTAACGGGTTGTGCGAAGAACGGAGCATGTTCGCCCTCGCCTTCTACATAAGCGCATTCAATAACGTTCTCTTCACCTTGCAGGCCTTTCACCAATGCTAAACCGAAACGGCATGCAGCCTGGCCCATCGATAACGTTGCTGAACCACCACCGGCTTTCGCTTCAACCACTTCAGTCCCTGCGTTTTGAATTCGCTTCGTTAGCGCTTCCACTTCATCAGCAGTAAACTCAACCCCTTCAACCTGAGACAGCAACGGGAGAATAGTTACGCCAGAGTGACCACCAATAACAGGAACACGGATATCACCAGGATCTTTATCTTTCAAACCAGCAACGAATGTCTCTGAGCGAATCACATCTAATGTCGTGATGCCGAACAGCTTACGCTTGTTATAAACGCCCGCTTTTTTAAGTACTTCCGCAGCAATAGGAACCGTAGTATTAACAGGGTTGGTAATAATACCGATACATGCTGTAGGGCATACTACCGCGATACGTTCAGCCAACGACTTTACAATGCCAGCGTTCACATTAAATAAGTCTGAGCGATCCATACCAGGTTTACGAGCGACGCCAGCAGAAATTAGTACCACGTCAGCACCTTCAAGAGCCGGAGTTGGGTCTTCACCCGCATAGCCCTTAATAGAAACAGGAGTTGGGATGTGACTTAAGTCAGCAGCAACGCCTGGGGTGACCGGTGCAATGTCGTAAAGGGCTAAATCAGAACCAGCAGGGAGGCGGTTTTTCAATAGAAGGGCTAAAGCTTGGCCGATGCCACCTGCGGCACCAATGACAGCTACTTTCATGGGCGTTCTCCTTGAGACGATATCTCTTATTAATAGTTTTGTAGGGTAATTTTTCATCAATTAGAGAAAATCTATAATATTCACCAATTGATTACAATCAATTAACCTCAGCTTTGCGAGGTTGCGCACCTCACTAAATACGTGCTACTAAATTAGCATGAATCGTTCTCGATAATAACCTTATTTTCTTCTTGGTTTTTATGAGGTTATAACGCTTAGTTCGACAATATATTATCGTGATATTGTCGACAGAAACTCTGGATTATTTGGTCAATAAACGGGTTCTGTGCAACAATAGATGGATCACTGCTTGTCGGACAAAATTAAGAGGCGTTTATGCGCAATAATGATAAACAAGATACGCTCATTCGTGCCTTTAAAGCACTCCTAAAAGAAGAGCGTTTCGGCTCACAAGGTGAGATCGTCGATGCACTAAAAATTGAAGGGTTTGAAAACATCAACCAGTCAAAGGTGTCACGCATGCTCACAAAGTTCGGCGCAGTGAGAACACGAAATGCCAAAATGGAAATGGTGTACTGCTTACCCGCAGAACTCGGTGTTCCCACCGTATCGAGCTCATTACGTGAATTGGTTCTAGATATTGATCATAACAATGCCATTGTGGTGATTCATACCGGGCCAGGGGCTGCACAACTTATCGCAAGATTGTTAGATTCTCTTGGGAAAGCCGAAGGTATCCTCGGTGTTGTGGCTGGTGATGACACCATTTTTATCACCCCGACTTTGAATATCACCACTGAACAATTATTTGATTCTGTCTGTGATTTATTTGAGTACGCTGGGTAATTTCAAACGGTAACATTCAGAATAATGTATCACGGAACCCCCTAGTCCGTGATACACATCACATCTTTAAAAATCTGATTTCCCTCCCAAAAAATCACTTAAGTCATTGTTTTAAAACATACACATATTACATCAATAATTCCTAGCTCACCTTCTAGCACAGACAAATCACCTATCTTTATTAACAATATGATAATTTTCTTCCAATTTATTTGGTATGATTGCGCTACTTTTTCAACAAACGGATTGAAAAAGATGCCGTTTCCGCATAGGAAGCCTCTGAAGACGACTATAGTTATGCAGAGTTAGTAATGAATAAAGGAAGGGAAATTCATGGCATTGAAGAAACTAATTAAAGTCGGCGCAATTGCAGCCGTCGTCATGGGCGCTGGCACTGTTCAGGCTCAAGAATTCATCACGATAGGTACAGGCTCTGTCACCGGTGTTTATTACCCTACTGGTGGTGCAATTTGTAAGCTTGTAAATAAAGGTCGTAAGGATCACAACATTCGTTGTTCTGTCGAATCTACTGGCGGTTCAATTTATAACGTGAACACCATGCGTGCTGGTGAACTAGATTTTGGTGTTGTTCAATCTGATTGGCAATATCATGGTTATAACGGTACCAGTAAATTTGCAGACCAAGGTCCTTACAAAAAACTTCGTGCTATGTTCTCGCTGCATACCGAACCTTTCAACATCATTGCTCGTGCTGATTCTGGCATTGAAAACGTGACAGACCTAAAGGGCAAACGAGTCAATATTGGTAATCCAGGCTCAGGTGACCGCGCAACAATGGGCGTTGTTATGGACGCAATGGGTTGGACTAACGATGACTTTAAACTTGCCTCTGAGCTTAAAGGTTCAGAACGCTCACAAGCACTTTGTGATAACAAGATTGACGCGTTCGTGTATGTGGTTGGACATCCAAACGGATCCATCAAAGAAGCAACGACATCTTGTGATGCTCGCCTGATCCCAGCGACCGGCGTTGAAGTCGATGAGATCGTAGCGGCTAACCCTTACTATGCATACACTTCAGTACCAGCTGGCATGTACCGCGGTTCGGATGAAGACGTAAAAAGCTTCGGTGTAGCGGCAACAATGGTGACAAACTCTGATGTTTCAGATGAAGTGGCTTACAACGTGGCAAAAGCGGTATTTGAAAACTTTGACACCTTCAAGCGTCTGCATCCAGCATTCGCAAACCTGAAGAAAGAAGACATGGTAAAAGCTGGAATCTCGATTCCTCTTCACCCAGGTGCTGAAAAGTACTACAAAGAAGTCGGTCTTCTTAAGTAACATACCGAGTAGGGAAGCATTGCTTCCCTACTACTTTCTAGACCATATACAAAGACTTAACAGACACCAGATTTTCTTATCTGGTGAGGCTATTTGGGCTCACCGTTCACAGCCCACGATTTTCGAGCCAAACTAAACACAACAACAACCATTCCTTCGCAGACATTGACTACACTGTTAAATGCGAATTATGGTTTTAATCCGTTGTTGGGAAACATTGGACCATTAATAATAAAGGATAAAGTACATGACGCAGACATCACAACCGTCGCAAGATGTGCAGGAAATGGTCGCACAATCCGATACCGGAGCGCGAAGCCCTCAAGGAATACCAGCAAAAATCCTCTGGTTTGTTCCACTATGTTGGTCACTTTTTCAGCTTTGGTACGCCTCTCCGCTACCATTTATTTTCAACTTTGCTGTCCTAAACGACACTGAGGCACGCTCAATACACCTGACGTTTGCTATCTTCCTCGCATTCACGGCTTACCCTGCGATGAAATCATCACCAAGAGATCGCATTCCTGCTGTAGATTGGGTGTTAGCACTACTAGGTAGCTTTTCTGCCGCCTACATCTATTTATTTTATACCCAGCTTGCTGAGCGCTCTGGTGCGCCTACAACCATGGATATTGTGGCAGCCGTCACTGGAATGATCCTATTACTTGAGGCGACACGACGTGCATTAGGGCCACCTCTTATGGTGGTTGCCGCTGTATTTCTGCTGTATACGTTTGGTGGTCCACACATGCCTGACGTTATCGCTCACAAAGGAGCAAGCCTAAATAAAGCCATGTCACACCTCTGGCTCACCACTGAAGGTGTATTTGGTGTTGCACTTGGCGTGTCTACCTCATTTGTCTTCTTGTTTGTACTATTTGGAGCCATGCTAGAACGTGCTGGCGCAGGGGCTTATTTTATAAAAGTCGCCTTTTCTCTATTAGGGCATATGCGTGGTGGCCCAGCAAAAGCCGCCGTTGTTGCGTCGGGTCTATCAGGGCTGGTTTCTGGTTCATCCATTGCCAATGTTGTGACCACGGGTACATTTACTATCCCTCTCATGAAGCGTGTTGGCTTCCCTGGAACCAAAGCGGGTGCAGTCGAAGTGGCAGCCTCGACCAACGGTCAGCTTACTCCACCAATTATGGGCGCCGCGGCCTTCTTGATGGTCGAGTATGTGGGCATCTCCTACGTTGAAGTCATCAAAGCAGCCTTGCTTCCTGCTCTTATTTCTTACATCGCCTTAATTTACATTGTTCACCTAGAAGCTTGTAAAGCAGGCATGACCGGATTACCGCGTCGTCATAATCCTACCTTGGTACAAAGCCTCTTGTCGTTTACGGGCACAATACTCGGCTTATGTGTTATCAGCGCCGCGGTCTACTACGGTGTGGGTTGGACTAAAGGCGTCTTTGGTGAAGCCGCAACGCCTATCGTCGGTGTAGCATTACTGATCTCTTACGTGGCCCTATTACGAATTTCCGCTCGCTATGCCAAAGAAGGCGGAATGGATATAGATGCAGAGTTAACAGAAGTGCCCGATCCCGGACCAACCATTAAGTCAGGGCTTCACTTCTTATTACCGATTGTCGTTTTGGTATGGTGCTTGACGGTCGAACGCTTTTCTCCGGGCCTATCCGCCTTTTGGGCAACCGTGTTCATGATCTTTATTCTCATCACCCAGCGTCCTCTCATTGCACTAATGAGTCAATCCGGTGACGTCGCACAGCAAACAAAAGTAGGCTTTAATGATCTTGCTGAGAGCTTGGTATCCGGTGCGCGTAACATGATAGGCATTGGTGTGGCGACAGCGGCAGCGGGTATCGTGGTTGGCGTCGTAACACTGACGGGCATTGGCCTTGTCATGACTGATTTTGTCGAGTTCATCTCTGGCGGCAGTATCATTCTCATGTTGTTGTTTACCGCGGTTATCAGTCTTATCTTGGGGATGGGATTACCAACGACGGCCAACTACATTGTCGTATCCACGCTGATGGCTCCCGTTATTGTCACCCTCGGTGCCGCGCACGGGATGATTATCCCATTAATTGCCGTTCACCTCTTTGTGTTCTACTTCGGTATCTTAGCCGATGATACACCGCCTGTTGGACTTGCCGCATTTGCTGCTGCAGCCATCGCGAAATCCGATCCAATAAGAACGGGTATTCAAGGCTTTATGTATGATATTCGTACCGCCATTTTACCCTTTATGTTCATCTTCAATACCCAGTTATTATTGATGGGGATTGATTCTTGGTGGCACCTCGCGTTAACGGTCATTTCTTCCATTATTGCCATGCTGATATTCTCGGCAGCGACGCAAGGATGGTGGTTCACCAAAAATAAGTGGTGGGAAACCGTATTACTGCTCGTCTTAACATTTACCTTCTTCCGCCCAGGTTTTTGGTGGGATATGGTCTATCCAGCCAAGGTTTTCTCACCAGGAGTTGAGATAGCGCAAATCACTAAGACGTTGAATGTTGGACAATCCATCGAATTAAGAGTGGCAGGTGAAACGCTAGAGGGCAAATACCTCGAGAAGGCGGTACGTTTACCATTTGAAGATGACGCAGTAACAGCAGAAGATCGCATTGCTTCAATGGGCCTAATGCTGACAGAAAACGACGGTAAAATGATCATCGATATGGTGGAGTTTGGCAGCCCAGCTGAGGCATCTGGTTTAGATTTTGATTGGGAAATCAAATCCATTGTCCAAGATGCAGAGCGTCCAATGAAAGAGTGGATGTTTGTTCCAGCCCTACTCATCCTACTTGCGATGGCCATGAACCAACAACGTCGTGCTCGTAGGGAAGCATTGAGCGCATAAGACGGATAAGGCTCCACATGTGGTGGAGCCTTAAAAAGGATAAAGCGACCTCACCTCGCGTGAATTAAGAAGAGAAATCACATGTATAAACAAATCCTTGTTCCTGTCGATCTAAATGATAAAGGCTTTTCTGATAAAGCCGTCGAGATTGCGGTCTGGCACGCCAAGCATTCAAACGCTGAGATTCATATTCTCAATGTACTGCCAGGCATTCACATGTCGATGGTGGCCACTTATTTTCCCAAAGATGCCGCTGCCAAGATGAAGAGCGACGTGAAGGCACAGCTAAAAGCGTTCGCTAATCAACATATTGACGATGAAGTGATCTTTAAAGTCCACGTTGCTGAAGGCAAGCCTTATGCAACCATCTTAGATTATGCAGAACGGTTAGGTGCAGACTTGATTGTTATGCCAAGCCATAAACGCTCAAAGATCGATAAAGTCGTTTTAGGTTCCGTGGCGAGTAAGGTCGTACAAAACTCGCCAATTAATGTCTTAGTTGTGAAACCACAGTCTGATTAATTGACAATCATTCCCGCCGTTGTCATCAACCATGTAATGAATAAAAGGTAGCCTTAGGCTACCTTTTCTATTTGCAAGCCTATTCACTAAACCACATGATTGGTGTTTTTTCCTTGCCAAAAAGCGTCTATATTTTCAATAAGTATGTCGCAGAGTCGCTGGATAGAAGAATCACTTCCCCACGCAACATGCGGCGTCAACACTAAATTCGGCAAGTGCATATTGGCAATAAGAGGATTACTCGGTAATGCTGGCTCTTGCGTAAAGACATCCACACCAGCCCCAGCAATACTCCCTGTAATAAGAGCCTTCACCAAGGCTTGTTCATCCACTAAACCTCCCCGCCCGGTGTTGATTAATACCGCTGACGACTTCATTAACGCGAGTTCATTTTCAGCAATTAGATCCTGAGTAAGTTCCGTCAGAGGGCACAGCAAACACACCGCATCGGATTGTCGCAAAACCGTTTCAAAATCCACATACCCCTGACGCGTAGTTGGCGCATTTTTTCGCTCAGAAAAGATAACCTTCATCCCTATAGCGCTGGCCAACTTGGCGGTCGCTTGACCTAATGCGCCTGAACCAATAATGCCAAGTGTTGCCCCAGCCACATCTTGAATTGGGTGAGTAAAAAAACAGAACTTACCCTGTTTTTGCCATTCACCCTGAGCGATATCATTGTGATAAGCAGGAAGGTTTCTAAATAAAGTAAACAGCAATGCAATAACATGTTCTGGTACGGAACGTGTCGCATAACCTTGAATATTCGACACGCTGATCCCACGAGACTGACAATACGTTAAATCGATATTATTCACGCCGGTTGCGGTCACGGCGATGTGCTTAACCTTTTGTGCGCAGGATAAATCGTCAGCACTAAGGGGGATCTTATTAGTGACGATAATATCGGCATCGGCAATGCGTTCTGCAAGAGTTGGCGACGCTGTTTCAGGGTATGACACCCATTGATGCGGGAATGATGGCGAAGGAATTAAGATATGTGCAGGGATAGTGTCACGATCTAGAAATACAATCTTAGTACGAGTATTAGTATCGAAAGAGTGATGATTATCGGCCATTGGTTTTCCTCGAATAGCAACGACCGACAACACTGTTATGGCCGTATTAGCATTTAGGCAATGTCTTATAATCCGGTAAAACAGATGCAGGGTCAAAGTGTTCAATCACCATTTGCGTCGCTTGAGGGTAAAAATCACAAGGCACAAAGAGAGAACTCAGCTCTAAGCTCTCTGGATGATAGAAGGAGAGCTCACTGGCATGTAGACCCAACGTCTCTGAGAACTGCATCGCTTCCTCATGTGCGTAAAATTCATCACCCACAATCGGATGCCCAATTGCCAATAAATGAACACGCAGTTGATGGGAGCGACCCGTGATAGGAAATAGGCGAACAATACTGGTTTTATCATCAACCTCAACCACTTGGTAATACGTCTGCGATGGCTTTCCATCTTGATAACAGACTTTCTGCCTTGGTCTATTTGGCCAATCACAGATTAACGGCTCATCAATCAGGCCCTCACTGTTTTCTGGTGTTCCCCAAACGCGGGCATAATACACCTTGTGAGTGAGTCGATATTGAAATTGCTTCTTTATTGACCGCTCTGCCGGTTTGTTTTTTGCCAACAACATCAACCCAGAAGTTGACATGTCTAAGCGGTGTACCACCTGAATATCAGGGTACTCGGCATGTAAGCGACTCCACATGCTGTCGTAATGTTCTTCTGCTCGTCCTGGTACAGATAGCAACCCTGATGGTTTGTTCACGGCAAGGATATCCTCATCCTCATAGACAATGTCAATCCAAGGGTCAGTGGGGGGGGTGTAGCTGATCATAGCCATAGTGAATACCAAAACAAAAAGGGATAGATATAAATGAAGGTAAACCTTTTACAGTTTACCTTCATTTTAACAAAGCCAAAAATACACAGCGCCGCCTTAGCATCGCATTATGCTGACTAAGCGTTAGTTATGACTCACAACAATAAGACGCAGTGAATCTAGCTGAAGCTGAGCGTTATTAATATAACCATCCAATGCTTTAATTTGAGCATCAATCGCTTCAATTTCTTCATCGCGAATGTTTGGGTTCACCGCTTTAAGCGCCTGCAAGCGTTCCAGTTCACCATTCAAACTGCTGTACATCGATTTGTGTGCTTCTTCTTTCGCTGCGGTCAGTTTAGATTCAACCATACCGTTGCCGGTTTCAATTAGGCGTACTACCTCTGCCTGCACGGAGGTCACCAGCTTGCTCGCAAGATGACGGTTTACCGGGCTGAGCTGACGGTTGAAGCCCTCAAACTCGACCTGAGCAGATAAGTCATTACCACGCCCATCAATCATAAGTCGGATTGGAGCAGGTGGTAAGAAGCGACTGATACCACTGCGTTTCGGTGCTTGAGCATCAACCACGTAAACCAGTTCAAGTAAAATCGTTCCGACAGGCAGCGCCTTGTTCTTCAACAAAGACACTGCACACGCGCCCACACCCTCACTCATTACCAAGTCAATACCACCTTGGATCATTGGGTGCTCCCAACTAATGAAGTTCATGTCTTCACGAGACAACGCCGTATCACGATCGAAGGTGATCGTCGCCCCTTCATAAGGCAAACCTGGGTAACTCGGTACCATCATATGCTCAGACGGTGTGACAACAAGGGCATTTTCACCTTTGTCATCTTGGTTCAGTCCAATGGTATCAAACAAGCTCAAAGCAAAAGTAACCAGATTGGTGTCACCATCGGTTGCCATGATGTCATCCGCAATTTTTTGCGCGGCCTCACCACCATTAGAATGCATTTCTAATAGGCGATCTCGTCCTTGTTCCAACTCGTGTTTCAGCTCTTGATTATAGTGTCGAGATCCTTCAATGACCTCGTCTAGCTCAGTCACGTCACCCGATGCCAGCATATTGACGATGGCATCTTGATAACGATCGTAGACCATGCGGCCTGTTGGGCACGTCTCAGCAAAGGCATTCAAGCCTTCATCAAACCAACGAGCAAGGATCGCTTGCGATGTCCCTTCAAGATAAGGGACATGCACATCAATATCGCGGCTTTGACCAATACGGTCCAAACGCCCAATACGCTGCTCTAGTAAGTCTGGGTTAAAAGGTAGGTCAAACATCACTAATTGATTAGCGAACTGGAAGTTACGACCTTCCGAGCCTATTTCGCTACAGATAAGAACCTGAGCCCCACCCTCTTCTTGTGCAAAATAAGCAGCGGCTTTATCACGCTCTAAAATTGACATGCCTTCGTGGAATACCGTAGCACGGATGCCTTCTCGCTCACGAAGAGCTTGTTCAAGTTGCAACGCAGTGCTTGAACGTGAAGCGATCACTAGAATCTTCTCGCTACGTTTGGCTTGGATCTTATCAATCAACCAATTCACACGTGAATCAAACTGCCACCAGCTAGAATCTTCGCCTTCAAATTCTTGGAAGATTTCTTCTGGATACAGCATCTTCATTGCGCGAGCTTCAGGTGCCATTTTGCCACCGATCATGCCAGACACTCGCATAGAGGTCGTGTACTGCTGAGGGATCGGCATCGGAACTAGGTTGACATTACGTGTCGGAAAACCTTTGATGGCAGCTCGCGTATTTCGGAACAATACTCGGCCAGTACCATGGCGATCCATTAAATTATCGATAAGCTCTTGACGTGCAATGGCTTTCTCGGTGTCATCCGCGGCGCTCTCGAGCACATTAAATAATGGCTCTGCGTCTTGTTCTGACAATAATTCTGTAATTTGATTCTTAGCTTCATTCGCCAGTTTTTCACCAGAAAATAATGCCGTAACGGCGTCTGCTACCGGCGCGTATTGGTCTTCTTCTTTAACAAATGCGTCGTAGTCAAAGAAGCGATCTGAGTCGAGCAAGCGTAAACGTGCAAAATGACTTTCACGCCCCAATTGCTCAGGTGTTGCGGTGAGCAATAGAACGCCCGGCGTTTGCTCTGCCAATGCCTCAATGACTTGATATTGTCGGCTTGGTTTGTCTTGGCTCCATTCTAAATGGTGCGCTTCATCAACAACAAGTAGATCCCACTCACCCTCAAGCGCTTGCTCGAAACGCTTACGGCTTTTACGCAAGAAATCGAGAGAGCACAGGACATATTGTTGGGTATCAAATGGGTTTTCAGCCTCAGCAAATGCCTCAATACAACGCTCTTCATCAAAGATGGAGAAATGCAGATTGAAACGACGCATCATCTCAACTAACCATTGATGTTGAAGTGTTTCTGGCACCACAATAAGGATACGTTCAGCGCGACCCGATAACACCTGTTGGTGAATGATCATGCCGGCTTCAATTGTTTTCCCCAGTCCTACTTCATCGGCTAATAGTACACGAGGGGCGTATCGACGACCGACCTCATGAGCAATAAAGAGTTGATGAGGAATCAGACCTGCTCTCATTCCACAAAGGCCGCGCATTGGGCTTTTATGTTGCTGGTATTGATTAGTCAATGCGCGATAACGCAACACAAAATTGTCCATGCGGTCTATTTGACCAGCAAACAACTTATCCTGAGGCTTATTAAAACGGATGTGGTTGCTAAGAAAAATCTCACGCAATGCAATGTCTGTTTCTTGCGTATCTTGTCGCGTACCCATGTACGTCAAGACACCTTGATTTTCAGACACATCTGCAACTTCTAAAGACCAGCCTTCTTGGCTATCTATAACATCGCCGACATTAAAAATGACTCGGGTTACCGGAGCATCACTACGTGCATAAACTCGATTTTCTTCTGATGCAGCAAACATCACTGATACTGTTCTCGCATCCATTGCGACGATGGTACCCAAACCTAAATCACTTTCCGTATCGCTAATCCAGCGCTGCCCTAAAGCAAATGTCATAGAACGAATACCTCACTCTTTTAGATGTCTTTGCGGTTATTTTGATGGTAGCTCTGCATTAATATCGAGCACATAACACCATCCAAATAATAGTAGATGATGACACAAAAATTGCGCATTTCTACCCTTTGATGAAAGGTCGCTAATCTTACTTGAAGGCGTGATTTAGGTCACGCCAATTGCACGGAAAAGCGCACTTTTTTTTGTTTTATTCACGTTGACATCAAACTGAAAAAAAATAGTGGCATTTGTTAACGGTAAGGTGATTTTTTTCGCTTATACTCAAAATGTAAACGTTACATAAATGTTAATCAAAGTTGATATTTTGAACGTATACAAGGATAAGAGATTCAATCTCGTTTTATTTTGATTGAAGCAACCAAAGTTGACTCACCGTGCACACAGACGAGCCAGCGAGGATCCAAAGCCTGATTCGTCTCAGCTGTGAGCAGCTTACTAGGACAGTCGCGGAATGCGGCAAGGAGACTCTATGGGCGACACCGACCGTAAATTTTTTGTTCTCGACACTAATATCCTTCTTCACGAACCCTTCGCTATCTACTCTTTCAAAGAACATGATGTTGTCATACCGATGACAGTGTTAGAAGAGCTCGACCGTATCAAAGACAGTAAACGAGACGTCGCTCGTGACGCCCGCGTTGCTATTCGAGCACTTGAAAATATATTCAAAGATGCCACGCCAGATGAAATCTCAGAAGGTATTCCTTTTTCTCACGACCAACAAGCAACAGGCACCATTTCGATACTCGCGGACTATATGCTTCAAGAAACCTTCAAGGCATTTGCCGACAAAGAAGGCGATAACCGAATCCTTAACGCCGTGCTTTATTTACAAAACAAGCGGGCACCGCGCGATATTATCTTAGTCACCAAAGACATTAACATGCGACTGCGAGCAAAAGGCGCAGGGGTCCTGCATGTTGAAGATTATCGCACCGATCAACTCATTGATGATGTCCAATATTTGAGTAAGGGTTTCCAGACAGTTCCTGGCGTATTTTGGGACGGTATTGATAACGTCGAAACCACCGTGTTAGGCGGAAAAACCTTTCACACCTTTGAAAAGCACGCCATTGAACCATCCTATGCGAATCAATATGTCATTGATGAAGAAAGTGACTTTGCCGGCCGAGTTGCCGACCTCCATGATGAAGACATCACCATCAAAGACCTTAGCCAAGAACGTATGTTAACTCGCCAGGCTTGGGGAATTCGACCAAAAAACATCTACCAAGGTATGGCGATGGACGCCTTACTTGACCCCGACATTGATCTCGTTATCCTAACGGGTGCAGCCGGCAGTGGTAAAACCCTACTCGCCATGGCCGCGGCACTTGAAATGACGATTGAGCGTAGTATGTTTGATAAAATTATCGTAACGCGCAATACCCCGGATATCGGTGAATCCATTGGCTTTCTTCCCGGTAGTGAAGAAGAAAAAATGATGCCATGGTTGGCCGCTATCACCGATACACTTGAGGCCCTACATAAGCACGACCATTGCACAGAAGGCTCCCTAAAGTACATTTGCGATAAGGCCAATATCCAATTTAAATCCATTAACTTTATGCGTGGTCGCTCTATACAAAATGCTTTTGTATTGCTCGACGAATGCCAAAACCTGACAGCCTCTCAAATAAAGACCATCATTACTCGCTGCGGAGAGGGAACAAAAATCGTCTGTTCAGGGAACCTAGCACAAATTGACTCTCATTATTTGACGCCCGTCACTTCGGGATTAACGTATATGGTTGAACGGTTTAAAAACTTTTCCGGCAGTGCCAACATTCACTTGAATGGCGTGGTAAGAAGCCGGTTGGCAGAATATGCGGAAGAGAATTTGTAAATGAGTCCTGGGTCCTGGGTCCTGGGTCCTGCAAGATGATGATCGTTACCTGATTTGATTGCAAAAAAAATCGCGGTATAAAACCGCGATTTTTTAATAGAAAAGAGGCTAGTCAGTACCACCGACCGTCAGTGCATCGATTTTTAGGCTTGGTTGGCCTACACCGACTGGCACGCTTTGTCCTGCCTTACCACAGACCCCCACGCCGCGATCAAGACTAAGATCATTCCCCACCATCGACACTTGCTGCATCGCTTCAATGCCAGAGCCAATCAAGGTCGCACCTTTGACCGGTGTGGTGATCTTACCATCTTCGATCAAATACGCTTCTGATGCTGAAAACACGAACTTACCTGAGGTGATATCCACTTGACCACCACCAAAGTTAGGGGCGTACAAGCCTTTCTTCACCGTAGAAATGATTTCTTCTGGGGTATGTTGGCCAGGCAGCATGTAAGTATTCGTCATACGCGGCATAGGAAGGTGCGCGTATGATTCTCGGCGTGCATTCCCGGTTGGATTCACGCCCATCAAGCGAGCATTGAGCTTATCTTGCATGTAACCTTTCAGCACACCATTTTCAATCAGCGTGTTGTGCTGGCCGTGTACACCTTCATCATCGACGTTCAAAGAGCCACGTAAATCTTTTAGCGTACCATCATCGACAATAGTGCATAGTTTTGAGGTCACTTGTTGGCCCAATTTTCCCGAGAATACCGATGACTCTTTACGGTTAAAGTCACCCTCTAAGCCATGGCCGACGGCTTCATGCAACAAAACACCTGGCCAGCCAGAGCCTAACACGACCGGCATAGTACCCGCTGGGGCATCAATGGCTTCTAGGTTAACCAATGCTTGACGAATGGCCTCATCGGCATAGTGGTAAGCGACCTGTCGGCCATTTTCATCTGAGATGAAAAAATCATAACCATAACGTCCACCGCCACCAGCACTACCACGCTCACGACGATCGCCTTTTTGAGCTAAGACGCTAATGGATAAACGGACTAAAGGTCTCACATCGCCAGCAAAGGTGCCGTCAGTTGCAGCGACAAGCATTTGCTCATACACACCACTTAAACTGACGGAAACCTCACTCACCAAAGGCTCCTTGGTACGGATGTATGCATCAAGTTCTTTCAGTAATTCGGTTTTCTGTTGTTTTTCCCAGCTTTCCAGTGGGTTAACTGCCGCATAGTAAGCTTGGTTATCATGGCGAGTGAGCGCCTTAACCGATGCATTTTTCCCTTGTTGAGCAATGCCTCGAGCCGCAATGGCACTCTGCTTCAACCCATTAAGGGTCAGTTGGTCAGAATAAGCAAAACCGGTTTTTTCCCCCGTGATTGCACGTACACCAACACCCCTATCAATATTAAAAGAACCGTCTTTGATAATACTGTCTTCAAGGACGAGTGACTCGTGCCAACTAGACTGAAAATAAATGTCTGCATAATCGATTTGGCGAGTCGCAATACTTGCGAGTGTAGCTTCGATATCTTGCTCAGTTAGACCAGTAGGCCCAAGTAGCGCATCTTCTATGCGTTCCATATTCGTACTCTTATTATCGTAATGAGTGTAGGTGTTGTTCAAAGCGAATATGCTTCGCAACAGGCATGGTTTGCCTGACTTCTTTAACAACATCAAAATTTAAATCGGCAATGATAGTACCCACTTGATTGCCGAGTTGGCCTTGCACCTCACCCCATGGAGAAATGACCATCGAATGGCCCCACGTTTCTCTGCCACATGGGTGGGTGCCACATTGGTTAGCCGCGACGATCCAACATTGGTTCTCTATCGCTCTTGCTCGAAGCAATACTTCCCAATGAGCTTGCCCCGTGACCGCAGTGAAGGCAGCCGGTACGACAATCACGCTTGCCCCTTGCGCTCTTAATGCACTGTAGAGATGTGGGAAGCGCAAGTCATAACAAATCGTTAGGCCAATCGCACCAAAGTTAACAGGTACCATCGCAATATCGGTACCTGCTTTAAACGTCTCAGATTCACGGTAGCGTTGAAATCCATCGTCCACATCGACATCGAACATGTGCAGCTTATCATAGTGATTTAGTCGCTGCCCATTACTGTCAAAAACTAATGTCGTGGTGGTCACTTCCGTAGCGGACTGTCGAATGGGAAAGCTACCAATGATCAAATTAACGGCATGTGTCTTAGCAATATCGGCAAGCTGGTGTTGCTGCTTACCGTCACCCAGCCACTCGGCGTGAGAATGATAGTCTTCTCTTTTTCCGAATATCAACGAGTTTTCTGGTGTCAAGATCCAACGCGCCCCTTTACGGGCAAGAAGCTGAACTTGCTCGTCGATAAAGGCAAGATTCTGTTTAGGGTCTGGGCCCGAGGTCATTTGAATAATACCGAAGCGTTCCTTGCTCATGGGATTACTTTTGCTCCTTTTTTAGGTTATCCGGAAGTTTGTATTCGCCCTTTGTACGCGATATTTCACTGACTTCAGGCGATGCAAGTGGCCCTTTCACGGCATAATTAACCTGAGTCACCACCTCCACAACCGGAGAGATCACGGTCGTGACAGCCAATACGATTAATGCCGTTTGCGGCGTCACAGCAAAGGCAGTAATAATCGGAATCCCTGAGGTCATATCCGGGGTAAAGTTGACCTCTGCATCCACGGTTTGTGAAGTAAGATCCGCCAACCCTTTGATTTTCATATCACCAGCAATCGCATCCATCTCGATATCATTGGTAACAAACATCCCGTCTCTAATTTTTCCGCTACCGGTAATGGAATTAAAGGCCATCCCCTTATCGAAGACATCTGTAAAATCTAATTGCATCTTACGAATGATCGAATCAAGGCTAAACAATCCCAATAGACGCGCTGCACCACTGACATCAGAGATCACGCCTTTGCCGAGCTTAGTATCAATGTCGCCATTAACGGTATCAATTCTCATCGACCAAGGCGCGCCATCCCAAGTCAGTTTTGAGTTAAGCTCAAAAGGCGCTTTTTGAATACCGGAAGTAATACCGAAGCGTTCCATTAGATCGCTGTTATTCTCACCTTCAACCTCTAGATTCACCTGGGTCTTATTTTGCTGTCCGGCAACCATCCAGCTACCATCGATACGAACCTTGTTACTGCCGCTGCTCAGGTTAAGTTTATTCCAAACGAGTTTGTTGCCTTGTCGAGCAACATCCATATCCACGTCACCAACTTTATACCCTTGAAACCAAAAGTTTTTTATATCTAACTTAGTATCAGGAATGGCATTAAAGAGCTTACGGTCAAAATCACTCACCAGTGGCGCTGACAAATCATCTTGAAGAATCAATGAGTCATCTGGACTGGCAGATTC
Source organism: Vibrio sp. 10N.261.51.F12 (assembly GCF_041471725.1). Taxonomy (NCBI): domain Bacteria; kingdom Pseudomonadati; phylum Pseudomonadota; class Gammaproteobacteria; order Vibrionales; family Vibrionaceae; genus Vibrio; species Vibrio sp. 10N.261.51.F12. The sequence goes on along the minus strand of NZ_JBFROV010000009.1, from coordinate 114,033 downwards.
AGCGAGCGACGGTAAATAAACATGCAGTCGTTGAAGGGCGACATAAAGTTGATTATCGTCGCTGTAATTTGCCTGCCCTTTTGCTTCTTGGCTATCAAGTTCGAATTGCCAGCCACCTTGTTTATATCTCGCATTAAAGTCGACATCATGCCACTCAATCCCCCCGAGCATAAACTCCTTTGCTTCTATATTTACGCGTGTTGGCAAGGGGATTGTAGGTGTATTTAAGTCATCCAGCATGGCTTTTTTAGTACTTGCTGGCTGCTTAGTTAAGGCACTCCATTCGTCCAAGTTAAAGCGATCGGAACGTATCTGGAAATCGTGTCCAACAATAGGGCTTATCTTAAAACCGCCCTTACCAAGCACGAGATTGGTTGCCTTAAGCACCGGCGTTTCCTTGGTAATATCAATCTCAGTTTGGTATTTAACAGACGGAAGCTGCAATCGTGCTGTAATCGCCTGTTGGTTACCAGAGGCCTGTAACCTTGCTTTTCCTGATTCACCAAATGCTTTCTTTAATGGATAGGGGTAATCACTCGCAATCGTCACCAAGTTAGCATTGAGATCCAATTGATAAGTAAATCCAACGTCATTGAGCTGAAGATCCACTTCCAGATTCCAAGGGGCGTGCCCTTTTAAACCACTGACATACCGCTCTCCGACATAGGGTTCTAATGGCCCCATATTCCAATCGCCTATAGCATCAAGATCGACACCATAGCCTTTACCGGAGTTCTGGCCATTAAAGTCTAGGGTTATGGGCTGATTCAACAAGGTCGCGGATAAGCCTTTAGCGTTGATGACATCGTTATCAAATGCAATGCTTCCTGATACCTTCTCTAAGGTCATCGGTGGTGCGTCAATCTCGACATGATTGTCTTTCAGTTTTGCAGCGCCCCAAGCACGAGACGGCGTCGTGTCACCAGAAAACGGAATGTACAACTGAAAATCCGCGTCAACCTTCCCGCTTACTTGCACCGCAGTCAGCGCAGCACCAACAGAGCCGACTAACGGTGTCGACATCATGTAATCGCGTACCGCACTACCACTACCAGTGGCCTTGGCTTCAATCTCCAAATGACCATCACCACGAAGCTCGGGAATGCGTCCAGTAATCCTCTTACCTTTCACCCCCATCAGCGTGGCGGCTTTCGAGTCAATGTGCATCGCCTCATTTTGGAACAGCAAATCGAGTTGCAAATCGGTCAATGGTGGCCAATTGGTATCGAAGCTAAATTTAGCATCGCGTAACCCCACCCACGCTTGAAACATGCCATTATGTTTTTTATACGGAAAATCGGAAAGCTGGCCGTACCAAAGTAACTTCGACGTATTGACGTGTCCCGCTTGAATAGCAGCGGATAAATAATCGGTTAGGCTTTGCCCAAGCGCAAGGGTTGGAAGATAACGCCACGTTTCCCCCGCATTATACAAATCGGCTTCGGCATAAAATGACAAAAATGGGCTGCTATCTTTAGGGAAATCAAGTCGAAACGCTCCCAATACCTGAATATCAGAGGTGGCGGCCGTCACTTTATCAGACCATAGCGACCAGCCCTTTTCACCATTATTTTCCCAATGAATATTGACTAAGCCTTGCTTGATATTAAGCGGGGCTTGGAAAACATCTCCGTAAGGAAATTTGTCATCGACCACCATCACCGTCGCATCCGCTTTGTTCACACTGCCGGCAACACTACCGGAGACATGAGAAAAGCCAGGAAGTAATGCCCATTGGGAGAGCGACAGCTGCCTAAAACTCGCGGAGTACAGCAAAGACTCAGCACCATTTTGTTGAGTGGCTCGGATATTTTCAATGCGTCCACCCGGATTCAGCTTATCCAACCACTCTTTAACCGTCGTATCTGGCATTAAAGATGCGAGCGGCTTTAAGGCATTGATATCTAATTGAGAAGCGTTCATTCGCCATTGGTTTTGTCTGTTCCAATCCAGAGCAATATCTAATTCTGGCCATGGAGTATCGTTCGTTCTCGCCTGGATTTCATGGGCATTAAGCTGCCAACCCTTTTCTGATGGGTGTACATGAAGCACGGCAGATTCCAGCACAATCTGATTACTAACCCCGTCTCTTTGCCATGCCAACTCAGAGGGTAATACCTCAACATACGCATCACTGGCCTTACTTTGCTCAAGAGTTAGCCAAGCGCGCAGGCTTGCATCCCCACCCGTAATGCCTGTTTTTTGACTAATTTCGTCACTAAGCCATGGCGATACTGACATCTTATCAACCGTGACATAGAACTCCCCCGTGACATCAGTGAGTGAGCCGTTATCAACAAAGTCAGCACGAACCTCAAGCGAGTCTAAATTTGCATCCGCAATAGACACGGTCCCCTGTGCAAGGTGTCGGTCATTTTCATTTCGCCATTGCAGATTTTCAATATCCAGTTGACGTGTATCACCTGATATCGCCTTATAAAAAATCGTGGATTGAGCCACAGAGAAACGATCGAGCTGCCTTAGCAATAAATTATCAAGGCGGTTAAGGATCTGCTCACCATTTTCTGCCGACTCAACGTTAGCAGGGTCGACTGATTTTTGATTGTTTGACGAGTGAAGAAGATCAACGGTTCGTACATCCAAAATCATACCGTTTATCGACATATCGGCGATAACAGGCTGACGTTGAATGATGGTCTGGACTAAATCAAATTCAAGTTCTAGGTTGTTCACTTCTAACTTGCTGTCTTCGCTTTTAGGAAGACTCACCGCAACACCTTGCAACGAAATAGAGGGGTGGGTGTTTCGCCAGAAACCACGAACATCACTGATAGACACATTGAATCCGCTTCCTTGATTTATCCAAGAAACGATTTCGGGTTGAATTCGGTTTAATTGAGGTAAAGTGACACGCAACATTGTGACCGCACAGGCAAGTAACACCAATACGGTCAACAATATCCAAAGAAAAAAACGTACTAATTGATTAACGCGAGGACTCACACACTACTCATTACATCATAACAACATCAAATTGTTCTTGAATATACAAAGGTTCAGCCTGAATACGAACCTGTTTTCCAATAAAGACTTCAAGTTCTGCAAGGGCATGAGACTCTTCGCCTTCCAATGTTTCAGCAACAGCTGGAGAGGCATAGACAACAAATTTATCCGCATCATAGGCACGGTTTACTCGGGTTACCTCACGCAAGATCTCATAGCACACCGTTTCAACGGTTTTTACTGAACCACGGCTTTCACATGTTGGACAACCACTACAAAGAACATGTTCAATACTTTCACGCGTTCTTTTACGGGTCATCTCAACAAGTCCAAGCTGAGTAAAGCCATTGATATTGGTTTTCACTCGATCTTTTGCCAGCGCCGCATCTAACGACACTAAGACACGGCGGCGATGCTCTTCTATACCCATATCGATAAAGTCGATAATGATGATGCCACCTAAATTTCGTAGTCTTAACTGCCTAGCAATCGCTTGGGTCGCTTCAACGTTGGTGTTAAAAATAGTTTCTTCGAGGTTTCTTCGTCCTACAAACGCCCCAGTATTGATATCAACGGTCGTCATGGCTTCCGTTTGATCAATAATCAGGTAGCCACCGGATTTTAGATTGACTTTACGCTCCAATGAACGCTGAATCTCATTCTCCGTGTCGTACATATCGAAGATAGGTTTGTCACCCTCATAAAGCTCAAGCAAGCATTCCATTTCAGGCACAAACTCATGAGTGAACTCTTTTAGGCTTTCATAGATAAGACGGGAGTCGACTTGAATACGAGTCAATTCGGTTCCAACAAAATCACGAATAATGCGATGTGCTAAACCCAACTCACCGTATAAGGTTGAGCGTGTTTTGTATTTTTTGCGGCGCTCATTGATCTTTAGCCATAGACGCTTCAAGAACTGAGCATCTTGAGCCAATTCTTTTTCATTCGCCCCTTCGGCCGCAGTACGAATGATAAAACCACCATTTTCATCGCAATAATCAGCAACAACGCGTTTAAGTCGGTTTCTTTCTTTTTCGCTCTCGATACGCTGAGACACACCAACATGACTAGCACCTGGCATAAAGACGAGGTAGCGAGACGGTAAGGTAATATCGGTTGTTAGTCGGGCGCCTTTGGTACCAAGCGGGTCTTTAACCACTTGAACAACAATGTCTTGCCCTTGACGCACGAGCTCTGAAATATCTCGTACCTGAAACTGTTTTTTCTCATTTTCCGCTACACATTCGGTATGTGGAACAATATCCGAGGCATGCAAAAAAGCTGCTTTCTCTAAGCCGATATCCACAAAGGCCGCTTGCATTCCGGGTAAAACGCGACTGACTTTTCCTTTGTAAATATTACCTACAATTCCGCGTTTCGCTTCACGTTCAATGTGAACTTCTTGAAGGATTCCGCCTTCGATCATAGCAACCCTCGTTTCACTAGGGGTTACGTTTAGCAACAGCTCTGCACTCATGAGCGCACCTCAATTTTTAATTATTTATAAATTCTTGCAGGAGCTGGTCAGTTTCATAGAGTGGCAATCCTACTACCGCGTAGTAGCTTCCTTCGATACGAGAGACAAATCGCCCTCCGAGTCCTTGAATTCCATAACTGCCAGCTTTATCTTGCGGCTCACCACTTAACCAGTATTGTTGTATTTCGTATTCAGTTAATGGCTTGAACCAGACGTCGGTTTTTACAATAACAGACGTTTGCTTGTCCTTAGCAACGACACTTACGGCCGTCAAAACTTGGTGCTGATTATTCGATAACTGGCTTAACATTCGCTGTGCATCAGCGTAGTCATTCGGCTTTTCAAGCACTTGCCCATGCAGTACAACAACGGTATCAGAGCCGATAACGATGGCAGGATTCTGCGAAGCAACATTCACCAGCACATAGCCCGCCATGGCTTTTTCTAGTGATAAACGTTCAACGTATGCTTCTGCGGATTCATTCACCCCTTTAAGCTCTTCAATATCAGGGCTTACGGCATGAAAATCATAGCCTAGTTGCGTCAGTAGCTCTTTGCGTCGAGGTGAAGTCGACGCTAACACGATAGCGTATTGTGATAAATTATCTGACATGCCAATGCCTTCTCATGCGGCGCAACAATAAAAACATCCATGGCCAAAGTATACAGTTAATCAAACCACTCCACAGCGACATTGGATTAAAAGTTACGTCTTGGATCAAATACTCACCGAAAAATATTGCGACCTCTAGGGCCATAGAAAGCAAAGCGATCACCGTTGCTTGTTGCCACAACGCCATATTGCGAAGGACCAAAAAATTCAGTGCCACTACGTAGATGATGATAGACATCATCATGCCACGAATCCCTAAGGTCGAACCAACGAGTAAATCCCATACTAGGCCGACAACAAGGGCGGTACCGACATTGATACGATGCGGTAACGCCAACACCCAATAACACATCACCAACAATAGCCATGAAGGGCGAATAAAATCGAGCACTCCTGGCCATGGGATGGTTTGTAAAGTAAGCGCGAGCAGTAATGACACACCAATTACTAACTGGCTGCGAAATCCACGATTAGTCATAGTCTAGTTCTCGTCTCTTATTCCGCATTAAGTGTCGCTTCAACTTCTTGCTGCTGCCTATCTTGATTAGGCCAAATCAGCAGTAAGTATCGTAAACGATCAAAATCCACGACAGGTTCTGCGATGATGCTGGCAAATTCGCGTCGGTTATCTCGCTGCACTTTTCTAACATACGCAACGGGATAGCCCTCTGGATATATGCCTCCCAATCCCGAGGTAACAAGAAGATCTTCCTGCTGAATATCCGTGCTCGTTGGAATATGCTCTAGTTGAATCTCATCGACCAATCCATTTCCAGAAGCGATCACTCGAATATCATTACGAATTACTTGCACGGGAATCGCACTGTTTGAATCGGTTAACAACATGATTCGGCTATTGTGAGCCCCCACAAACGTCACCTGTCCAACGATACCATTTTCGTTGATGACAGGTTGGCCTTCATACACACCGTCTGTTTTTCCTTTATCAATCACGACTTGGTGACGATAAGGAGAGGTGTCTACCGCCATCACTTCCGTGACCATTTTCTTTTCGTCTCGTACAAATGACGACCCAAGCAGATCACGAAATCGTTGATTTTCTTCTCGGTATTGATCCAGCAAAATCAAATCGCTCTTTAAGCGTAAAACCTCTCGTTTGAGGTTAATATTTTGCTCAGCTAGACCTTGGCGGGTATTAAAGCGCTCATACACACCATCAAACATACTTCTCGGTAGATTAGCGGTGTATTGAATAGGGGCTACCACACTATTCAGTAAATAGCGTACGTGGGAGAAGGTATCTAAACGACTATCAGCCAGCATTAAGCCAGCTGATAAGGATACCGCAAGAAATAGGCGAAGTTGTAAGGATGGACCTCGACCAAATATTGGTTTCATGAACTCATTATCCTGGTGTGGACTCTAGCTTCAGTACCACACCAAAACCAGAGTGAAACCATTATTCTTCAGTAAACAGATCGCCACCGTGCATGTCGATCATTTCTAACGCTTTACCGCCTCCACGAGCAACACAAGTCAGAGGGTCTTCTGCGATAACAACAGGAATGCCTGTTTCTTCAGTGATAAGACGATCGAGATCGCGCAGCAATGCACCACCACCCGTCAATACCATTCCATTTTCAGAAATATCAGAAGCTAACTCTGGCGGACACTGCTCAAGAGCAACCATAACGGCAGAGACAATACCGGTCAACGGCTCTTGAAGCGCTTCTAGGATTTCATTTGAGTTGAGACTGAAACTACGAGGCACACCTTCAGCAAGGTTACGACCACGAACTTCGATCTCATTGACCGTATCACCAGGATACGCAGAGCCAATCTCATGTTTGATTTTTTCAGCGGTTGCTTCACCAATCAAGCTGCCATAATTACGACGAACGTAATTGATAATGGCTTCATCGAAACGATCGCCACCAATACGCACTGAAGATGAGTACACCACACCATTCAGTGAGATAACGGCGACTTCTGTAGTACCGCCACCGATATCGATAACCATAGAACCGGTTGGCTCAGATACACGTAAACCGGCACCAATGGCTGCCGCCATTGGCTCATCAATCAAATACACTTCACGAGCGCCCGCACCCAGAGCCGATTCGCGGATTGCACGACGTTCTACCTGAGTTGAACCACAAGGTACACAAACCAATACACGTGGACTTGGCTTTAAAACGCTGTTGTCGTGTACTTGTTTGATGAAATGCTGCAGCATTTTTTCAGTCACATAAAAGTCGGCAATTACGCCATCTTTCATCGGACGAATGGCCGAAATGTTACCCGGTGTACGGCCTAACATTTGCTTAGCCGCATGGCCAACGGCCGCGACGCTCTTTGCAGAGCCAGCACGATCTTGGCGAATAGCGACTACAGAAGGCTCGTCTAGTACGATGCCCTGCCCTTTAACATAAATCAGTGTGTTGGCAGTACCTAGATCTATCGATAAATCGTTAGAAAACATGCCACGCAGTTTTTTAAACATATTCTTCGCTCGTCCTGCAAGAATGAGAAGACAAAAATTGCACTAAATGTACCAATGCGTTGCCATATCAGCAAGGCATTGAGGCAGAAACATGGGGGGAAAACCCCATTTTCTTACAGTTTCCTTACTTAACGCAAAAAATTGACAGTAATTAGCGGCAAACTCACTTTATTTCTTCTTTATAAGTGACTCATTCAATGTGGGGTTATTCGTCATTCGTGATAACAAAACTTCACAATCACTAGGTTTTACGCCAACGATTGCGACGACCCGGTTTGATTACGGCTGTTTTTACCGAGGCCTCAGGTAGCAATTGCGTTTCAGGAGCAAAGTAACGTCCCTGCCCACCAGAAACACCTAAATCAATGAGGGTATGCCACTCTTTTTTGCTTTCCACTCCAACCGCGATGACCTTAGTGGGTGAATCACCACACGCTCCAACCATGCTGCGCACAAACAGTTGGTTCTCGTCTCGTTGATCGATCTTTTTGATCAAACTACGGTGCAACTTCAGGTAATCAACTTTCAGATCTTTAATGTAATGAGTACTGACAATCGAACGGCCAGCTTGGCCAACGATAACGGTACACCCTAAACCAGATAGCATTCTAATGACAGGACGAATATAGTCCAAGTGCTGAATGACTCTCGCTTCAGAAAATTCAAATGATAATTGCTGTCTTTGAGCAATAGGCATCTGTAATAACTCATCCCTAAACCATTTGAAGTGACGCTTGTTAGCAAAAGGAACCACATACAGATTAATGGAGATCGGGAGGATATTTTTACCTTGCTTTATATTACGAAGCACCTTGTTCAAAACAGAACGATCTAAATTGGATTCATACCCCACTTGAATCAGCGCCGAGTGGAAGCGAGAAGCTTTGATCACTCCTCTCTCTGGATCTTCAATTCGAGCGAATAGCTCACGGTGAAGCGTACTCAGATCTTGGCCTTTTTCATACAGGTAACAAGGCTGGGAAAAAATCAACAAATTGTCCGGTAGCAGCGCTTTATCGAATAAGGTTCGCCAGCGCACACTGCCACGCTCATCCATACTTTGCGTTTGTTTACTAAACCGGCTCCAGTTATTGGCTTTTTGAAGCTGAGCACTTTTCAGAGCCGTTTCCGCCTCTTCCATAACTCGTCCCTGGCGCTCTGATTCCGCATACATACTCACACCAATGTGGCACCAGTTATCTTCATCAAGTGGCGTAGGTGGCGTCACCTTTTCTAACTGGCGAAGGCATTGATTGGCCAAACTCCCCAAATCTTTAGCACTCTGATGGGGAACAAAAACTGCAAAGTCGGCATCAAAGTATCGAGAGAAGATCGCATCTGGGTATTTTTGTACCGCATTAGAGATGACCTCGCCCACTTCAATCAAGAAGTCATCGGACACCGCTTTACTATTTAGCTCACTGACCTGATCCCAATCTTCAATGCGAAACAGCATCACACCACCCTGAGCACCGCTTTCCAGTAACGCAGACTCAAGTTTGCTATCAAAAAGCATACGGTTTGCACTGCCTGTCAATGGATCAAGGAAGGTTTGAGTACGAATAAAAGTGTCGAAGCGGCTGCGCTCTTGACGAGCATCTTGTAGCTCCTCAATCAATATATCTAACGCTTCACTCGCAGTGTAAGGCCACTCGCGTAAATCACCTTTTGCATACTGTTCAACCCGCCCACCTAAGATCATTCGCCCTCGCTCTTCAAGCAGTTCCGATCCAATAAGCTGCGCTCTGACCCATTTCACTCCCTGCACTAAGCAAAAAACAATCAAACCAAAAGCCAATGTAACAGACCACATCGCCTCTAAAGAATAGCGGACCCCCAGGTAGGGCGGAAGTGCTGTAAAGCTGATGGTATAGCCGTCATTACGCTCTAAGGTATACGTTTTTTCGTAGGTGATCGTGCGGTCGATCATTGGGGAAGTGTTTTTGTAGCGGTAAACGACACCAGCTGAAGAAGATAGCTGCATCTCAATAATATTACTGGCTTGCAGCATTTTAGGCATCCAGCGTTGCATTATGTATGCCGCGTCAGGATCTTCAAGTTCTTTGTCGATCACCTTCACGATGCCTGACAAATGGTGGTTAAGGTATTCTTGACCCATTTTTTTTATCGACAGCGTACCACCGACAAACAGAATAAAAACCGCACTGAGCACTATCACCGTGACAAACGCCACTAAGCGAGTACTCAATTTCAAGGTTGGGGTTTGTCTCATAAATGCTCAAGTCCTTTTTGATCCATTTATCTTCTCTACTCGAGAGAAAGGTTCACGCAGTACATTATCGATAATGCTTAAATACCGACAACAATGTTACGTTAACTATTTGTTATAACAGATTTATCAGCAAACGTACGTTTCATTCGTCACGCTAATTCTAATAAACGAAAAAAACCGCGAAATACTCGCGGTTTTTTTATTCGAGCTGCAAGCAACGTTATTGCTTACTATCACGACCAAGCTAAAACGGGATGTCGTCATCAAAGTCCATTGGTGGCTCGTTGTATTGCGGCTGTTGCTGCGCTGGTTTTTGCTGCTGAGCAGGCTGCTGCTGTGCTTGTTGAACCGGCTGCTGTGGCTGGCCCCAACCTTGTTGAGGTTGTTGTGCTTGTTGCTGCTGCATGCCGCCTTGGTTCATTCCACCTTGTTGCATCGGAGCACCGCCGCCTTGACGACCACCAAGCATTTGCATCACGCCATTGAAGCCTTGAACAACCACTTCGGTTGTATAGCGGTCTTGACCACTTTGATCTTGCCACTTACGCGTCTGCAATTGACCTTCAATATAAACTTGAGAGCCTTTTCTTAGGTATTCGCCTGCAACTTCAGCCAGCTTTCCAAACAAAGCAACACGGTGCCACTCTGTTTTTTCACGCTGTTCGCCCGTTGCTTTATCACGCCAAGATTCTGACGTGGCGATTGTGATATTCGCTACCGCACCACCGTTTGGCATGTAACGAATTTCTGGGTCGTTACCTAAGTTACCCACTAGAATGACTTTGTTTACTCCACGGCTTGCCATGTTTTGCTCCGTAACCACAATAGATGTCTTAAATTAGCGCAACAGGATAACACGATACGCCATTTCGACAACAGTGCTTAATACATCAATCCGCAGATTGGCTCTGTACGCTCACTGTCATCTTGCACCGCTAAAAAATCAACTTGTTATTTATATCAGTTACTTAGATTTTTTAAGTGACTCCCAAATGTTTAGTACTGCCCTAGCACCTCGCCACCGTATTCGTCAGCATGCATAAAACACTGGGAGTAACGATACCTTTATGCGAACAAGTAATTACAAACGCGTCATTCAACATGTCACGCTGAGCACCACAGCCTCCGACCCTCTAATCCAAAGGCTGTCAGCATTAAGTATCAATGAAATCAAAACTATCGAACCTGAAAGTTTGCTGATTGCCGGCAATAGTGTACGGAACCGGATCTTATTATTCGACTATCACGAATCCCTCGATATGTTTCAACAAGTTCTCAAGCTACCGCTCGTCAGCAAGCATTTTGAGACGATTTTAGTCAATGTCCCACATAGACTTACGACGGAAGAAATTCTTAAGTACGGCCATATCAAAGGCCTCTTTTATAGCCACGAATCGCCAGAAAAAATTGTTATCGGATGCGGTGAGATTATTAATGGCAAAAATTGGCTGCCAAGAGACGTGTCGAGCCAATTACTGCATCATTATCGACACGTTGTCGCAGCGAATACCTCACCGGCAGTGGTCGATCTCACCGTCAGAGAAATAGACATACTTCGCAGCTTGCAGTCTGGCGCCACCAATATGCAAATGGCGGAAGACCTTTTTATCACCGAATCCACCGTCAAGTCACACTTGTATCAGGTGTTTCGAAAACTCTCGGTAAAGAATCGTTTACAAGCCATTGCCTGGGCGAATCAGCACCTACTCTCTTAAAATATGACCCTAGACTCTTAATAAACGATGTTAACTAAGTCGCAATAATGTCGCGTTATTGCTGTTGGATATCGCTGTTATCTCAAATTAATTAGCGGTAGACTAGCAAGATAACCGTCGTTGGCGATACGATGTAAATATTATAAAGATAAAGGGTTTTATCATGATCAAAAAGTGCCTGTTCCCAGCCGCTGGCTATGGAACGCGTTTTCTTCCGGCAACAAAATCAATGCCAAAAGAAATGATGCCAGTCGTTAACAAACCACTCATTGAGTACGGTGTTGAAGAGGCGATTCAAGCCGGAATGGATGGGATGTGCATCGTCACAGGCCGTGGTAAACACTCCATCATGGACCATTTTGATAAAAACTATGAGCTAGAGCATCAGATCAACGGCACAAACAAAGAAGCACTGCTTGACGATATTCGCGATATCATCGAATCAGCGCAGTTCACTTATGTCCGTCAGCGTGAAATGAAAGGCTTAGGTCATGCTATTTTAACGGGACGAGAATTAGTCGGTGATGAACCATTTGCTGTTGTGTTAGCGGATGACCTTTGTGTTAATGAAGAGCAAGGCGTACTGGCACAAATGGCGGCACTCTACAAACAGTTCCGTTGTTCAATTGTCGCGGTTCAAGAAGTGCCAGAAAGTGAAACGCATAAATACGGCGTGATTTCCGGTGAAATGATTAAAGACGACCTTTACCGCGTCGACGACATGGTAGAAAAGCCAGAAGCGGGCACAGCACCAAGTAATCTTGCTATTATTGGTCGCTACATCCTAACCCCAGATATTTTTGAGCTTATTGAGCAAACCGAGCCAGGTAAAGGTGGCGAAATCCAAATTACCGATGCGTTGCTTAAACAAGCAAAATCAGGCTGTGTCTTAGCGTATAAATTTAAGGGCAAACGTTTTGATTGCGGCAGTGTTGAGGGCTACATCGAAGCCACTAACTACTGCTTTGAAAACCTTTACCTAAAAGATGAAAAAACCTCAGAGCTTGGCAAACACGCGACGAAAAAAGCGTAATCTATTGCCAATCCCTGTGTTATCAGACGCCACTTTCTCTTAAGAAGTGGCGTTTTTTGTCGACGCTTCCATAGCTTTAAGCCTGTTTTTTTATCCAGTATTTCTTTGCACAAACTTCACACTATGTAATACTTATCGCACTGCATATTACATGAGTGGCAACAATGGATAAGATCGAAGTTAGGGGTGCTCGAACCCATAACCTAAAAAACGTCAGCCTCACGATTCCTCGCGATAAACTCACTGTCATTACCGGCCTTTCCGGATCTGGCAAGTCATCGCTTGCATTCGATACCTTGTATGCTGAGGGGCAAAGACGCTACGTCGAATCATTATCGGCGTATGCGAGACAGTTCTTATCCTTGATGGAAAAACCCGACGTCGACCATATCGAAGGGCTTTCTCCCGCCATCTCTATTGAACAAAAATCCACATCACACAACCCGCGCTCAACCGTTGGTACGATCACCGAGGTATACGATTACTTACGTCTCCTGTATGCCCGTGTTGGAGAGCCTCGTTGTCCTGAACACAAAACACCTCTCGCCGCCCAGACGGTCAGCCAGATGGTGGATAAAGTACTGGAGCTACCCGAAGGCTCAAAGATGATGCTACTCGCACCTATCGTAAAAGAGCGTAAAGGGGAGCACGTAAAAACACTCGAGAATCTGGCCGCACAAGGCTTTATACGCGCTCGTATCGACGGTGAAACCTGTGATCTTACCGATCCGCCCCCATTAGAGCTGCATAAAAAGCACACCATTGAGGTCGTTGTCGATCGATTCAAGGTCCGTGATAACCTACAACAACGACTCGCTGAATCCTTTGAAACCGCATTAGAGTTATCAGGTGGCATTGTCGCCGTGGGTTGGATGGATGATGCCGAGAAAGACGATATTATTTTTTCAGCTAATTTTGCTTGCCCGTATTGTGGCTACAGTATTCAAGAATTAGAACCTCGACTGTTTTCATTCAACAACCCTGCTGGGGCTTGCCACACCTGTGACGGCCTGGGCGTACAACAGTATTTTGACCCCGCCCGTGTCATTCAAGATGAGACCATCAGTATCGCTGAGGGGGCTATTCGTGGCTGGGATCAAAAGAATTACTATTACTTTCAAATGCTTTCTTCATTAGCCAAGCACTATGATTTCGATTTATTTGCGCCCTTTAAGTCACTGCCGAAAAAAATAAGAGACGTCGTACTTAAAGGGTCAGGACGCACCGAGGTTGAGTTTAACTATGTGAATGACCGAGGCGACATTCGAGTTAAACATCACCCATTTGAGGGTATTTTGAATACGCTTGAGCGTCGTTACCGTGATACCGAATCGAACTCCGTACGTGAAGACCTAACGAAATATATCTCGACCAAATCTTGTACCTCTTGCGGAGGGACTCGGTTAAAAGAAGAAGCACGCAACGTATTCATCCAAGACACCACGCTGCCTGAGATTGTCGAGATGAGTATCAGTGACGCGATGATCTTTTTCCACTCACTCTCCTTAGAAGGTCAGCGAGCGCAAATAGCCGATAAGGTGATGAAAGAGATCAATGACCGGTTACAATTTTTGATTAATGTTGGACTGAATTACCTCAATCTATCTCGCAGTGCGGAAACATTATCAGGTGGTGAAGCGCAACGTATTCGTCTAGCAAGCCAAATTGGTGCTGGGCTTGTTGGTGTCATGTATGTTCTCGATGAGCCGTCAATTGGCCTTCATCAACGTGATAATGAACGCCTACTCGATACACTCATCCATCTGCGTGATTTAGGTAATACCGTGCTGGTGGTTGAGCACGATGAAGAGGCGATTCGCACTGCCGATCATGTCATTGATATTGGCCCTGGAGCCGGTGTCCATGGCGGTTATATCGTTGCAGAAGGCACGATTGATGACATTCTCGCTTCCGAGGCCTCATTAACGGGGCAGTACTTAAGTGGCAAACGTGAGATTTCGATTCCTAAGCAACGCACGCCTTTCGACCCAAAGAAAGTTGTGACCTTATCTGGTGCGACGGGCAACAATCTTAAGAACGTCGATTTAACGATCCCTGTGGGGTTATTTACCTGCATCACTGGCGTCTCAGGATCGGGGAAATCAACCCTAATCAACGACACCTTCTTTAAGCTTGCTCATACCCAGCTTAACGGTGCCACGACAGCTGAACCATCACCTTATAAGAAAATTGAAGGGCTCGAGCACTTTGATAAGGTCATCGATATTGATCAAAGCCCAATAGGCCGAACACCCCGCTCAAACCCTGCGACATACACCGGTATTTTCACGCCGATTCGAGAACTGTTTGCAGGCACGCAAGAATCACGTTCTCGCGGTTACAAACCCGGTCGATTTAGCTTTAATGTACGAGGCGGACGATGTGAGGCCTGTCAGGGTGACGGCGTGATTAAGGTGGAAATGCACTTTTTACCCGATGTATACGTCCCTTGTGATATCTGTAAAGGTAAGCGTTACAATCGCGAAACCTTAGAGATTCGCTACAAAGGTAAAACCATCGATGAGGTCTTGCAGATGACCGTTGAAGATGCACGAGAATACTTCGATCCTGTACCGATGATCGCCCGTAAGCTACAAACATTAATGGATGTTGGCTTGTCTTATATTCGTTTAGGTCAAGCAGCCACCACACTCTCAGGTGGCGAGGCACAACGCGTGAAACTCGCGAAAGAACTCTCCAAACGAGACACAGGTAAAACACTCTACATTCTTGATGAGCCGACGACCGGCCTTCACTTCCATGATATTGAGCTACTGTTGTCGGTGTTACATCGCCTGCGTGATCATGGCAATAGCGTCGTAGTGATTGAGCACAACCTTGACGTGGTAAAAACCGCTGATTGGGTGATCGATCTTGGTCCAGAAGGTGGGCAAGGCGGTGGTAAAATAATTGCAGAAGGTACACCTGAATCTGTGTCACAAGTCGAAGGTTCACATACCGCTCACTTCCTAAAACCGCTGTTACTTCCTAAAGACGGTGTGACTTCCTAAAAACTATGTTAAAAGAATAAATAGTCCCTATTGACTAAGTGCCTACTTCCTAGGCACTTAGTTTTTCTTAGCTATAGTGAAACCAGACTTACGATGGCAACAACATTTATCAATGGCACTGAATTAGCCACTATCACCACGCGCCCACCACTGAACCGAAAATTTTTATCGGCAATGGCAGTGGTGTATCTCGTTGCTATGCATTTCTTTTGGCCTAATCCCGGTGGTATTGGCCTTGCGTTGTCATTTAACAACACGACCTGGATTGCCTTTAGTGTGGCCTTCGCCATTGGGCTATACCAATTGGGCAGTAATCAGTACTTACGCTTTAGCAAGCTCACCATTGGGTTGCTATTTGCATGTGTGCTGCTGACGTTGCCGTTATTGTATAGTCAGCCTAACATTGGCAGCGTTTTACCCCGCTTCATCACGCTGTGGAGTGGCTTCTTATTTTTTGTTCTACTGCAACAATTTCAATTTACTAATAAACAAAAACAACGGCTGCTGTGGTTGATAGTTCTCGCCAGCTTAATGGAAGCTATCTTAGGCTACATCCAATTTTTTTGGCTACCTGTTGATAATATTTTTGGTTACAACGCAATCGCCAATCGACCTTATGGGATATTTCAACAGCCCAATGTCATGGCTAGCTTCCTCGCCACCGGCCTAGTGCTGTCTGGCTACTTACTCGCTCGACAAAAGCACAAATATCATCGTCGAATCAGTGATGTATCCTTATTGTATTTGACCCCTATCGTCTTAATTCCATTGATCGTTGTACTGGGTTCAAGAACTGGCTGGCTGGGCGCGTCTACTGGCGCTTTGTTTTTGGTGCCCTACCTATATCGTCACTCCACTCGCAAACGCTTTCGCGGCTGGACGCTCGCAAACTTAACCGGCTTGGCATTAGGCATGCTACTCGCTTTTGGTGGCAGTGGAAATCCTACACTCATCGAAGATAAATCCACACTACAAGACGTGAGAACAACGCTGTATAGCCAATCTATTGATATGTTGATAGAAAAGCCTCTGACAGGCTATGGGCTTGGCAAGTTTGAATCGGAGTACATCCTTTATACCGCGCGACAACATCAGCTCAATGAGCAATTTGAACCAGGTATGCCCGCGTTAGATCATCCACACAATGAACTGCTCTTTTGGGGAATAGAGGGGGGGATCGTGGCTATTTTAGGTATTATTTTGGCTGCCGTGTTTATTTTAAGCCGTATCTATACCTCCAAACCAGGAACACGGCTGGCTATCTTTGCGCTCTTTATTCCTATCATTTTACATACGCAACTTGAGTATCCTTTCTACCACTCATTGGTGCATTGGCTGACATTTATTGTCTTAATTTATTGGGTCGACCAACGAGGTTCTCAGTTAAAACAAACCTCATTTTCTCGCGTAACAAAAACGTTAGTTCGAGTCATGTCACTCGTGGTTCCCATCGTAACAACCGCCTATATGGTGGCAGCATTGCATACTAACTATGTACTCACACAGTTCGAGCATAGTAAGCCTCGTAATCCTGATATTTTGCAGCAAGTCTCAAACCCTGTCGTTTGGAAAGATCGGTATGACTGGGATGTATACAGTACCTATCTAAAAATTGGATTGAGCAGCCAGCAACCTCAATATATTCAGCCATACATTGACTGGTCAATTAAGATCATAAAACGTAAGCCGCGACCGGCTTTCTACCAAAACCTGATCCTCGCGTACTACGCTATTGGTGATAGCAGCCGGGCATTGCAAGTGCTTACAGAAGCTGAATACTTGTTTCCTAACGAAACGTTTTCGGGCCAGGCGGTCAGCACCAACGAACGTCCGCCATCATCGTCCCGACCAACCGACCCAACGGGTCAATAACGCGACTCAAGAATGGCGCTAATCGCGCCTATTCGACCAACACTCCCATCAGTGAGTATGAGCAAGTCGCCGATCTGTAAGGCGACGCTCTATTACCCAGCCCATTCATAAAGCGCAGGCACTTCTATCAATTCATTGTCAAAGCGGATTGTCACTGATTGGGGGCTTATTTCTACGATTTGAACGTTGTTCAACCGATCCCCTTCTCTCAGCTCCTGACCATTAATTTTTATCCACCGACGATTCGAATCTGAAGAATACATATGCGTTTGAAGGTTCATTGCAGGGAGGCGACCTTGATATTTGCTTTCATTATCTTCAAGCGATATACGATTGGTGGTCACAGGGTTAGGGGTATCTATCTGACTCATGGCCGATGCCACTTTTCGAGCAATTTCAGGATCAAGCCCACTCAGATCTAAGCTTTCAAGAGTAAACGGCTCGTCTGGTACATTACGCTCTGCTGGCGACTGTGACTGTGACTGTGATTGTGATTGTGATTGTCTGTTATTATCACTCGATGAATGGATAGCTAATAACGCAGGATCCACACTCTCCTGTTTTTGAACAGAGGGTTGCTCAATGATCGGCCTCTTATCTTCAGGCAATGTATTGAGCGGCCCAAAATCTGGATAAGTAAGAACGAGAACATCACTGTCGGACTTAATGACTTCACTCTGTTCCGATTCACTTGAAGTCGAGTCAGTATTCATTTTTTCCAATGACGTGACCTTCGAGGTCGTCGTAGACCCTAAAGCCTCTTCTGAGGCAAAAGACGGCATTGAATGCACCACAGGCCACAAAATCAAACCACTAAGCGCAACAAGTGTCATCGTGTTCAATCGGTTACATTGCATGCTTAACCTCCTTTACAGAGGCGTCAAGCGTCAATGATGGAGCATCAGCTTGTGTTAACAGTTCGAGGGTTTGTAGGGTATTTCGCCCTGCAATACCATCAACATCCATGTGTTGCCAGCGTTGAAACACTTCAACTTTCCTCTTTAATTGCTGATCGAAAACATTATGACCAGACGGTTGACTCCCTAAGACCTTTGATAACTTTTCATCCAAGATCTGTACCGCTTCTCCTGTTTGATTTAGCCTCAGAGTTTGAGTCAATGCCCGCTGCCAGATAAAGTAATATTCACCCGTCCATAATGATTCCAATGTATCAATCGACACCTGAAGCCGCTCTGAACCATTGAGGATCTGTGCATGGGTGTCTGACAGTTTGTACAGCACAACATAACTTTCGCGTCCATCTAAATACATCGGCATCATGACCGGTAAATTGTTATCCCGCACTTGCTGCAACGTACCTAAACGCTTCTGGCAGACAAATGTACTGTTGCCATCACCTTCACACATACCATCAAGGACACTGGCTCGATACCCCCAAATTTTATACAACTCTTGTATTGCGGCGACTTTATCCGACCTTAAAAATACCGAATCTATCAATGTAGCAGAATACCCCATGCGTATTTGGGTTGCTTCAAACGATGTAACGCTAGGATCAACATGAGACGTATTCGTGAGCACCTTAGAATCAGAAACCATCGCCTCACCCGCTGGGCTTTTTTGGCTTTGTGGCCACAGTGCCAACAGCTCCGGCCCTTTGAAATAAAGCAACAAGGCCAGCGACATTCCAACCGTTCCTAACGACATATAACCGACAATCGTACGGATATTGATGGCATTTGGTGTCGCTCTCGAATGATGTGAACCATTAACAAAACCCGGAGCTTGAAATGATAAAATGTCTTCGCTCGCCTTTTGCGCTAGTACTTTTGATACGTCTTTTTGTCCGGAGTGATAGGCGTACTGTAGAGACTTGTCGGCAATAAGATTGATAAGACGTGGGATTCCTTGGCTTGAATGATTGATCACCGAGACCGCACTTTTTGAAAAGAGCGTGCTTTGGCCACCAGCCATCGAAAGACGAAACTCTATATATTGGCGAGCTTCCCCCTCAGTAAGTGGCAGCAAATGGTAGCGTCCGGTAATTCGTTGTGCGAGTTGACGCAGTTGCATAGTACGCAGCTTATCTTGCAGCTCTGGCTGCCCAATCAATAATACTTTCAGTAATTTGCGGTCATCCGTTTCCAAATTAGTCAGTAACCTAAGCTGCTCTAACACATCGGCTGACAGGTGTTGCGCCTCATCAATGACCAGTAACGTGTTGACGCCCTGCTCTTCATTGCTTTGTAAATAACGATAAATTGCCTGACTAAGCTGCTTGAGCGAGGCTCTTTCTGGGTAGGTTAAACTGAATTCATCGCAGATTGCTTCAAGTAGATCTTGGCTAGAAAAGGTGGGATTGAGAATGAATCCAGAGGCTGTTTTATCATCAAGCGCCGCTAACATCGCTTTAGCCACGGTTGTCTTACCGGTGCCAACTTCCCCAGTTAACATGGCAAAACCACCACCTTGCCCTAATCCAGCCTGTAGGTGCTGCATGGCTTCACGGTGTCTCTGGCTCAAAAAAAGATAACGAGAGCTCGGCACAATTGAAAACGGTACCTCGTGGAAACCAAAAAAATCCTTATACATTCTCTCGTCCTTACATTATGACAAAAAGCAAAGTACCATTGGGCTTAATGAATGCCAACGGCAAAGTGTGAAAAAGGGGAGCCAATTTGCAAGTCTATCTTGTTGGTGGTGCGGTACGTGACCACTTACTCAACCTTGAGGTATATGACAAAGACTGGGTTGTGGTTGGAGCCACACCAGAACAAATGCTCACCGCAGGTTTTCAGTCTGTGGGTAAAGACTTTCCTGTCTTCTTACACCCTAAGAACAAACAAGAGCATGCCCTTGCTCGTACGGAGCGTAAAACAGGTCATGGCTACACTGGGTTTGAGTGTTTTTCCTCTCCCGATGTCTCCTTAGAAGAAGACCTACTTCGTCGCGACCTCACCATTAATGCCATGGCTCAAAACGAGCAAGGTGATATTATCGATCCCTACCAGGGACAAATCGATCTAAAGCAGCGCCTCTTGCGACACGTTTCGCCCGCTTTCGTTGAAGACCCGCTGCGTGTGTTACGCGTTGCACGCTTTGCAGCTAAACTGCATCATCTTGGTTTTCAGGTTGCGCCAGAAACTATGTCCCTCATGCAATCCATTGTATCAAATGGCGAACTCGCTCACCTGACACCGGAACGAGTTTGGCAAGAGTGGCATAAGTCGTTATCCACGCCCCATCCTGAAATATTTCTGACCGTACTAAGAGACTGTGGCGCACTGCGTGTGGTATTGCCTGAAATCGACGCCCTCTTTGGCGTACCACAGCCTGAAAAGTGGCACCCTGAAATAGATACGGGTGTACACACCTTATTAGTGACGCAGCAAGCTAGCCGGTTAACTAAAGACACCACCATTCGTTTTGCGGCTCAAGTTCATGATCTGGGTAAAGGTGTCACGCCACAAGAGGAATGGCCGAGCCATAAGCGACACTGTCATACTGGACAAAAACTGATAAAGCAGCTTAGCCAACGTATTCGCGTGCCCAATGACTACCGTGACCTTGCCGTGGCGGTCTGCGCTCAGCATTCAAATATTCACAGAGCGAGTGAACTCAAAGCCACAACATTTATTAAGATATTCTCACAACTCGATGTTTGGCGAAAACCCGCTAAATTAGAGCAGATTCTCCTTTGTTGCCAGGCCGACCACCTTGGTCGCAAAGGATTAGAGATGATGCCATACCCGCAAGCCGATCGAGTGAGGGCGGCTTATCAAGCGGCGCTGTCTGTGAATGTACAGGCGATTATTGCCGATGGGTTCCAAGGTAAAGACATCAAAGATGAGTTGGATAAGCGCCGTGCAGATGCAATAAAGCAAACCCTAATAGCCTTAGATTCTTAAAGTCTTGGACTCTTAGACTCTTAGACCAATAATATAGACGGATAGAACAGAGTAGGCGCGATGCGCATTGAAACCGTTGAGCACGTAATTGGACAACTACGTGCTCAACCCTTATTCATTACGCCATCAGCAAAAACGCAAACAAGCCAAAGCCTAAGATTAATCGATAAATAACAAAGGGCATCATGCCCATTCGTGAGATCAATTTTAGGAAGTAATGAATACAGATGTATGCACTAATAAATGATACCACCATCCCCGTTAGCAAATAGCCAAAGTGGATCGGCTCTGAGCCGGTCACGAGCTTCATACCAAGATACGAACCCGCTAGAGTAATGATTGGGATCGACATCAAGAATGAGAACCGAGCGGCCGCTTCGCGTGTGAAGCCCAGATAAAGAGCGGCTGTAATTGTCGCGCCAGAACGAGACGTACCCGGAATAATCGCCATCGCTTGCGCAAAACCAATGAACAATGCTTTCTTCCAACCAGCCTGATATTCATCGGCATTTTGCTGCGCGTGTTTATCGACCCACCACAACAACAAACCAAAAATAATGGTGGTCGTTGCAATCACATAAGCACTGCGTAAGTACAGTTCGATAAGGTCCTTCATCAGCAATCCTAAAATACAGGCCGGAATGGTCGCCAGTACAATCATCCAGGCAAGCTTAGATTCTTTGCTTCGCTCACCTTTAAAAATAGAAGCGAACAAAGCGCTAAACAGCGTCACCACTTCTTGTCTAAAATAGATCACCACGGCGACCAACGTACCAATGTGTACCGCCACATCAAAGGCAAGTCCCTGATCTTCCCAGCCAAGAATGGCAGAAGGCAAGATTAAGTGCGCCGAGCTTGAGATAGGTAAAAATTCGGTTAGCCCTTGAATCAAGGCTAAGATAAAGGCTTCAAAATAACTCATTATTCACTGCTACCACTAAAACGTTTCGGTCCAGCCCGCAAAGCTGTGCTCTGTAAGACTGATTAAAGGTTAAGATCGATGGTTCTAAGTTCAACGGGATCAGACATAGCCTGCCAAATTTGCGTCACCGTGCGACCATCTTGAGGGATCACTAGATCCGGAGCCAGATCATACAGGGGTTGTATGACAAAAGAATATTTAAAGATATCTTCTCGTGGCAAAATCGGTTTTTTTTGTGAAATTTCATTTCCAAACAGTAAAATATCAAGATCTAATGTTCTGTTTTGAAATTTCTTGGCTCCTAACTCTCGCCCCCACTTCACTTCAATTTCTTTCAGTGCGGCGCTTAATGATGCCACCGTGTGTGAGGTTTTTATTCGCACCACGAGATTATAAAATTCATTGCCTGAGAATCCATAGGACTCAGAAGCGTACACCGGTGAAAAGGCCGTATCTTGACTCAATAATTCAAGCTCTCGGCACGCCGCTACAATGTGTTTTCTACGATCAATATTGGAGCCAACCCCAATATAGGCAATGGTCATGCCTGACCTCTTTCGATCACAACGCCAACACCGCTGGCTTGTGCAACTGCCCCTGGTTTAGTCAAACGAATCTTAACCCACGGCACTGAAAACTGGGTTTGAATCAATGCAGCAATCTCTTCTGCGACACGTTCCACCAAAAGAAAACGCCCACTTTCGATGTGATGAATAACTGCCGTACTCACTTGAGAGTAATCAAGCGCGTCTTCTACGTTATCACTCTTCCCTGCTGGCGCATTGTCGTGTGCCATTTCAATATCTAAAACCAGCTTCTGCTTAATTTCTTGTTCCCAGTCATAAACACCAATGGTGGTTATTACTTCAAGCTGCTCAATAAATACTTTGTCCAATGCCATGATTTGTCCTTTATTAGAGGTCGGATACCCATTTGTTGGGAAAAAACGTACTATTGCCGATATGATATCAGTCCCTATTGATAATTTCTTGAGAAAAGGTATGCAATGACACCGTTAGCGCTCGCCATGATCATCATCGCTTATTTACTCGGCTCCGTGTCGAGCGCAGTGCTGATCTGTCGCTTATTGCACCTACCCGATCCAAGAACGGTGGGTTCTCAAAACCCTGGAGCAACCAACGTTTTACGACTAGGCGGAAAAAGTGCCGCTGCCGCAGTATTGCTGTGCGATATGCTCAAAGGAACGATACCGGTATGGATTGGCTACTATCTAGATATCGACCCTATCATTTTAGGTGTGATCGCGATTGCCGCATGCTTGGGTCATATGTATCCGTTGTTTTTTCATTTCACTGGGGGAAAAGGGGTCGCGACAGCATTAGGAGCGATAGCTCCGCTCGGTTGGGATCTCACAGGGCTGATCACTGGCACTTGGCTGATTGTTGCGTTGATCTTTCGCTATTCGTCTTTGGCTGCTATCACAACCGTGATGCTCGCGCCACTTTACACTTGGATGGTACGACCGGTGTTTACACTCCCTGTCGCGATGTTGAGTTGCCTCATCATTTTGCGCCATCACCAAAATATTCGTCGCCTATTTGACGGCACAGAGCCAAAAGTTGGACAAAAAAAAGCACCGTAAACGGTGCCTTTTCTGAAAAATGATCTCTATTCGGCGTGCTGCGCTAAAAATTCTTGCAACTTAGCGGTTACGACATCGGGCTGCTCAAGGTTGCTAATATGCCCTGCACTTGGAATCACCATCAACTCGCTACCTGACACTAAATCTTGCATCAAGTAGGACTCTAATACTGGTCTTGGCTTATCTTCTGCGCCCACCGCAATCAATGTTGGTAACGCGAACTTCTCAAGCTCATCACATAGGTCTCGTCGACCAAATACCATGCGGCCAATACGTGCAACCTCGACCGCCTCTTCACCTTGCAAGTTAGAGAGTTGACTGGTGAATGCCTCGACTAACCGTGGCGTGTTATTCACAGCATCTTGCGCAAAGAACATAGGCACAACGGCGTCGACGATCGCTTGAGGTACGGCTTTGAGTTGTGTGATGGTATCTAACATCGCAAAGTATTTAGTGTGCATGACTTCAGGCTCAAGCCCGACAAAGGTGTCCATCATGACCAAGCTTTTCACGCGAGACGGGACGAGTGAGGTCAACTCTGCGCCCCACATACCGCCAACAGACAAACCAACAATAGAGAATTCATTGATATCGAGCTCATCTAACAATGCCACGATATGCTGAGCATAGTCGGTAAGGTTGCGCATAGACGTTGGGGCTGAGTCAGACTCTCCATGTGCCCAAAGATCTGGAACAATGCAACGATAATGTTGACTCAAGGTGGCTATTTGCGGTGCCCACATATTACTATCCCACAAATAACTGTGACCAAAAACGACAACTGGGCCAGAGCCTATATCTTGATACGCCATCATTTGGCCATCAATAGAAAACTGTTTCATTGTTCTTATTCCCTATATTTTTTATTAAGATAGCACGCTTTAAAAGTAACAAACCTTAGGTGTTTTGTTTAAATTTGTTATTGAAAAAGGCCACTGATGTGACCTTTATTCTAACCTTGGGGGAATGACAATATTGAGTGACTGCGGTATTGAGTTGCTACAGTATTAAGCGGCTATGATGTCTAGCCACTTGAGTCATAAACTCACTCTCGTCTATTTAATCTTTAATCGGTGTTAACTGATCAATTGGCCAGCGAGGTGTGGCTTCTACTGCCATATCAGCGATATCTCCATTCTTTAACCGTTGCATTCCAGCATAAGCAATCATGGCACCGTTGTCCGTACAGAACTCAGTACGAGGATAATACACCTCTCCACCGACCTTCTTGGCCAGTGCCTCAAGCTCTTGACGTAGGAATTGGTTTGCGCTCACGCCACCAGCAATCACGATTCGCTTCATTCCCGTTTGCTTTAGTGCCCGCTTACATTTTATTGCTAACGTATCACAGACGGCTTCTTGGAACGCATAAGCGATATCAGCACGAGTCTGCGGATCATCGTCATTGGCTCGTATCGTGTTTGCAGCAAAGGTTTTTAAACCCGAAAAGCTCATATCCAGACCGGGTCTATCCGTCATCGGTCGTGGAAACTTAAAACGACCTTTGGTGCCTTTTTCTGCCAATTTTGACAACAACGGACCACCAGGGTATTCAAGCCCCATCAACTTTGCGGTTTTATCGAAGGCTTCGCCCGCAGCATCATCAATGGATTCACCTAAAATTTTATAATCACCGATACCTTTGACCTCAACGATCATGGTATGACCACCAGATACCAATAACGCGATAAAAGGAAACGGCGGTGGGTTATCTTCTAGCATTGGCGCTAACAAATGCCCTTCCATATGGTGCACGGGTACCGCTGGCACTCCCCATGCGTACGCCATACTACGACCAATTGTGGTACCAACAAGCAAGGCACCAACAAGGCCTGGACCAGAGGTGTAAGCAACACCATCAAGATCTTTTGGCGTTAAATTCGCTTCAGCCAATGCCGCTTTGATCAATGGGATCGTTTTTTTTACGTGATCACGAGAGGCTAACTCAGGCACCACACCACCATAATCAGCATGCAATTTGACTTGGCTATAGAGTTGATGTGATAGCAGGCCTTTCTCGTCATCATAGATGGCGATACCCGTTTCATCACAAGAGGTTTCAATACCTAAAATGCGCATAATGTTCTCGACATATTTCGAAATTGGCGCAATATTACCTCGTCATCGCCTCTCAAACAAATTTTGTACAAGAGATAAGCGGAAAAACACTTTACAAAGCCCATCTGATCGGATTAAAATTCCGCACCATTTTTGATTTAGCTGGTTTACCGATTAGAACTAAGGAATTTCTTAGGGCTAACAACAAAAGCACCAGCATTAATGAACAGATAAACCCTGAGGTGAAAGGCATATGCCAGTAGTTAAAGTACGTGAAAACGAACCGTTCGACGTTGCACTACGTCGTTTCAAGCGCTCTTGCGAAAAAGCAGGTATCCTTTCTGAAGTGCGTCGTCGTGAGCACTATGAAAAACCTACTACAGTACGCAAACGCGCTAAAGCAGCAGCTCAAAAGCGTCACGCTAAGAAGCTAGCTCGCGAAAACGCACGTCGCGTTCGCCTGTACTAATAACTAGGTCCCAAGAGGAATTTAGTTATGGCTCTTATTGAACAACTCAAAGAAGAGCAAAAGATTGCGATGAAAGCCAAGGACAAAGCTCGCCTTGGCACTATTCGTTTAGCCCTGTCAGCAATTAAGCAACGTGAAGTCGACGAACGGATTACTCTGAACGACGATGACATTATTGCAATTCTGACAAAAATGGTTAAACAACGTCGCGATTCTGTCTCTCAATTTGAAGCTGCGAATCGTCAAGATCTCGCGGATGCAGAAAAAGCTGAAATTACGGTTCTTGAGGATTTTATGCCTCAACCACTGACCGAAGACGAAGTAAGCGCGCTTATCGCAAGTGCTATTACAGAATCTGGTGCCGCTGGCATGCAAGACATGGGCAAAGTAATGGGCGTGCTGAAGCCGCAGATTCAAGGCCGAGCAGACATGGGTAAAGTAAGTGGTTTAGTTCGCGCTAAACTGGCTTAGTCACCCAATCGAATTGCAACAAGCCGTGCTATCCTCTGGAGTGCACGGCTTGTTTGTATCTCAACTCTAGTAAAAAGGGTTATCTCTTTCTTGTAAAAAGGTTTTATGGCTGGAATCATCCCCCGCAACTTCATTGACGACCTGCTTGCTCGACTCGATATTGTCGACATCGTTGATGCACGTGTAAAACTAAAAAAACAAGGTAAGAACTACGGCGCATGCTGCCCCTTCCACAATGAAAAGACGCCCTCATTTAGTGTCAGCCAAGACAAGCAGTTCTACCATTGCTTTGGTTGCGGTGTACACGGAAACGCGATTGATTTCCTAATGGAATACGATCGTCTTGAGTTCGTAGAAGCAATAGAAGAACTTGCCTCATCTCTAGGATTAGAGGTCCCAAGAGAGCAAACCAACGGCAAAAGCGGCTTTACCAAAGGGCCTACGGCCAACAGCGAACAAAAAAGATCCTTGTATGATCTCATGACCGCTATCGGGCAATACTACAAAGATCAACTCAAGGTATCGAGCAACAAAATTGCGATTGAATACCTTAAAGGTCGTGGACTCTCTGGTGAAATCGTTCAAAAGTTTGGCATCGGGTACGTACCTGATGAATGGGACAACGTAAGAAAGAATTTTGGCCAACAAAAAGCCACTCAGGATATGCTTGTATCCGGTGGCATGCTGATAGAAAACGACAAAGGCAATCGATACGACCGTTTTCGTGGTCGCATCATGTTCCCTATCAGGGACAAACGTGGTCGTGTAATTGGATTTGGTGGTCGTGTACTTGGTAACGATACGCCCAAGTATCTCAATTCTCCCGAAACACCGATATTCCATAAAGGCAAAGAGCTGTATGGTTTGTATGAAGTCCTGCAAGCTTACCGTGAGCCACCACATATTCTCGTGGTTGAAGGCTATATGGATGTGGTTGCGCTAGCTCAATATAACGTTGATTACTCAGTAGCCTCGCTCGGAACATCGACAACAGGCGATCACCTGCAGGTGTTATTTCGTCAAACTAACACCGTGGTGTGTTGTTATGATGGTGATAGAGCCGGTAGAGACGCGGCCTGGCGAGCGCTTGAGAATGCCTTGCCACACCTAAAATCTGGCAACACCTTGAAGTTTCTATTTTTGCCAGATGGTGAAGACCCTGATAGCTATGTACGTAAGTACGGAAAAGAAGCACTAGAGCAACAAATTGAAAACGCGACACCATTGTCTTCTTATTTATTCGATAACCTTATTGAGCTAAACAAGCTCAATCTAGGGTCGAATGAAGGAAAATCAGCCTTACGCGCCCTTTCGAGCGAATTGATCAATAAAATTCCTGATATTTACTTTCAGGAGTTATTAGAAAAGCGCTTAGATGAACGAACAGGCTTTGATAATCAACTCAGGCGCGCTCGCAAAACCAACGTAGAAACACGACCACAACCGCAAAAAGTGATCAAACGAACACCAATGCGTGATGTAATCGCTCTACTTTTGCAAAATCCGAGCTATGCTCAAATGGTACCGGATCTCTCAACAGTGAGAGATTTATCACTTCCTGGGTTAATTTTATTGGGCGAAGTGGTTGATAAGTGTCAAGCACACCCCCATATGACTACAGGTCAACTGCTTGAACATTGGCGTAATACTAAGAATGAGGCGCTTCTGTCTCGTCTCGCAAGCTGGGATCTCCAGGTTGACGATGACAATCAAGAAGATGTATTTATTGACTCATTGGACCGAATTTTAGCCCAATGCGTGGAACAACAAATCGAAAACCTGCAAGCTAAAGAAAGAAGCGTCGGCTTATCAGTCGATGAAAAACGGGAGCTACTGGCCTTGATGCTAGATTTAAAAGCGTAACCCTATTTGTTTAGTCAGCAATAAATAAATTTGTTACTATTAACGGTTTGCATTTCGCATACTAAACCCTTCACTAGATCTAAGTTGGATATCGTCTATGGAGCAAAATCCGCAGTCACAGCTAAAACTGCTTGTCATCAAGGGCAAGGAACAAGGCTATCTGACCTACGCAGAAGTAAATGACCACCTACCTGAAGAGATTGTTGATTCTGAGCAGGTAGAAGATATTATTCAGATGATTAATGACATGGGTATTAAGGTGGTAGAAACTGCCCCTGATGCCGATGACCTTGCACTGAGTGATGAACAGTCTATCACCGATGAAGATGCTGCCGAAGCGGCTGCTGCCGCGCTTTCAAGCGTAGAAAGTGAAATTGGCCGTACCACCGATCCTGTCCGCATGTACATGCGTGAGATGGGCACTGTTGAGTTGTTGACTCGCGAAGGCGAAATCGATATTGCTAAGCGTATCGAAGATGGTATCAACCAGGTACAAGCCTCTGTTGCTGAGTACCCAGGTACTATTCCTTATATTCTTGAGCAGTTTGATAAAGTTCAAGCCGAAGAGTTGCGCCTGACCGATGTCATTCAAGGCTTCGTTGATCCTGATGACGATGGTACAACCGCGCCAACCGCCACACACATCGGTTCAGAACTTGCTGAAACTGATCTTGCTGACGAAGATAAAGAAGGCGAAGACAACTCTGACGAGGACGATGAGGAAGAAGAAGATCAAGGTATTGACCCAGAACTTGCTTTAGAGAAGTTCACGGCTCTGCGTAACACTTACCAAGACCTTCAGCTTGTTATCAACGAATTCGGATACGACAGCCCACAAGTGGCTAAGTCTCACGGCCTTGTACAAGAAGTCTTCAAAGAATTCCGTTTAACACCAAAACAATTTGATCACCTCGTAAGAGAGCTACGCACCTCAATGGATCGCGTAAGAACTCAAGAGCGTTTGATCATGCGTCAGGCTGTTGAATACGGAAAAATGCCGAAAAAATCATTCATTGCCCTCTTTACTGGCAATGAATCAAATGACGCATGGCTTGACGAAGTACTCAGCTCTGATAAGCCGTACGCTGAAAAAGTTCGTCGCTACGAAAATGACATTCGTCGTTCTATCCAAAAACTGGATATTATCGAAGAAGAAACGTCACTTTCAGTACAAAATATCAAAGACATCAGCCGTCGTATGTCTATCGGTGAAGCGAAAGCTCGTCGTGCTAAGAAAGAGATGGTTGAAGCGAACTTACGTCTGGTAATCTCGATTGCTAAAAAGTACACCAACCGTGGCCTACAATTCTTGGATCTAATCCAAGAAGGTAACATCGGTTTGATGAAAGCCGTTGATAAGTTTGAATACCGTCGTGGTTATAAGTTCTCGACTTACGCTACATGGTGGATTCGTCAGGCAATCACACGTTCAATCGCGGACCAAGCACGTACCATTCGTATTCCGGTACACATGATCGAAACGATCAACAAGCTGAACCGTATTTCTCGTCAAATGCTTCAAGAAATGGGTCGTGAGCCTCTTCCTGAAGAGTTGGCAGAGCGTATGCAAATGCCTGAAGACAAGATCCGTAAGGTTCTTAAGATTGCCAAAGAGCCAATCTCAATGGAGACACCAATTGGTGACGACGAAGATTCGCATCTAGGTGACTTTATCGAAGATACGACTCTCGAGCTGCCTCTAGACTCCGCGACAATGACGAGCCTACGAGTTGCAACGAAAGATGTTCTAGCGGGTCTGACTCCTCGTGAGGCGAAAGTACTTCGTATGCGTTTTGGTATTGATATGAACACTGACCACACTCTTGAAGAGGTGGGCAAACAGTTCGACGTAACACGTGAACGTATTCGTCAAATCGAAGCGAAAGCACTGCGTAAACTTCGTCACCCTAGCCGCTCAGAGACTCTGCGCAGCTTCCTAGACGAGTAACAACCGCATAAATCAGACAAAAGGTGAGCACTAGCTCACCTTTTTTGTGTCTATTGGTTTAAGTGATTAAAAAGCAAGCGCAATTAGCCCTGCTTACGTCTAGACAGCTTGCCTACCATCCCCTATAATCTCTTCCCTATAAGGCCCCTTAGCTCAGTGGTTAGAGCACTCGACTCATAATCGATTGGTCCGCAGTTCAAGTCTGCGAGGGGCCACCAAATACAGAAAGGCCTGAGAGCATTATTGCTTCTCAGGCCTTTTGCTTTTCTGCTCTTCTATAGCAAAAAATCTAAGCTCACCCTCTTCTACCTCAAATGATTTATCTCATCATTAGACGCATTGAGTTTTCTCTTTGCTCTAGCACAATACCATTCAAGAAGTATCGACATTCAAGCGAAATATAAATGACTGACGACTCTTCTATGACCCACCGAAGTTAAGTCATCATCCTTGTGGAAACAAAGATGACTCAAAGCGAGCAACTCACTTGAAATACAAACCAAGTGCTAAGAACCAATTCACTACGCGCTGGTGAAGATCCCCTTTTTCAAGGGGATGACGGTTATTTTGATTGGTGGGAGCAGTCACATGCCAAAGTCTATTCTGCGCTGACGAAAACCAAGTACTAGGAAGCTGTTCACGACGCGCTGATGAAGCTCCCCCCCTTTTCCAAGGGGTGACGGTTAGTCTTTATTTGTGGGAGCAGTTACAGTCCAAACTTCATTCTGCGCTAGCGAAGACAGAGCTGACACGTTTTTGAACCGTTCAAATTTGTAAATAACGAGCTGCCGAAATAAAACTGTAGGAACGTAACTGTCCATCAACAAGTACTTTTTCTACTTGTTACTCACTTTCGATTGGCCTGATGATATAGTACGGGCTCTGATGAATCACGAGGGAGAACATAATATGGATAAATTTCTAGAGTTACTGGCTACAAAGCCTAATGAAGTCATGTTTGAGCAAACGATGCAAGTTATTGACGAGCATTTTAAGTTTAACCCAGTCCGCTTCGTAAACGGAGAAACCGAAAATCAAGCAGGACAAAATAATGGGTCTTGTAAGATTTTTGCTTTTGCTCAGGCTCAAGGGTTAGATGAATCATCAACGCTCGCTTGTTTTGGTCAATTCTATCGTGACGACGTTTTAAAACACCCTAATGGTAGCGATCATGCCAACATTCGTAACTTCATTCAGCACGGTTGGGTAGGCATTCATTTTGATGGAGTCGCATTAACAGCAAAGTAAGTCTTCTGACAGACTTAATGTTAAAAACACTTGCTAGTACAAACCAGCTGCTAAAAATTCGTCTTCAATATTAGGCTCTCAAACACGCTGATGAAGATCCCCTTTTTCAAGGGGATGACGGTTATTTTTTTGAGAGCAATAACATGCCAGAACCTATTCTGTCCTGAAAAAGATCATACGCTGACGCACCTTTGGACAGAGACTTTGTTGTAAACTACCGAAGCCGGAAAGACTTCGAGTGCTCTCCTTTATTCCAAACGCCCTACCTATTAGCTCATTTACTCGTGACCATGACATCCTCTCACCACGGTAAAGCAATGCTTAACCATTCTATTAAGATGACCAACACTTAGCTCGAAATTAGGCAGCCCCCACAGCGCCTTTTTACCCCTGACATGCCATCCTGCTTCCTGACGCCTCTTTTTGTACGATACGAAACAAGTGATATTATTGGTGTCATGACAAGGCAATAGAGGGATGAAAATTGCAAATTGCAGCCTCGAAACCAGGAGTAAATAACCAGTTTGCGACCACAATCACAACAAATTGCCATTACTAATTATCAAGTTAAATTAACGTGTCAATTCTCAACGTGACAACCATCACCATTTTCAACAAACACCACGAAGCACTGAATAAAAAAGAACAAAGCCGTAGTGAACACTAACAAACAAGAATATAAAATTATTGAATGTGATTGATATCACCCTATCTCATCGCTCAAAAAACCAGCAAAAGGCTGTGGTTTTAACGTTTTTGACAACACTAGGCCCAAAATGGACGTTTTTGACGGAGAGCGTAATTGATAAATCTTTCTTTAAGGTGTTTTCTAGTAGTGCCTAAGGCTTACAGGCCACTCTTCAGGACACAAACACAAGAGGTAGGCTTTAGCAAAACGTGAGGGTAAATCTCCAATGTTTACCCAGTGAAACAAAAGCAAATAGTAAGGAATAGCTATGCTTGCGCATATTAAAAAAACAGCACTCGCGACAGCAATGATTGCCACAGCGGTAACCGGATTCAGCTCTGTAGCAGCGGCGGCAGAGCGCAATGAACTGACGGTTCACCCGAAAGAGTTCAATACCTTTGTTCGTAACTTCAACCCATATTTGGGTGCAACAAACCTACATACTACCACCGACTTTATTTATGAGCCTTTAGTTGTCTTCAATGAAATGCACGGCAATAAACCGGTATTCCGTCTTGCAGAAGGCTTTGAAATGTCAGATGACCTAATGACGGTCACCTTCGACATTCGTAAAGGCGTGAAGTGGTCTGATGGTGAAAGTTTTGACGCTGACGATGTTCTTTTCTCATTCAATCTTGTTAAGTCAAAACCAGAGCTTGATCAAAGCGGTATTAACTCTTGGGTAGAAAAAGTCGAGAAGCTTAATGACCATCAGGTAAAATTCTATCTCACTGAAGCCAACTCAAACGTCCCTTATGAGATCGTAAAGGTCCCTGTCGTTCCTGAGCATGTTTGGAAAGATATTAAAGACCCAGCTACGTTTACTAATGAAAACCCTGTCGGTTCTGGTCCATTTACTGAGATCGATACCTTTACAGGCCAGCTTTACGTTCAATGTCGCAACGAGAACTACTGGGATGCCGACAACCTAGAAGTGGATTGTTTACGCGTCCCTCAGATTGCTAATAATGACCAGTTCTTAGGTAAGGTCGTCAACTCTGAGATGGATTGGACGTCATCATTTATTCCAGATATTGACCGCACCTACGCTGCGGCAAGCCCTAATCATCACTACTGGTACCCGCCATCAGGTACACAAGCGTTCATGCTTAACTTTAAGAACCCAGATGAAGTTAAAAATGAAGCACTCAACAACGTTGATTTCCGTCGTGCATTCTCAATGGCGCTTGATCGCCAAACCATCATTGATATTGCATTTTACGGTGGTGGCACGGTGAACGACTTCGCATCGGGCTTGGGCTATGCCTTTACCGCTTGGTCTGATGAAGCGACACATAATAAGTTTAAGGGTTATAACTCTTATGACGTTGAGGGTGCAAAAGCACTGCTTTCAAAAGCGGGCTTTAAAGATGTCAATAATGATGGCTTTGTTGATACGCCAGAAGGTAAGTCTTTTGAGCTGTTGATTCAATCGCCAAATGGTTGGACTGATTTCAACAACACGGTACAACTTGCTGTTGAGCAACTTGCTGAGGTTGGTATCAAAGCGAAAGCTCGTACCCCTGACTTCTCCGTCTACAACCAATCAATGCTTGAGGGTTCATACGACGTCGCATACACCAACTATTTCCATGGTGCCGACCCTTACACATATTGGAACAGCGCGTACAACTCAACACTGCAACACGGTGATGGTATGCCACGTTTTGCGATGCATTTTTACCAAAACTCAGACCTAGATTCATTGCTAAGCAGCTTCTATAAAACGGCTGATAAAGATGAGCAAATGAAGATCGCTCACGGTATTCAAAAAATCATCGCTCAGGATCAAGTAACAGTACCCGTCATGTCTGGCGCCTACATGTTCCAATATAACACCACTCGCTACACAGGTTGGTGGAATGAGCAAAACCCTCAAGGCCGT
This sequence comes from Vibrio sp. 10N.261.51.F12, assembly GCF_041471725.1. Taxonomy (NCBI): domain Bacteria; kingdom Pseudomonadati; phylum Pseudomonadota; class Gammaproteobacteria; order Vibrionales; family Vibrionaceae; genus Vibrio; species Vibrio sp. 10N.261.51.F12. The sequence continues at coordinate 79,624 of NZ_JBFROV010000009.1, read as the reverse complement.
CCAAATATCTGGGCTGGTATCCCTGAGCGCTTGCTACACGTACTGGACCTAAAGCCAGTTAAATAAATCATCAGTAAATAGAGCGGTACTTCCGTACCGCTTTCATCCCCTTTTTATATTCAATTGAATGTGTGGCGTTTGTCGTCAGGGGATAGCTCGTCTCAATGTTATGGACGGCAATACCGGCAAGTAAGATGCTGGGTAAACAAGGTGTAAGTTATGGGTTATTTTTTAAGACGATTGTCCTTTTATTGTATGGCGCTTTTAGTTGCGGCCACTATCAACTTTATTATTCCACGCGCAATGCCTGGCGACCCCGTCACCATGATGTTCGCGCATACTACGGTACAAATTACCCCAGAGCGAATTGCTGCAATGAAAGAGTTGCTCGGCTTCGTAGATGGTAATTACTTTGTTCAGTATCTCGCTTACATGAAAAACATTCTGAGCTGGGAGCTTGGTACCTCAGTGCAGTTTTTCCCCTTATCAGTAAACAGCTTACTTGGCAGTGCATTTGGCTGGTCTCTGTTTCTTGCTGGTTGTGCTGTCGTTCTGTCTTTCTCTGTAGGATCGGTACTGGGTATCTTCGCAGCTTGGAAACGAGGCAGTCGCTTTGACACCTTTATCACCCCTGGAATGCTGATTATTCAAGCAATTCCACAGGTCGTTATCGCGATGTTAGCACTGTTCATTTTTGCTATCGGCCTTAAGTGGTTTCCCACCGGTTATGCCTATACCGCCGGTACCACACCCGACTGGACCAGCTGGGCATTCATTAAAGACGTGCTGTATCACGCCGTTCTGCCCCTTATCTGTGCAACGATCATTCAAATTGGTGGCTTCCTCGTCAACATGCGTAACAACATGATTAACCTGCTCAACGAAGACTACATCACGATGGCCAAAGGCAAAGGCTTAAGCGAAAACCGTGTCGTTTTCAACTATGCGGCTCGAAACGCCATGCTGCCAAGTGTCACCGCACTTTCTATGTCTCTAGGCATGGCGCTTGGTGGACAACTCATCATCGAGATCATCTTTAACTACCCCGGTTTAGGCAGTGTCATGCTTAACGCGATTCATGCTCGTGATTATCAAGTCCTACAGGGCCAACTGCTTATCATGACGCTCTTTATGCTGTTCTTTAACTTAGTCGCTGACATGTTGTATGTCGTGCTTGACCCCCGCCTACGCAAAGGAGGCAAATAATTATGAAAGGATTCCTTTCTCTCGTATGGCGAAATACCACCGCTCGTATTGGACTCATTATTGTTGGTTTATTCATATTCATGGCAATCGCAGCGCCATTAATTACTAAGCATGCACCAGATAAACGCACCGGAAACCCTCATGAATACCCTGGATTTGTTGTCAAAATGGCACAAGAAAATCCGGATGGATGGGTCGCTGAAAATCTGGCTGACAATCGCCGAGCACTGCTTATGTCAAAAAAAGCCGACCACACATTGGGCACGACACGTATGGGACGTGATGTCTGGTCACAGGTCGTTTATGGCGCTCGTGTGTCTTTAATGGTGGGTTTCGGTGCTGGATTAACCGTATGCATTTTGGCAACCGTTATCGGTATTTCAGCCGGTTATTTTGGTGGAAAAGTCGACGATGTACTAACAGCTGCCATGAATATCATGCTGGTTATTCCTCAGTACCCTTTATTATTTGTGGTCGCCGCCTTTATCGGCGAAGCCGGACCATTAACCATTTCTCTGGTGATAGGCTTTATGTCCTGGGCTTGGGGGGCAAGGGTTATTCGCTCACAAACACTTTCACTACGCGAAAAAGAGTTTGTAAAAGCAGCGGAAGTCCTTGGGGAATCAAGACTGCGTATTATTTTTGTTGAGCTACTCCCGAATCTAATCTCGATTGTTGGCGCGAGCTTCATCGGTTCCGTCATGTATGCGATCTCAATGGAAGCCATCATCTCTTTCTTAGGGATGGGCGATCCGAATACTGTCAGCTGGGGCATCATGCTCTACAACGTTCAAACCTCATCGGCGATGTTGATTGGCGCGTGGTGGGAAATGCTCGCACCTTGTTTTGCTCTGATACTCCTCGTGACTGGTTTAGCGCTGCTTAACTTTGCTGTTGATGAGATTGCCAACCCGCAACTTCGTTCTCACAAAGGTATGAAGCGTTGGAAAAAACTCGCTAAGCAAGACAAAGATACTCGTGAACCTGAACTTCCACCACAGAATGCACTTTGGAGCGGAGACCGTTAATGATGCCTAATCCACTAATTTCAATCCGCAACCTTTGCGTCGATTACATTACCGATGCCGGTGATGTACGAGCTTGTAATAACGTCAGTTTCGATATCGCACCGGGTGAGGTCTTTGGCCTTGCTGGGGAGTCAGGCTGTGGCAAGTCAACCGTTGCATTCTCACTCATGCGCTTACACAAGCCGCCCGCTTATATCAGCTCAGGGCAGGTTATTTTCAACGGTGAAGATATCTTGCAGTACAGTGATGAGCGCATGCAGACTTTTCGTTGGAGCGAGATGTCGATGGTATTTCAAAGCGCCATGAATGCGCTAAATCCAGTACTCACCATCGAAGAGCAATTTTGCGATGTCATCATGCGCCATACCAACATGACACGCCAGCAAGCGAAGAAACGTGCTGAAGGGCTGCTTGAGATCGTCGATATTCATCCAAGTCGACTGAATGATTACCCCCACCAGTTTTCTGGCGGCATGCGTCAGCGTCTTGTTATTGCCATCGCGCTCGCGCTCAATCCAAAAATGATCATTATGGATGAGCCTACAACAGCGTTAGATGTGGTCGTGCAGCGCGAGATCTTACAGAAGATATACGCCCTGAAAGAAGAGTTTGGCTTTTCTATCTTATTCATCACCCATGATATCTCATTGATGGTGGAGTTCTCCGACCGTATCGGGATCATGTATTCCGGTGAACTGATCGAGATAGCACCCTCAAAGCAAATATTAGAATCACCTTACCATCCTTATACCAAAGGGCTGGGAAGTTCATTTCCTCCATTGACGGGACCTAAGACAAAGCTAACTGGTATTCCTGGTAATCCACTTAACCTGCTGGAAATCCCACAAGGTTGCCGCTTCCAAGCTCGCTGTGAACGCGTGCATGAGGCCTGTACCAAGATACCTACTCAGCTGCGTCAGATAGAAGCGAATCGCTTCTCAAACTGTCATTTATACGGCGAACATATCGCGGTCACTGAAGCGTTGTCATAGACAGCCACCAGTAAAAAATAAGCCACAATACCATTTCTGGAGATGAATATGAGCAACTATGGTGAACTGCTAATTGAAGGCAACAACGTCGTAAAAGACTTTCCAATTAACAGCAATACACTGTCTCAACCAATGATGCGTGCCATTAATGACGTGTCATTCAAGATGTATAAGAGTCGTGGTCTGGCCGTTGTTGGCGAGTCGGGTTCAGGTAAGTCAACCACCGCCAAGATGATCGCAAAAATGTATGCACCAAGTGGTGGTGAAATTAAATATCGTGGCCGTGATATACAAGATATTACTAAACGAGCTGAGCTGACTCAGTATCGCCAAGGTGTACAAATGGTGTGGCAAGACCCGTTTGGATCACTCAATCCTACCCACACCATTTTCCACCACATTGCGCGCCCTTTGCTGATCCATAACAAGGTCAACAAGCGCAATAAAAAAGAGCTGGAAGAACGTATCTATGACTTGCTTGAGCAAGTTGGATTGATTCCTGCGAAAGAAACAGCCGCTAAATATCCGCATCAACTTTCTGGTGGGCAACGTCAACGTGTCAACCTCGCAAGAAACATTGCGATTGGTGCCGAAGTCGTCTTAGCCGATGAACCAACATCCATGCTCGATGTTTCTATTCGCGCAGGGGTTTTGAACCTCATGGAAGAGATGAAGTTCGAGAAGCAAATGTCCTTGCTTTACATCACACATGATATTGCCACTGCTCGCTATATCGCAGAGGACATATCCGTGATGTACGTCGGTCATATGGTGGAATGGGGGGATACCGATGAGGTCATCGCTAACCCTCAACACCCTTACACACAACTCTTGGTTTCCGCGGTACCCGATCCCGCTAAATCTATCCACGAAAAGCTAAAAGGCAATAAAGGTGAAATCCCATTATGGACACCTCAATCCATCGGCTGCCCTTTTTCTGGACGTTGTGCGCACGCGACCAAGCGCTGCTCAGAAGCCTTACCAAGCGTCACCAAACTGGCTGAAAACCACTTTGTACGCTGCTACTTATACGAAAACTAATTTATTTATACAAAAGCTAATTACGACAAAAACCAATCATTGGGCCTGCTCATACACGGGGCCTAGTGACACGGCTGGCTGGGACACATCATGCAATTTTTAACAAACCACATTGGTTATCAGGCAACAGGCACTAAATGTGCGGTCCTTATGTCTGAGGATGCGCTCACCGAAATCGGCAGTGCTTTTTTAATCAACGCAACAAGCCACGCCAGGATTTTGGAGATCCCTTTATCAGGAGGTTCTCGCGTTGATAACTGGCATCAGGGGTACTTTTTTGAGATTGATTTTAGCGAGTGTCAGTTACCTGGCGAGTATTATCTCAGCTACCAATCGGCTTACTCACACACCTTTAAAATTGGTGACCACCAGCTTATGGATCGTGCCTTTTCAGACATCATCCATTATTTCAAATCCCAGCGATGCAGTGGCAGTATCTTTGATGACGCAGACCGCGCAGCGAAAGTGGTCAATAGCCACGAACGCATTGATGTTCATGGAGGATGGTATGACGCCTCAGGTGATGTAAGTAAGTACTTAAGTCATTTGTCCTACGCCAATTATCTCAATCCTCAACAAACCCCAATGGTGGTGTGGAATCTGCTTAAAGCCGAAGAGGTCTTACGCGACAGCTTGGCGCACTCTTTTGTTCAAACAAGAGTGCATGAAGAAGCGCGTTTTGGGGCTGAATTTTTGCTTCGCATGCAGCACCCCGATGGTTACTTCTACATGACGGTGTTTGATAAATGGAGTAAAGACACAGAGCAACGCGAAATCTGCGCCTATGAGACACAGCTTGGGCACAAAAAGTCGGACTATCAGGCTGGCTTTCGCCAAGGTGGTGGGATGTCGATTGCTGCATTAGCGAAAGCGAGTCTCATCGCCAACGTGGCACCAGACAAGGCCCAACAATTTTTAGCCGCGGCCGAAGCGGGTTATGCCCACCTCAAACAATACAATACACACTACCTCGATGATGGCATCGAAAACATCATCGACGAGTACTGCGCGCTATTAGCCAGCGTTGAACTGTATCGCTCAACCAACCAAAAACAGTATCTAACGGAAGCAAGGTCTTGGGCAGAGGCGCTCGCAAAGCGCGCCGCACACGATGAGCAGTATGCATTCTACTGGTCAAGCAATACGGACGGTTCTCGTCCTTATTATCATGCCGCAGAAGCTGGGTTACCGGTTATCGCACTTAATGAGTATGTACTAATAGAAGATGATGCCTCTCGAGCCAAGCGATTTACTCAGCTCATACAAGAAGCGTGTCAATTCGAACTTACCATCACTCAAGAGGTGTTTAACCCATTTGGCTACCCTCGCCAATACACAAAACCAATCGATGGTGTAAAACGCAGCGCTTTCTTTATTCCTCACAACAACGAATCTGGATATTGGTGGCAAGGGGAAAACGCCCGTCTTGCGTCTTTAGCTACGATGGCGCTTACCGTGCAATCTCAACTCGATAATTCAGCGTTAAAAGAAGAGCTTGAAAACTACGCCGCTAACGCCATGAACTGGATTCTAGGCGCTAACCCTTACGACATGTGCATGTTAGACGGGCATGGCCACAATAACCCTGAGTATTTGGCTAACCTCGGCTTTTTTAATGCTCATGGCGGCATTTGTAACGGCATCACCGCTGGATTCGATAATGAAGGCGACATTGCCTTTAATCCGCCAAATCAAAAAGATGACATGCTACAAAACTGGCGCTGGGGAGAACAGTGGATCCCACACGCGGCTTGGTTCCTGTTGGCTGCGGCGCTCACTCATCAGCACTACCACCTCAAGGAGCGTTCCCATGCCTAAATTTATCGCTGGTATCGACGGCGGTGGTACATCGTGTCGAGCACGAATCCTAACCGAACAGGGTGAACGCATTGGCGAAGGAAAAAGTGGTAGTGCCAATATTATGCTAGGGGCGGATGTGGCGATGTCTGCGGTCATAAAAGCCGTTACAGCCGCTCTCGTTCAAGGCGGCTTAAATCGCGATGCGCTGTCTCAGGTTCATGTTGGTTTAGCGCTCGCGGGGGCAGAACATAAAGCGGCATATCAAGCCTTTATGAGCACTGAACACCCCTTTGCCAGCCTGACACTTAATACTGATGCATACGGAGCGTGCTTAGGTGCACACCGTGGTCAAGATGGCGCGATCATGATTGCAGGCACAGGATCATGTGGAATATTGCTAAAGGACGGCCAGCAGTTTGTTGTGGGTGGTAGAGAGTTTCCAATCTCAGATCAGGGTGGCGGTGCCATCATGGGGCTTCGCCTTATACAAGAGGTGTTGCTAATTCAAGATGGTATCAAGCCACCGTCTCCACTGGCCGATCTGGTTATGAGTCATTTTGATCACGATGTCGATCGCATTGTGGAATGGTCCAAAACGGCATTGCCTTGTGATTATGGGCAATTTTCACCCGCTATTTTCGACTATGCATTGCTCAACGAGGAGCTAGGAAAATCGTTACTTCAACACACCGCTGACGATATTGAGATGTACCTGTCAGCATTGAATCAACAAGGTGCACAGCGTATCTGTTTAATGGGCAGCATCGCACAACGCATCCATGATTGGTTATCACCAAAGGCGCAGTGCTGGATAGTCGAACCGCAAGGTGACGCGATGGATGGGGCACTGATGATGGCGGGTCAACGCCAGCACAATCTATATTAAATGGGGATGACTATGGATTTTCGCGTCGATATCGCAGTACTAGAGAGCCACACGAAAGGCAGTCGCTTTGGCTTAACCCTGCACAATCTTTCTGAAAAAAGCTACGCACATTGGCGTCTAAGTTTCACCTTTGATCGCTACATTGATCCAAGTAGCATCTCAGGTGGGCAGATCACACAAGTAGGCAGTTTTTGTACACTCGATATAATAGAATCAGTGTTGTATTCCAATCATCATGTCTATGTTGAGTTTTCAATTTTAACCGCCCCTTTCCGGTTTCTTTCTGATGGTATTAAAGAAGCGTATCTAGATACTGACTCACTATCTCGAGCAGGCGTTAGCGTATCGCCAATCGTACTGAAAGACCCACATCACCACCACACCCTAACACCTGATGTTAACTCACATACACACCAATTGATCCCTGAGCCAATGAGTTTCACACAGTCTGATGGCGTGTTTGAGCTCACTCGGTATAGTCAGATCACCTGTGATCACCCTGAGAGTAAAGGCGCTGCCGAATGGCTACAACAAGAAGTTGAACGCTTATTTTCTATTACGCCTAAGTCCATTGGACAACAAGGCATTCACTTCAAACGCAGCCCTGTGCTATCAAAAGAAGAATACAAACTCAATATCGATAGCTCAGGTATCACTATTGAAGCCACATCTGACGCTGGTTTTATCTATGCGGCTAGCACACTAATCCAGCTTTTTCATTTTGACGAAGCAAGACAAACATTAACGGTGCCGTTTGTTTCCATACAAGACAAACCTCGTTTTTCTTACCGTGGTGTCATGCTTGATAGCGCGCGTCACTTCCAGCCTGTTGATGAAATAAAACGCTTTATTAATCTATTGGCACACTACAAGTTCAACACATTCCACTGGCACCTTACCGACGATGAAGGATGGCGAATAGAAATAAAAGCACTGCCAGCTCTGACCGATATCGGCGCATGGCGCGGACCAGAAGAAGTGTTAGAACCACAATTTCATCATATTTCGAACAAATATGGCGGTTTTTACTCACAACAAGAAATCAAAGATATCGTCGCGTTCGCTGCCGTTCGTGGCATTCAAGTGATACCCGAAATTGATATCCCTGGTCACTGCCGAGCAGCCATTAAGTCTCTGCCTGAGATGCTCGTTGATCACGATGATCGCTCTACCTACCGTAGCGTCCAGCACTATACCGATAACACCTTATCCCCTGGTATTGTAGGAACGTATCAATTTCTAGATACCGTATTGGAAGAAGTCTCACAGCTATTTCCAGCACCTTACCTGCATATCGGCGCTGATGAAGTGCCAATTGGTTCTTGGGCAAGCAGCCCAAGCTGTCAAAAGCTCATGCAAACCCACGACTATAACAGCACTAAAGAACTGCAAGGGCACCTTCTCAGATACGCAGAGGACAAACTTCGCTCACTCGGTAAACGAATGCTGGGTTGGGAAGAAGCCCATTTTGGTAACAAAGTCAGTAAAGATACCGTTATTTACTCGTGGTTAAGTGAAGAGGCCGCCATCAATTGCGCAAAAATGGGTTACGACGTTGTGCTTCAACCCGCTCAAACCACCTATCTCGATATGGCTCAAGAGCTCACCAGCGATGAACCCGGTGTCGATTGGGCATCGGTCATTTCACTCGAGCAAGCTTACCAGTATGAACCACTGTCGGACATTGCCCATGATGACCCCATTAATAAACGCATATTAGGTATCCAAGCCGCGCTGTGGACAGAGCTCATTGCCCATCAAGATCGCCTGGACTATATGGTTTTTCCACGCTTACTCGCCCTGTCCGAAACCGCTTGGAGTCATAACCTAAATAAAAATTACTCACACTTTTTAGCAAGACTAAAACCGCACTTAACCTTGCTGGACAGGCAACGCATTCAATACAGGCCTCCTTGGTCAGAATAGGCTGACTTGATAACAAGAATGGTGATCATACCGAGACTAACGACCAGGATCACGGCTAGAAAATTAAGATTAGATTTCATAAGGATATACTCATGCAATACGGCTATTTCGATAACGACAATCGTGAATATGTAATCACTCGTCCCGACGTTCCAGCGCCATGGACTAATTATCTCGGCACAGAGAAGTTCTGTACCGTTATCTCACACAATGCAGGCGGCTATTCATTTTACAATTCGCCAGAATACAACCGCGTCACTAAGTTCAGACCGAATGCAACATTTGATAGACCAGGTCACTACGTCTACCTTAGAGATGATGAAACAGGTGATTACTGGTCTATCTCTTGGCAACCTGTCGCGAAGAGCCTAGAGGAAGCGCAATATGAAGTGCGTCATGGCTTGTCTTATTCAAAATTCAAGTGTGATTACAACGGAATTGAGGCGAGTAAAACATTATTCATCCCTAAAGGTGAAGATGCCGAAATCTGGGATGTGGTATTACGTAATAACAGTAATAAGCCGCGCACCATTAGTACTTTTTCATTTGTCGAGTTCTCTTTTAGCCACATTGCATCGGACAATCAAAACCATCAAATGTCGCTGTATTCCGCAGGTACTCATTACCAGGAGGGCGTGATTGAATACGACCTGTTCTACAACACCAATGAAAAAGAAGGCTTTTATTACCTAGCCTCAACGTTTGAACCTGACAGCTATGACGGCCAACGAGACAGTTTCCTAGGCCTCTACCGAGATGAATCAAACCCCATCGCGGTAGAGCGTGGTCAATGCTCTAATCACACACAAACCTGTTACAACCATTGTGGTTCTCTGCATAAGCAATTCACGATTCAACCGGGCCAAGAGGTGCGTTTTGCTTATGTCTTGGGTATCGGCAAGGGCAACGGTGCACGGCTGAGAGAGAAGTATCAAGATCTTAGCGAGGTTGATAAAGCCTTTGCGGCTATTCGGACGCACTGGGATGAACGCTGCGCAAAATTCCAAGTTAAATCGCCTAACCAAGGACTTGATACCATGCTCAATGCATGGACACTCTACCAGGCCGAAACGTGTGTAGTCTGGTCTCGGTTTGCCTCCTTTATCGAGGTCGGTGGGCGCACAGGACTGGGCTATCGAGATACCGCTCAAGACGCATTGGCGGTGCCGCACTCTAACCCTGAAATGACGAAAAAACGCATCATCGACTTGCTGCGTGGTCAGGTTAAAGCTGGCTACGGCCTCCACTTATTTGACCCCGATTGGTTTGATCCCGAGAAAGCCGACGTCGAACCATCTAAATCGCCAACCGTGGTTCCAACGCCGAGTGACGAAGATAAGATCCACGGCATTGCTGATACCTGTTCTGATGATCATTTATGGTTGATCCCAACCATTTGCCGCTATGTGATGGAAACCGGAGAGACTGAGTTCTTTGACGAACTCATCCCTTATGCTGACGGCGGTAATGCCACTGTGTATGAACACATGAAAGCAGCATTGGATTTTACCGATAAACATGTCGGTGCGACGGGTATCGCAAAAGGCTTAAGAGCGGATTGGAATGACTGTCTTAATCTTGGCGGTGGCGAATCTTCCATGGTCGCCTTCCTTCACTACTGGGCGTTGCAGGAGTTTGTCGACCTTGCCAAGCACTTAAACAAATCTGAAGACGCTCTCTGTTATGAACAGATGGCAAAAAAAGTACAAGACGCCTGTGAGACTCATCTTTGGGATGATGACGGTGGTTGGTATATCCGAGGTATCACTAAAACCGGCGATAAAGTCGGTACCAACCAACAGGCTGAAGGAAAGGTGCATCTTGAATCCAACACATGGGCGGTGATCTCTGGCGCAGTGACGGAAGAGCGAGGCAAGAAAGCCATGAACGCCGTTGATGAGTACCTGTATTCAGATTATGGCTTACATCTCAATGCACCGTCATTTGCAACGCCTAATGATGATATCGGCTTTGTGACTCGTGTTTATCAAGGCGTAAAAGAAAATGGGGCGATCTTTTCTCATCCCAACCCATGGGCTTGGGTCGCTGAGGCAAAATTAGGCCGTGGCGACCAAGCAATGAAGTTCTACGACGCACTCAACCCCTACAACCAAAATGACAACATAGAAACCCGGATCACTGAGCCCTATTCTTATGTGCAATTCGTGATGGGACGTGATCATCAGGATCACGGTCGAGCGAATCACCCTTGGTTAACGGGCACGTCAGGTTGGGCTTACTTTGCCGCGACCAACTATATCCTCGGCGTGAGGTTAAGTTTTGATGGCTTGATTGTTGATCCCTGCATCCCTGTCGACTGGCCTGGTTTTGAGGTCACGCGAGAGTGGCGCGGCGCGACGTATCAAATCAAGGTTGAAAATCCAAATGGTGTCAGCAAAGGCGTGCAGTCCCTCACATTGAATGGCGTCAATACGAGCGGCGCGATTGCTCCTCAACCTGAAGGCTCAGTCAACCTTGTTCATGTCGTACTGGGTTAATTCCACTATCGATTCACCAACATTACGAGCCCGACAGGGCTCGTTAGGAGAAAGCTATGATTAAATTTGGTACCGGTGGCTGGCGCGCATTTATTGGCGAAGAGTTTACCCGAGATAATGTCAGAATCGTGGCACAAGCACTTGCCAACATAATCAATCAGGAACAGGTCGCAGACCGAGGGTTTGTGATCGGCTATGACCGACGTTTTTTATCCGACAAAGCAGGCCAGTGGTTTGCAGAAGTACTGGCTGGCAATGACATCCCAGTCAGCTTTATTAACAAATTTGTGCCAACACCTATTGTCATGTATCAAGCAAAAGAAATGAATTGTGCGTACTCAGCATGCATTACTGCGTCTCATAATCCAGCGGATTACAACGGCATTAAGGTATTCATTGAGGGTGGTAGAGACGCCGATGAGATCATCACAGAGAAGATTGAATCTCAGATCGCAACCTTAACGGCCTCTCAAATTCGGCTCCTTGACTTTGACATCGCGATACAAGAACACAAGATCACTGAGATCAACCCAATGAATCAGTTCGTAGATTCGATCATCAACCTCATCGATATTGAAGCGATCAAACAAGCCAATTTACGAGTGCTGATTGATCCTATGTTTGGTGTAGCCAAGAATGCGTTGCAAACCGTTTTGATCAATGGCCGCTGCGATGTTGATGTTATCAATGATGGTAAAAACCCCGACTTTGGTGGCTTAATGCCCTCACCTAACGCCGCGACACTTTACCGCCTAAAACACCTTGTCGCCGCAGAAGGCTATGACATCGGCATCGGTACCGATGGTGATGCAGACCGCCTTGGTATCATCGATGAAAAAGGCAATTTCATCCACCCTAATGAGGTGCTGATGCTGCTGTATTACTACATGCTGGAATACAAAGGATGGACCGGGTCTGTCGTGCGTAACATCGCAACCACACACCTGCTTGACAAGATTGCCTCACACTATGGACAGCGAGCCTTTGAGGTACCCGTAGGCTTTAAGCACATCAGTGCTCAAATGGAAGCCGACGACTCGCTAATTGGCGGTGAAAGCTCTGGAGGTCTCACCATTCGTGGCCACATCAAGGGTAAGGATGGCGTATTTGCTTCCAGCCTACTTGTTGAGATGCTGAGTGTTACCGGTAAGAAACTCTCAGAGTTACTCAGCGATATTTACTCTCAATATGGTTACGCGTACACGGCAGAGGGCGACTGTACATTCAAGTCCGCACAGAAGGATAGCCTTTATCACAAACTCTATATTGAAAAACAGTTACCTGAATTTAGCTACGATATTGATAAGGTAAGTTATGCGGATGGGGCGAAAGTGTACTTCAAAAATGGGGGGTGGGTCATTGCTCGTTTCTCGGGAACTGAGCCTCTTTTACGAATCTTCTGTGAGATGGAAGATAAAGAACAAGCCGAACATGTTCTTCAACAGATGAAAGGCTTTTTGTCATTGTAGTCTCTGTTTCCTCACTTCTTGTGGACCGAATGACTGTTTACCTGATCGTAGCGCCGATATTATTTAGCGCGAAGTAAACAGTAAACACCGCCACAAGAAACACCCTATAGGTGGAGAACATTTTGCCCGATGAGAAATTATCGGGCTTTTTTATGTCTTTCGCTACCCATTTTAGGGTTCGAATCTCAGCTTAAAGTAACCCAGGATTCTTACTCGTACTTAACTTAAAAACACTCGATAGCATCTATCTTAACTCGATACTATCTGTCTTAGCTAAAGGCGACAATCCCTTGAGATTCGACACTTACCGCCACACTTTGTCCAACATTCAAGGCTTCCATCGAGGTAGCTAATACACGTGTACCCTTGATATCCACCACATAACGACAATGGTCGCCCATGAACTGCTGCTCGACCACATGGATGCTGCTTTGCTCTGAAGACGAAAGCTGGATTTGTTGTGGACGAACCAGCAACTGACACGTCGCACCTTCGGCAATAAAGCTGCAAGATGTCGCTGCTATCTGTCCTATTTCCGTATCAAACGTAGAGCCAAAAATATGTGTCGCTTCTAAATAGCTACCGCCACCTAAAAAGTCGGCAACAAATTTACTTGATGGACAAAAATAAAGCTCTGAAGCACTGCCATACTGTTCAATGACCCCCTCGTTCATCACTGCCATTTTGTCTGCAAAAGCAAAAGCTTCCTCTCGACTATGGGTGACAAAGATAGCGGTAATACCTTGTTTCTTGAAAATCTTTCGAATCTCTCGAATTAGCTCATGGCGGACCTGCGTATCAATGTTTGAGAATGGCTCATCTAGGAGCAACAGATCGGGCTTGTAAGCCAAGCTTCGTGCAATGGCAACCCGTTGTTGTTGGCCGCCAGACAGTTGATGTGGATACCGTGCTTTAAATGCCTCTAAGTGCACCAAAGAGAGTGCGTCATTAACAATAGAATCCTGCATTCCCTTTGAGTGACCTTTGAGTCCAAAGGCAACGTTTTCAGCAACGGTTAAGTGAGGAAACAGGGCATAATCTTGAAAAATCATACCTATATTACGCTGCTCAGGGGGCAACCATGTCTTTCCATCATCAATAACATTGTCGTTCAGCGTCATGGTGCCGCCAGCCAATGGCAATAAGCCAGCTATCGCTTTGAGTAACGTGGTTTTCCCACAACCACTCGCCCCCAACAAACACACAATTTCACCTTGGTTAACCTCTAGCGACAGAGCTTCCAGTATCATTTGAGATTCATATTGGCAGGATAGATTTTCAATAGACAGAGCGGTTGTCATTAGTGGGGTTGCTCCAGAGATCGATTAACAATGATGAGAGGGATAAGCCCAACGAGAACTAATAAGACAGCGGGCATCGCCGCCAGCTCCAAATGTTCATCAGAAGCAAAGTTATACACATAGGTTGCGAGCGTTTCGAAGTTGAACGGGCGTAACAATAAGGCGGCATTCAGCTCTTTCATCGACTCAATGAATACCAATAACCCAGCAATCAAAATGCCACGCTTGATAAGAGGAAAGTGCACCCGAGCCAACATTTGATTTTGCTTACAGCCCATCGTACGAGAAGCCATATCCAGTGATGGTGATATCTTACTTAAACTGGTCTCTATGCTGCCAATAGCAACCGCAGAAAAGCGAACGACCATGGCAACAACAATAGCAAACATCGACCCAGAAAAGATAAGCCCAGGTCGCTTCCAGTCCATCCAAACAGCGAAATCATTAACAGCGTGGTCCATGAAAATAACAGGTACCATGACACCGATAGCTAACACAGTGCCGGGAACGGCGTAACCCAATGAGCTGGCTCGCATAAAAATTTGGCTAGAGGTGTTCGGCGATAATCGGCGGTAGAAGTTTACGACAAGTGCAATCAGCACGGCTATCAATGCAGCGGCGATTGACACCTTAAGACTATTGATGGCGTAGGTTTGAAATTCAGGCGTCCAACTCTGCGCAAAATACTTATACGCATAGATGACAAGCTGACCTAACGGGAGAATAAAGGCTATCGACACTAAGCCCCAGCACCAAGTAACCGCAAACCACTTCTTCCAGCCAGTGAGCTGGTAACGAAAATCTTCATGGCTATTATATTGGCTTTGAAACAGTTTCTGTCGACGTCGACTGTAGCGCTCAGCCCCAAGTAACAGCACAATAACGACCATCATTAAGGCCGATATTTTAGCGGCTGCACTCAAGCTTGAGTATCCTAGCCACGTATCATACACCGCCGTTGTCAGAGTGTTGACGGCAAAGTAGCTCACCGTGCCGAAGTCACCAATGGTTTCCATCGCCACCAGCGACAAACCAACCGCGATAGAAGGACGCGCAAGAGGCAACGAGATGCGCCAAAAACTTTCGAATGGCGTGCACTTTAATAATCTTGCAGACTGAAGTAAGGAGACGTTTTGCTCCATAAAAGCGGCGCGGCATAGCAGGTAAACATATGGATACAGTACGAGAGACAAGACGACCGTCGCGCCCCCTACTGTTCGTATATCGGGGAACCAATAATCGCCTACTCCCCATTCAAATACATTGCGCAACCAGATTTGAATCGGTCCGGAAAAATCGAACCAATCGGTAAAGATATAACCGATAATATAGCCAGGCATCGCGAGAGGAAGCACCAACGCCCATTGCAGTACTTTTTCCGATGGCAGCTTACACATGGCCATAAACCATGCGCTAGGGACACCGAGACATAAAGAAAGGACAAGCACACCCGCGACTAACAACACCGTATTCATGGTGTAAGTCGGCATCACCGTATTAAAAAGGTGCGAGAAGATGTCACTTGTTTCACCAAGTGCTGTATAGAAGATCGCTAAAATAGGTAAAACCAGTAACAGAGTAAGCACTCCACTACTGGTTTTCCAAACTACATTTTTTTCTTTCATTGCCTAAACATACATCAGGCGACATAGAGTCGAGATGTTCAGTAACCGGAACCAATTAAGGGGCATTATACCCCTTTTTATCGGTTAAAGGTCGAACTTAACTTCATCTAACAATTTGATTGCAGCGCTATGGTAGCCAGCGATGTCATCAAGTGACACCATATCTGCTTTATAGTCACCCCATGACTCCACCAGTTCAGAGCGCTTAACACCCTCTTTTACTGGGTATTCAAAGTTTACTTCAGCATACATTTGTTGCGCGGTATCACCCGTTAAAAATTCCATAAGCTTTAGGGCATTCTCTTTGTTAGGCGAGAATTTTGCCATTGCCATTCCGCTGATATTAACGTGTGTACCTTCTGTTTCTTGATTCGGGAAGTTAATGTAAACCGCATCCGCCCACGCTTTTTGCTCTTTGTCGTTAACCATCTTACCAAGGTAATAGCTGTTACCTAAAGACACATCACAAAGGCCTTCTTTAATCGCTTTCACTTGACCACGGTCATTACCTTGAGGCTTACGCGCTAGGTTAGCCTTAACGCCTTCCAGCCACGCTTTCGTTTCCGCTTCACCATGGTGAGCGATCATCGAAGAAACAAGAGAGACGTTATACGGGTGTTTGCCGCTGCGAGTACAGATCTTGCCTTTATATTCAGGCTTGGCTAAATCGGCATAGTTAAAGTCATCACCTAATTTACCAACGCGATCTTTTGATGAGTACA
Organism: Vibrio sp. 10N.261.51.F12; assembly: GCF_041471725.1. Lineage (NCBI taxonomy): Bacteria > Pseudomonadati > Pseudomonadota > Gammaproteobacteria > Vibrionales > Vibrionaceae > Vibrio > Vibrio sp. 10N.261.51.F12. The sequence continues at coordinate 63,130 of NZ_JBFROV010000009.1, read as the reverse complement.
CATTACGCGTACGCAGTGTTAGCGCGAACCATTCGTTCTCTTTATCTCGGTATTGAGCCGGAACATTAGCGGCAATTACTTCGCTATCAACAGCCTGAACAACGTCTTTGTCTGTTAGTTCAGCGAGGCGACTGATATCAGTTGTTAGAACGACATCAGCAGGACTGTATTCACCTTCTTGTTGTAGCTTTTCTGCTAATCCTTTTTTAGCAAACTTTACATTGACCTTAATACCCGTTTCTTTAGTGAACTCGTTGAACATCGGCTCTACAAGAAACGGTTGACGGTAAGAGTAAACGTTGACTTCTTCAGCGGCGATTGCTGGTGCAGCAAATCCTACGGCGATTGCTGAAAGGGCTAGCAGTTTTTTCATTATTAAGTTCCTTTAATTCAAAATGAGAACGTTTATCAGTTGCGTTATTATATGCATCTTCTGCTAGAAAACAATGATCTGATATAAAAAAACCTGTCACTAGGGACAGGTTTTTTATCAACTATGTAACAGTATGTGTATGCATTGGTAACTTTAATGCAGCTTAATATCTTATTTTGAAGTTACAAACTCAGGGTATGCGCCAACACCACAATCGTGCATGTCCATACCTTCCAGCTCTTCTTCTTCCGATACACGAATACCAATCGTCGCTTTAAGTACCGCCCAAACCGCTAAGCTTGCAGCAAATACCCAGGCAAAGATAACCGCAGCACCAAGAAGCTGAGCACCAAACGTTGCGTCACCATTACTCAGTGGAACCACCATTAGGCCAAAGAACCCACACACACCGTGTACTGAGATAGCACCCACTGGATCATCAATCTTAATTTTATCTAAACCGATGATACTAAATACGACTAATACGCCTGCCACTGCACCAATCGCAACCGAATAAACCGGTGATGGTGATAACGGGTCAGCGGTAATCGCGACCAAGCCAGCCAATGCACCATTCAAAATCATCGTCAGGTCAGCTTTGCCCCATGTGGTCTTACAAACTAACAACGCGGCGATAGCGCCCGCTGCAGCGGCAGCATTGGTATTTAAGAAGATTTGTCCTACTGCGGTTGCATTCTCGAAATCAGAGACCATCAATTGAGAGCCACCGTTAAAGCCAAACCAACCTAACCATAGGATAAAGGTACCCAGCGTCGCTAAAGGCATGTTTGAACCTGGGATTGGATATATTTCACCATTTTTCCCATACTTACCTTTACGTGCACCTAGCAGCAATACACCCGCAAGCGCCGCTGAAGCACCAGCCATATGTACAATACCAGAGCCAGCAAAGTCACTAAAGCCCGCTTCAGCTAGGAAGCCTCCACCCCATGTCCAATACCCTTCCATAGGATAAATAAACGCCGTCAAAACTACCGCAAAGATAAGGAAAGACCACAGCTTCATACGTTCTGCTACTGCACCGGATACCACCGACATTGCGGTTGCAACAAACACCACTTGGAAGAAGAAATCTGACTCAAGTGAATGATCCGCCCCTTCAGCTTGCGTACCAATCAATGCGCCAAATGAAGGCAACCAACCCGCCTCTGCGTTATCGACGTACATGATGTGATAACCGACGACTAAATAACAAGTACAAGCAATGGCATACAAACAAAAGTTTTTGGTTAATATTTCAGTGGTATTTTTAGAGCGAACTAAACCCGCCTCTAACATGGCAAAACCCGCTGCCATCCACATAACAAGTGCGCCTGAAATAAGAAAGTAAAAAGTGTCCAGCGCGTAACGTAGTTCGCTTACAGTCGTTGCTAATTCCATCATAATGTCTCCAATCCCTTAAAGTGCTTCCGCATCCATTTCACCAGTACGAATACGAACGGCCTGGCTTAGGTCGTACACGAATATTTTACCGTCACCAATTTTTCCTGTTTGCGCTGCATTTGAGATAGCCTCAACAACACGGTCGACATTGTCGGCGTGCGTTGCAATCTCAATCTTCACTTTAGGTAAAAAATCGACCTGATATTCTGCACCACGGTAAAGTTCAGTGTGTCCCTTTTGTCGGCCAAATCCTTTGACCTCTGAAACTGTCATACCCTCAACACCTACATCAGCAAGCGCCTCACGTACGTCGTCCAGTTTAAATGGTTTAATAATCGCGTTAATAAGTTTCATAGCATCCCTTTCGCCGTGTTGTATCCCGTTATGAGAATAGAGCTTTCAAGGTGCATGCCAAGTTTTTAAGTCATTGAAAAATAAGAAAACATAGAAATCATGTTATAGAAATGAAAACAGCTCGCACCATAATGGTGCGAGCTGTTCACGAAATTAATGCAACCCAAGCAAAGAGCACTATTAAAGTGCAAATCGTTTTATCTATTGTGAATAAAGCGCTCCCATTGCTTGATTACTGCGTTAAAATCTTCAAGGCCGGACTCACTAAAACTCTCGCTGCTATAGAGCTCAAACTCCTCGACATTATCATTCGTCACATCAAAATTAAGACAGTTTTCAAATACATGTACTTCAGACTCAAGAATACTCAATGAAATCTCCTTCCCTTCCCAGCGAAACTCTTTGCTTGGATACTGAGCCGCCGAGGTAAGTTGGTTCTTAATCTCTGTAATAACCTGATCATTTGTAGAGATCTCTTCTTGAAATAAACGAGCTAATACTTCATGCCCCATTTCACACCGTACTAGGTATTCTCCTGTCAGTGAGTTTTTAATAAATTCGAATTCCATCATGTTGTCTCTTAGCAATAACCTAATGATTATACCTCAAATTTTTAAGTTCTCGGGTATACTCAAAATATTCGTCGCACAGAGAAGATGTCATGCAACTTAACGCCCTGATAGCAAAACAAATTGTCGATAGAGCGAAAAAAATCATTCGTCATTCGATCAATGTTATGGACGACAGTGGTGTCATTATTGGTTCCAGCGATCCTGCTCGTTTGCATCACATCCATGATGGAGCACTCTTAGCCATCAAAGACAACCGCATTATTGAGATTAATGACGCCGTTGCTTCCACTCTATCTGGCGTAAAAAAAGGCATCAACCTACCCATTATTTACGACGGTAACGTCATTGGGGTTGTCGGGGTTTCAGGCACCCCAGAAGAGGTTCGTAGCTATGGGGAGTTGGTCAAAATGACAGCGGAACTCATTGTTGAACAAGCTGCGCTAATGCATCAAATTCAATGGGATAAACGGCATAGAGAAGAGTTATTATTACAGCTTATTCAAGGTACCAGCCTGAACGAAGGCCAACTATTATCTATCGCTCAACGGTTAGATCTCGACTTGGATCAACCTCGTGTAGCCGCCGTCATCAAGGTCATTCCAAGACCCAAAGAGACACTAACATTAGAGCATTTACAGCGCCTCACACACCTGCTTGAGTTTCCTGAGCGAGATAACATTGTCGGTATCGTATCAGTATCGATGAATGAGATAGTGGTATTAAAGCCGATTACCATGAGTCACTCTGTTTGGAACCGACAAGAGGAACAAAAAAGAGCCGCCAAACTGCTGAGGCGAATCGATAACGAATGTGATTTCTCTATTCAGATGGCGCTTGGGGATTATTTCCCTGGCGTTATCGGGCTAGCAAAGTCTTATGAAACAGCTAAAGCAACGATGGCGATCAGTGAACCAAAAGCAAAATCCATTCTGTTTTATCACGACCACAAGCTTTCGGTCTTGGTCAGCAATATCAAGAATGACCCCTGGCGCGCCCAACAATTGAAGGCCCCCCTGGAAAAGCTCATTCAATCTGACGCTAAACAGGTTCTTGTCAAAACGCTGCGTCTCTTTTTTGCACATAATTGCGATCTAGCTCAAACTTGTGAATCACTACATATTCATAGAAACACCCTTCGTTACCGAATAGACAAGATCGAGTCAATCACATCCTTAGATATCAACAAGTTAGAGGATAAAATCCAACTATATCTCGCCCTAAAATGTCTATAACCCCACACAATAACTGTGCAACAGCACAATTAATGTGTGTATCTCCACTCTAAATCTGTCACTTCGCATAAAGAAATACCGCTATACGATCGGTAACCTTGCTCAAAACAGGGCGTTACTCTGCGCCTAACAATACTGATAACAATTAACGGAAAATTGATAATGATCGAAGTTTCGACTCTTGGCGCCTTAGCGGCCCTTGTTGTGGCTATTGGCCTCATACTTAAAAAAGTACCACCCGCCTATGGCATGATGATTGGCGCGTTGGTTGGCGGCGTCGTCGGCGGCGTTTCACTGACCGATACGGTGAGTCTCATGATTGGTGGTGCGCAAGGCATTGTCACTGCTGTGCTTCGTATACTCGCAGCAGGCGTGCTTGCTGGTGTGTTGATTGAATCAGGGGCGGCCACATCCATTGCTGAAACGATTGTCAAAAAGGTGGGAGAAACACGCGCTTTATTGGCATTGGCGGTCGCGACTATGATCCTAACCGCCGTAGGCGTGTTTGTGGATGTTGCTGTTATTACTGTTGCGCCTATCGCCCTAGCCATCGCACATCGCGCTGATATTTCCAAAACGGCGATTTTATTAGCGATGGTCGGTGGTGGTAAAGCCGGTAATATTATGTCGCCAAACCCAAATGCTATCGCCGCCGCTGACGCCTTTAATGTCCCTCTGACTTCCGTCATGGCTGCCGGTGTTATTCCCGGTCTTTGCGGTATGTTCGTTGCGTACTTTATTGCTAAAAAGCTTATCAATAAGGGCTCAAAAGTCACAAAAAGCGAGGTGGTCGCTGTTGACCATTCTAAGCTGCCTTCCTTCAGTGCGGCTATTGTTGCCCCTATGGTCGCCATCGCTCTGCTTTCTTTACGACCAATTGCAGGCATCAATGTTGACCCGCTCATCGCACTGCCATTAGGTGGCCTAATAGGCGCTGTTGTCATGGGTCGATTCGCCGACACGAACCACTTTGCTGTTTCGGGCCTAACTCGTATGGCGCCAGTTGCCGTGATGTTGCTAGGGACAGGGACACTGGCAGGCATCATTGCAAACTCAGCGCTGAAAGATGGTTTGATTGATGTACTTACCGCTTCAGGATTACCGTCTTATTTATTAGCACCTATCTCTGGTGCCATGATGGCTCTAGCAACGGCATCAACAACGGCCGGTACAGCTGTTGCGTCCAGTGTATTCAGCGGCACCATTCTAGAACTCGGCGTCCCAGCTCTCGCTGGCGCAGCCATGATCCACTCTGGCGCAACTGTACTTGACCACATGCCACATGGCAGCTTCTTCCACGCTACGGGCGGTGCGGTTCATATGGACATTAAGGAGCGGCTAAAATTGATCCCTTACGAATCGGCTGTAGGTTTAGTGATCGCATTTGTCTCCGTCATGATGTTCGGTGTATTTGGTTTATTTGTATAAGGTATTATCATGAAAATAGTAATTGCTCCTGATTCATATAAAGAAAGCTTAACCGCAATGGAAGTCGCACAAGCCATAGAAAATGGATTCCAGCAGGTTTTTCCTGATGCTGAATACGTCAAACTGCCTATGGCTGATGGAGGGGAAGGCACCGTTCAATCTCTTATTGATGCAACGGGTGGAGAATTGATTTCCGTTAATGTCACCGGTCCGCTTGGCGCACCTGTTGACGGCTTTTTAGGTCTTGTTGGTGATGGTTCAACGGCTGTGATCGAAATGGCTGCAGCTTCTGGTATCCATCTTGTCCCCGCAGATAAGCGAGATCCGCTAGTCACTACCTCTTATGGAACTGGTGAGCTTATTAAGGCGGCTTTAGATATGGGGGTGAGACATATCATTGTTGGTATCGGTGGCAGCGCAACCAATGATGCAGGTCTAGGCATGGTACAAGCATTGGGTGCTCAACTACGCGATAGCAATGGTAATGAGCTAGGCTACGGAGGTGGCGAACTAAGCAAATTAGCCTCAATCCACACCGAGGATATGGACCCGCGCCTAGGTGATATCAAACTGGAAATCGCTTGTGATGTGGATAACCCGTTATGTGGTCATAAAGGCGCATCAGCGGTATTTGGCCCGCAGAAGGGGGCAACACCTGCAATGGTCGCCATATTGGATGCTAACCTTTCTCACTATGCTGATGTAATTAAAGCAACAAATGGCAAAGACGTTAAGCATACCCCTGGCGCAGGCGCCGCGGGTGGACTCGGAGCCGCATTCCTTGGACTATTTAATGCAAGTCTACGTCCAGGTATTCAGATAGTGATGGACGCTGTGAATTTAAGTGATGTAGTTAAAGATGCGGATCTTGTCATCACTGGAGAAGGGCGTATTGATAGCCAAACCATTCACGGCAAAACACCGGTCGGTGTAGCGCGAACAGCAAAACAAACACAGGTGCCTGTGATTGCCATCGCAGGAAGTACGGCTAAAGACTGTCACGTTGTTTATGACCACGGCATTGATGCCGTTTATAGCGTCGTGCTCGGCGCAACGGATCTACCGACCGCTCTAAAAGAAGCCGCATTTAATGTTGAGATGACATCTCGCAATATCGCCGCTGCGCTCGCAATGTCTTTTACGCACTAGCGCTTATAGGCACTAACGCTTATAGGCACGTAAACCACTAACGCAACTTGTGTCACATCGTTTTGAATGAGACATACCGATGAAAAAAAAGACTGCTCAAAGGCAGTCTTTTTTTATTACTTTACGACTCGAAGGCTTGGTCGGCCTTTCGTACGTGGTGGCTCTGGCTCATCATCGCCATCAGGCTCAGACTCCAACACCGACTCTTCAGAAAGCTTCGCTACCGGTACTTCTGCAACCGTTAGCCCAGAGACGGGTGTCTCTTCAGCAAAGTCTTCTCCTTCAATCGATGCATAGGCATCTTCAGGTTCAAACATCGTACCTGCGCCGTTTTCTCGCGCATAGATGGCTTGAACCGAATAAAGCGGCACAATAACGGTGTGCGGCTTTCCACCAAATCGAGCGTGAAAGGTAATGGCTTCATTACCTAACTCTAATTGCCCTACCGCCCTAGAGGCGATATTCAAGATAATCTGTCCATCTTGAATAAACTCTTGCGGTACACGCACCCCAGGTAACATTGCATCAACAACGATATGAGGGGTAAGGTCGTTCTCTGCCAGCCAGTCATAAAATGCACGAAGCATATAAGGACGGCGAGGCGTCATTTTAGTAATATCCATGAATAACTTAGCGAACTAAACGCATCTCACGCTCAGCTTCTGTTAAAGAAGCCAGGAATGAATCACGTTCAAATACTCGGTTCATGTATATTTTAATTTCTTTCGCACCAGGGCCAACAAGGTCGATACCCATTTCTGGGAGACGCCACAATAGCGGAGCTAAGTAGCAATCGATCAAGCTAAACTCTTCGCTCATGAAGTACTCATATTCAGCAAAGATTGGCGCGAGTGTCAGCAAGTCATTACGCAGTTTATTACGTGCAGCTTCAGATTCTTCAGCAGTTCCTCTTACCACTTTTTCAGCCAGCGTATACCAGTTACGTTCAATGCGATAAATCATTAAACGGCTGTTACCGCGAGCTACCGGGTATACAGGCATAAGTGGTGGATGAGGGAAACGCTCATCTAGGTATTCCATAATGATCTTAGAATCGTAAAGGGCTAGTTCACGATCAACCAAAGTTGGTACGGTTTTATATGGGTTTAGTTCAGCAAGCTCTGCTGGGATGTTTGACTCATCCACTAACTCAACCTCAACACTGACACCTTTTTCTGCTAGAACGATACGAACCTGGTGGCTATATAGATCGGTAGCACTAGAAAAAAGAGTCATCACAGAACGTTTATTGGCAGCTACAGCCATGGAGCCCTCCGGAATACTTACAAAAAACAATGGAGGCAAAGCCTCCATTGTTAACTAAATTTAGAATCAGCGCGACATGATATCACAATTAGTGAACATCACGCCAATACTCTTTCTTAAGCAAAACAACGACAATGGTAAACAGCACAAGGAACGCCATTGCCCACCAACCCATTGCATGACGCTCCAGCTTCACTGGGTCACCCGAATACTCAAGGAAGTTAACCAAGTCGCGAACCGCATCATCGTATTCGCTAGTGCTTAATTCGCCGCGCCCATCCGTTTGAGTTCCCACAACAACCTCAACATCTTGACCATTAACCACATGAGTCTCAAAGATTGGGCTTGGGATGCCTTGAAGCTCTTCGAGCACATGAGGCATACCGACATTTGGGAACGTCGTGTTATTCACACCAAACGGACGACTTGGGTCAGCATAGAACGAACGCAAGTACGTATAAAGCCAATCAGCGCCACGTACACGAGCGACTAAGGTTAGGTCTGGCGGTGGAGCGCCAAACCAGCTAGCCGCTTGTTTTTGCGGCATCGCGTTAACCATTAGGTCACCGATCTTTGCTTCCGGGTCAAAAACTAAATTTTCTTTAGCCAGATCAACCGGAATACCAAGGTCATTCGCTACACGCTCATAACGTTGATACTGCGTTGAGTGACAAGCAAAACAATAGTTCATGAACAGCTTCGCACCATTTTGTAGCGAAGCTTGATCGGTGAGGTCATTATTTGCTTTATCCAGATGCACATTTCCACCAGCCGCAAACGCGAGGGATGGCAACAGTGCAAAAAGTACTACAATCCACTTTTTCATTTAAATGTCACCCTCTTCGGTAGTGGCTTGGTGTTCTCATTTTTACTGTAGACATACAACAAAATGAAGAACATGAAATATCCCAAACTAAAGATTTGAGCCATCAAGGTGTACGTTGCCGTTGCTGGAAGCGCACCGAGAATGCCTAACGCAATAAAGCTGATCGTAAACTGAATGATATTAATCAAATGGATTTTGCTTCTGTAACGGTAAGAACGAACTTTACAACGGTCAAACCACGGAAGTAAAAATAAGAATACAATTGAAGCCCCCATTGCAGCCACACCCAGCAGCTTATCAGGAACCGCACGTAAGATGGCGTAGAACGGCGTGAAATACCAAACTGGGGCAATATGCTCTGGTGTTTTCAGAGGGTTCGCCGCTTCAAAGTTTGGTGGCTCAAGGAAATAGCCGCCCATTTCTGGGTTAAAGAACAACACGTAGCAGAACAAGAAGAAGAAGCCTGCTATACCCACCATATCTTTTACCGTTCCATATGGGTGGAAAGGTATCGAATCAATGATGTCGTATTTTTTGCTGTAGTAATCATGGAATTTGAACTGCGTTTTGTAGTCATCGCCCATTGAGCCTTTAGGTAGCTTAGTTTCAATACCGTCCGGGTTATTTGAGCCCACTTCATGTAGCGCCAAAACGTGCAAGACAATCAGTAGCAGTAGCACAATTGGTAACGCAATAACGTGCAATGCAAAGAATCGGTTTAGTGTCGCGCCCGAGATGATGTAATCACCACGGATCCACAATGTCAGATCATCACCGATAACTGGGATGGCACCAAACAGTGAAATAATTACTTGAGCGCCCCAGTAAGACATTTGTCCCCAAGGAAGAAGGTAGCCCATAAAGGCTTCAGCCATTAGCACTAAGAAAATCAGCATACCGAAAACCCAAAGCAACTCACGAGGTTTTTGGTATGAGCCATAAATCAGGCCGCGGAACATATGAAGGTAAATAACCACAAAGAAAGCAGATGCACCCGTTGAGTGCATATAACGCAACAACCAGCCGTATTCCACATCACGCATGATGTATTCCACAGAAGCAAATGCGCCTTCACCAGATGGTACGTAGTTCATGGTAAGCCAAATCCCCGTTAGGATTTGGTTAACAAGGACCAACATAGCAAGAGAGCCGAATAAATACCAAAAGTTAAAGTTCTTTGGCATTGGATATTCTGATAAATGCTTTTTATAAGCATTCATTGCGGGTAGTCGTTTTTCTACCCAGTCAAGTACAGCTTGCATTATGCATCCCCCTCATCCACGCCGATAAGAATTTTTGTATCACTCAAATACATATGCTTAGGAATCACTAGATTCAGTGGTGCCGGCACGTTCTGGAATACTCGGCCTGCCATGTCAAATTTCGACCCATGACAAGGACAGAAGAAGCCTGATTTCACACCTTGGACTTGCTCACTAAAAGAGTCCGCAAGGTAGGTAGGTGAACATCCTAGGTGGGTACAGAATCCAACCGCAATAAAATACTCTGGTTTAATCGAGCGATAACCATTTTGAGCATATTCCGGTTGCTGTTCTTCTTGAGATTGTGGGTCACGTAATTTATCTGATAACGTCCCCAAATTATCCAAAACAGACTGTGCTCGCCTAACAACCCATACCGGTTTGCCTTGCCACTCGACGCGAACCATCTGGCCCTCTTCAAGTTTACTGACTTCAACCTCTACAGGAGCACCGGCGGCCTTTGCTTTGGCACTTGGGTTCCAAGATTTAATAAAAGGAACGGCGACTGCAGCTGCTCCCAAACCACCAACAACCGCAGTTGTAGCAGTAAGGAAACGCCTACGACCGTTATTTAAAGGCGCATTGCTCATCCAACATTTCTCCCATATGCTCCTTTGGGCCAATATCCAGCGAATCCAAGCTGCTCTGTCATGTTAAATAACCGTAGGGGAACCATTCCTTTGGTTATCTTCCTTGCGTTGAACGTGCAAATTTAAAATAAATTATGCGAACTTGAGTCCATTCTGATACTAGTTATCACCAATAAAGCATGGCTAACAAAATAAGAATTTTAGTTGTTTTTATTTGATAGCAAATGATAAAGAAAACCCTACTTTTTGACAAGATAAAGCTACCTTTTCGTAACATCTATAGCAGGAAATCGTTTACCAGTTCACAAAAGGGAGGAAAAGCGAAGTCTCTTCAGGGGAGTTGATGAATTTAGAGGGATTATCTGGTGTGATAAAAACAAAAAAGCCCAGCCATAAGGCTGAGCTTTTGGACCACAAACCAGCAAAAACTGGAAAGTAGATTTCTGAAAGCGAAAAATTAACGCTTTGAGAATTGTGGTTTACGACGTGCTTTACGTAGACCAACTTTCTTACGCTCAACGCAACGAGCGTCACGAGTAACGTAGCCAGCTGAACGTAGTGCAGGACGTAGAGTTTCGTCGTATTCCATAAGCGCGCGAGTGATACCGTGACGGATAGCACCAGCTTGACCAGAAATACCGCCACCTTTAACAGTAACGAATAGATCTAGCTTCTCAGTTAGTTCAGTAAGCTCAAGAGGCTGACGAACTACCATGCAAGAAGTTTCGCGACCGAAGTAAACTTCTAGTTCACGCTTGTTGATTACGATGTTGCCAGTGCCTGGTTTAATAAAAACGCGAGCAGCTGAGCTTTTGCGACGACCAGTGCCGTAGTATTGATTCTCTGCCATTTCTGATATCCCCAATTAGATGTCTAGTACTTGTGGTTGTTGAGCAACATGGTTGTGCTCAGCGCCAGCGTAAACTTTTAGCTTACGGTACATAGCACGGCCAAGAGGACCACGTGGTAGCATACCTTTAACAGCTAGTTCGATTACCATTTCTGGCTTCTTGTCGATCAACTTTTCAAAAGTGATAGACTTAAGACCACCTGGGAACTCAGTGTGACGGTAATACACTTTACCTTTAGCCTTGTTACCAGTTACAGTAACTTTCTCAGCGTTAACAACGATGATGTAATCACCAGTGTCTACGTGAGGAGTGTATTCAGCTTTATGCTTACCGCGAAGACGAGATGCGATCTCGCTTGCGATACGGCCAAGAGTTTTGCCTTCTGCGTCTACAACATACCAGTCACGTTTTACAGTTTCTGGTTTAGCAACGAAAGTTTTCATGCTAATAATTACCTATTAAAAAAATTTACACTTAAGGAACAATATGTTCCCACTGTCTAAGAGTCCCATTCATCACCCCTTCGAGTGTTGGAAACACTTGGCATAACCTGACTTTCGTCGAAGTTAGAGGCTCGCAGTAACGGTAGGTCGCAGGATTATAGAGAAGCTAGAGGAAAAAATCACCTATTTTTTAGCCAAATGAAGTAAAAATCCTATGCGAGGTGTTCAGAAGCCAAATAATCATGGCTTTGCATTTCGGTAAGTCGCGAAATACAGCGTTTGAATTCAAATTCTAACAGCCCGTGCGTATAAATCGACTCCAGCTCAACCTCAGCCGATATGATCAACTTTACACGACGCTCATAAAACTCATCTACAAGTGCGATGAATCGCCTTGCTGCATCATCCACTTTGTTGTCCATCTGTTTTACATCCGCCAACAGTACCGTGTGATAGAGGCGTGATATCTCAATATAATCATTTTGGCTACGCATCGTCTGACAAAGCTGCTCAAACGTGGCAAACAGTACATCATCAGCCGATGCCACCACTGGAATAGCACGATGGTTAATCTCTATCGATGATTCTAATGTCTTATCTTCCAGCACTAACTGCTTAAAGTAGCGATGAAGGTTTTCATTCGCCGAGGTATCGAGAGGGAAATGATAAATCTCTGCTTGTTCAAGTGTGCGCAACCGGTAATCAATACCGCTATCTACATTTAATACATCACAGTGTTTTTGAATGAGTGCGATTGTCGGAACAAACCTTGCTCGCTGCAATCCATTACGGTATAGATTTTCTGGCGGAATATTCGAGGTGGCGACCAAAACAACACCACGACTAAATAACGCCTGCATTAACGATGATAAAATCATCGCATCCGTGATGTCAGAAACATAAAATTCATCGAAACAAATAATGGTTGCTTCAGCCGCAAAGATATTGGCAACACTGTCGAGTGGGTTTTCAATATCGCCCAGTTTTTTCAATTCATCATGAACACGATACATAAAGCGATGAAAATGCACCCGCATCTTTTTCTCTGAAGGTACACTGTCAAAAAAAGCATCCATTAAATACGTTTTTCCACGCCCTACGCCCCCCCAAAAGTACAACCCCTGAGGCGCGATAGCTTGCTCTGGCGATTTACCTAACAATTTTTGCATCATAGTGAGCGGCGGGGCTTCAAAGTTCAAATACTCAATGAACTCGTGATGAAGACGATCTAATGCTTCCACCGCTTGATGCTGGGCCGCATCGCGCTGAAAACCATTGGTTTCAATGTCGTAATTGTATTTTTCTATCGGTGTCATGGATAACTCGCAGCACAGATCCAACAACCATAAATGGCGTATTTTTCTTTATTGGCATGAACACTCATAGTACCATGACAAAACAACGTGTGTAACCATCAGGTAACGCACATGTTAATAAACAATATAATAAGGGAACTGCTATGCCTTGGATTTACGCCGTCGTCGGCCTACTTGTGGGTGCCATTTTAGGAATTGTGATTTCTCGACTCACTACCCCACAATACAAAAAACAAAAAACGATTCAAAAAGATCTCGAATCAGCAAAATTCGCTTTAGAGCAACAACGTCAAGAGTTGTCAGATCATTTTGCGCAAAGTGCAGAGATGCTCGACACGCTCGGTAAAGACTACACGAAGCTTTACCAGCACATGGCAAAAACCTCCGCTGAGTTGCTACCTAACCTTCCAGAGCAAGATAACCCTTTTGTGAAGAAGATTGCGGAACACAACATCGAATCGGAAAGCACCTCTAATGCTGATGAGCAACCTAAAGATTACGCTAATGGTGCGACAGGCTTATTACGAGAAGAAACAAAAGAAGTCGTCGCGTCACCTGAACTCGTGACCTCTGAGCCAATCACAGCTAAAGCCTCGTAGCCAATCTTGGATAAAAGCGGTTGAATTTACCTCAATGATTATTGGATGGGATTTTCTGCCGCTTTTTATTTTGAGTGAACTTTATTCAAATCAACCAGTCATAACTCTTACTAAACCTAGAGGAGTTTTATGATGAAAAAACCGATACTTGCCTTAACTGTTTTGTCGTTAAGCCTGAGTTCAATCATCACACCCATGCCAGTCTCTGCCGCTCTACCTCTTGCCATTGATGGTGAGCAACTTCCAAGCCTTGCTCCTATGCTAGAAACGGTCACCCCTGCCGTCGTTAGCATCGCCGTTGAAGGCACGCAAGTCTCCAAGCAGCAGTACCCTGAGCAATTCAAATTCTTCTTTGGTCCCGACTTTCCAACAGAGCAGCTTCAAGAGCGCCCATTTCGCGGCCTGGGCTCTGGTGTCGTCATTAACGCTAAAAAAGGTTATATCGTCACCAACTACCACGTTATCAATGGTGCTGAAGAGATTCACGTTAAACTGCAAGATGGCCGAGAATACGACGCAGAGCTTATAGGCGGAGACGAAATGTCAGACGTTGCTCTGCTCAAGCTCGATGATGCCAAAAACCTCACTGAGATAAAGATTGCTGACTCAGATTCATTACGGGTAGGTGATTTCACCGTCGCAATTGGCAACCCATTTGGCTTAGGACAAACCGTTACCTCTGGTATTGTCTCTGCGCTAGGTCGCAGTGGATTAAACCTCGAAAACTTCGAAAACTTTATACAAACTGATGCGGCTATAAATAGCGGTAATTCCGGCGGTGCACTGGTCAACTTAAAAGGTGAGCTGATCGGTATTAATACCGCTATACTCGGCCCCAATGGTGGCAATGTCGGCATCGGCTTTGCCATCCCATCAAATATGATGGATAACCTAACAAAACAAATTATCGAATTTGGTGAGGTAAAACGTGGCATGCTCGGCGTTCAAGGCGGTGAGGTAACCTCTGAGCTTGCTGAGGCACTAGGTTATGATTCAAGTAAAGGCGCCTTTGTTAGCCAAGTCATGCCTGATAGCGCCGCAGAAAAAGGCGGTCTAAAGGCCGGCGATATTATCGTCTCTGTCAACGGGAAAAAAATTGCGACCTTTAGTGAATTGAGAGCTAAAGTCGCGACACTCGGAGCGGGTAAAACGATTACTCTTGGTCTCATTCGTGATGGCAAGTCCATGACAGTCGATGCCACCCTCACCGAAGGCGCCAAAAGTCTCACCAAAGCCGATAAGCTGCATGAAGGCCTCACGGGTGCTGAATTCTCTAATACAGAAAAAAGTGATGATGTTGAGGGCGTCAAAGTGAAATCCGTCGCTGAGGGCTCACCTGCTGCACAATATGAGCTTCAGCAGGGCGATATCATTATGGACGTTAACCGTGAACGGGTTAAAAATGTGGGTGAATTCCGTAAGATTCTAGAGGCTAAGCCGGGGGTTTTGGCACTCAATATCCAACGGGGCGATCGCACAATTTACTTAGTGGTCCGCTAAATCGTCACAATTTGTGTAAATTCTTAGTGAAAGGGCTATCCAACGTGACAGCCCTTTTTTATTATTTCTCAACAAAATGATATGCTTTGATCGCAAGCTGTTGCTCGAAAAGCATTAAGTCCATGGCAATCCGTATCGTTTAAGACCATTTTCATACTATGCTAGCTTCAGTGATTGTTATTTTGTCCCATTGACCGTCAATGCCGATATCTTATTGAGAGAACAATGCTGAACTTTTTATTCCGATCCGTATCAATGGGGTTGATCACCGCGCTGTTAGTCCTAATCGCGGTGCCGTCTCTGAGACCACTGGTCATCTCTGAGCAGTTTGATACTCAACCAGTTACTGGTACTTCACTACAGGTCTCATTCAATCAGGCCGTTCGTAACGCGGCACCTGCGGTCGTCAATATCTATAGTCGACAGTACAAAGAAAACGATCGCACTACCTTGTCAACTCAAGGGTTAGGATCGGGTGTCATCGTGAGTGAAAAAGGCTACATCATCACCAACTACCATGTTGTTGCTAATGCTGACCAAATCGTTGTCGCCCTGCAAGATGGTCGAATCGCCGCAGCTCAGTTAGTGGGTAAGGATCAACGTACTGACATTGCCATTTTGCGGGTCGAAGGCACAGACCTTCCCGTTATCCCTTTAAACCAAAGCTATAGCCCAAAAGTTGGCGACGTCGTATTAGCCATTGGTAATCCCTATAACCTTGGGCAAACCACAACTTTCGGTATTATCTCTGCGACGGGTCGCTCCTCGATAAGTGCGGGCGGGATTCAAGCCTTTATCCAAACTGACGCGGCGATTAACCAAGGTAATTCAGGTGGCGCTTTAGTCAATACACAGGGTGAGTTAGTTGGTATCAATACCGCCTCTTTCCAACAAGCTACCGATCTAGAAACCTACGGCATCTCTTTCGCTATCCCATATAAACTGGCAAGCAAAATAATGGAAAAAATCATTGCTGACGGCCGAGTGATTCGTGGTTACATCGGCATCGACGGGCAAGACATCAACTCCGTCACCGCTCGCCTTTTAGGGAATGAACACATTGGTGGCATAATTGTACTAGGGCTCGATCCAAAAGGTCCTGCGGCGGAGGGAGGAATAAAGGTTCAAGATATTATTCTGACGATTGGTGGCAAAAAGCTCAATGGCAGACAAGGGGTTCTTGACCTTGTTACTGATTTAAGACCCGGCACTACTGTTGATGTCAACCTGCTTCGTGATGGAAAAGAGATGACGTTAAAAGTGACAGTGGCGGAAGATAGCCGCGGATAACAGTGCGTATACCGTTATTCTATTGAAGTAACGGATAAGCAAATCATAAAAAATGCCGCTGAATATTCAGCGGCATTTTTGTTAGGTTTTATTCCTCGGTATTTTCTGTTTCCAGCGCGGTGCCGCCCTCAACATCAATCCGAGTAACACGCTGCAGGCCTCTTGGTAGTAAACCACCTCGACGTCCTCGCTCGCCTCTGAAATTATCCAAGTCACTCGGCTTAAGACCCAGCTTGCGCTTACCCGCATAAAGCGTCACAGACGCACCTTGCGGTAAAGCCATTAGGTGGGACACAAACTCTTCCCTTGCTTTCGCTTTAGCGGAAGGAATATTGATGATCTTATTGCCCTTCCCTTTCCCTAACTGAGGTAGGTCTTTAATCGGGAACAACAACATCCGCCCTTGATTCGTAATGGCCATGATTTCATCCGAATCCAAGTCACCAACCTCACTCGGTGTCATCACCTCGGCCGCTTGAGGTAGAGTGACTAATGCCTTACCACTTCTGTTTTTAGACAATAAGTCAGAGCCTTTACAAACAAATCCATAGCCAGCATCAGACCCGACCAACCACAGTTGCGTTTCTTCACCCATAATGACCTGACGAATAGTCGTACCAGCATTTATATTCAAGCGACCGGTAATCGGCTCACCTTGGCTACGAGCAGAAGGCAGCGAATGGGATTCAAGCGAATAACTTCGCCCATCGTTTCCGAGGAATACTGCAGGTTGACTGCTTTTTCCTCGAGCTGAAGCCAAGTAAGTATCACCCGACTTATAATTCAGGGTTGATGGATCGACATCATGGCCTTTCGCGTGGCGTATCCAGCCTTTTTCTGACAACACAACGGTGATCGGCTCACTAGGAACAAGATCTCGCTCTGTCATGGCTTTCGCTTCAGCACGCTCAACCAAAGGAGAGCGGCGGTCGTCGCCATATGTCAGAGCGTCAGCTTGAATCTCTTTTTTCAGCAAGGTGTTCATGCGACGCTCAGAGCCCAACAAGCTTTCTAGCTTCTGACGTTCTTTTTCAAGTTCATCCTGCTCACCACGGATCTTCATCTCTTCGAGCTTAGCTAAATGGCGAAGTTTAATATCTAAAATCGCGTCCGCTTGAATGTCAGTAATACCAAACCGAGCAACGAGTACCGCCTTCGGTTCGTCTTCCGTTCGAATGATTTCGATTACTTCATCAAGATTGAGATAAGCAACCAACAAACCTTCTAGGATATGTAAACGCGCTAATATCTTATCTAAACGGAACTGTAGGCGCTTACGCACAGTATCGCGACGGTATGTAATCCATTCAGATAAGATCGTTACCAGGCCTTTAACCTGTGGTCGATTATTTAGACCAATCATGTTGAGGTTAACGCGGAAGTTTTTCTCAAGATCCGTAGACGCAAACAGGTGGTTCATCAGCTGGTCGCAGTCAATTCTGTTTGAGCGAGGAACAATCACGATGCGTGTCGGATTTTCATGATCAGATTCATCACGAAGATCATCTACCATTGGCAGTTTCTTCGCTCGCATCTGGTTAGCGATTTGCTCTAATAGCTTCGCACCTGATACCTGATGTGGCAGGGCCGTAATAACAATATCCGAGCTTTCTTTGTGCCAAACGGCACGCATTTTTACGCTGCCACGACCGGTGCGGTAGATCTTCTCGAGATCCGCTTGCGGCGAAATGATTTCGGCTTCTGTCGGGTAATCCGGCCCTTTAACGTAGGCCATCACATCGGACAATTCCGCTTTCGGATTGTCAATCAAATGTACCGTAGCTTCAGCCACTTCACGGACGTTGTGAGGAGGGATATCCGTCGCCATACCCACCGCAATACCAGTAATCCCGTTTAAAAGGATATGAGGCAACCGTGCAGGTAGGATTTTTGGCTCTTTCATTGTGCCGTCAAAGTTAGGTTGCCATTCAACCGTTCCTAACCCGACCTCACTAAGCAGTACTTCTGCAAACTTCGACAGTTTCGCTTCGGTATAACGCATCGCTGCAAATGATTTAGGATCATCGGGCGCACCCCAGTTACCTTGACCATCAACCAGCGGATAACGATATGAAAATGGCTGCGCCATTAATACCATTGCTTCATAACAAGCAGAATCACCATGAGGGTGGTATTTACCAAGAACATCACCAACAGTACGTGCTGATTTTTTATACTTGGCAGAAGAGGATAACCCTAGCTCAGACATCGCATAGATAATACGACGCTGTACAGGCTTAAGGCCATCGCCAATATACGGCAATGCACGATCCATAATCACGTACATTGAGTAATTCAAATAGGCATCTTCGGTGAACTTGCGCATCGGCAGTTGTTCAACGCCATCAAAAGACATTTCAGTCGACATTATACTTATACCTCGGCCATGTCGCCGTTACTTTGCAGCCAGCTTCGGCGGTCATCCGCTCGCTTCTTGCCGAGTAACATATCCATCATTTCATCTGTCGCCGTATCGTCATCGATCGTTAACTGAACCAAGCGACGAGTATTCGGATCCATCGTCGTTTCACGCAGCTGAAGTGGGTTCATCTCACCCAGACCTTTAAATCGTTGAACGTTGATCTTCGCTTTCTTTTTGCTCAATCGCTCTAAGATGCCGTCTTTTTCATCATCATCAAGTGCATAAAAGACTTCTTTTCCACAGTCAATCCGATACAGAGGAGGCATTGCCACATAAACATGCCCAGCCGATACTAAGCTTCTAAAGTGCTTAGTAAACAACGCACACAAAAGGGTCGCAATATGCAGCCCATCAGAATCCGCATCCGCAAGAATACAGACCTTGCCGTATCGTAAACCGTCTAAATCATCGTTATCAGGGTCAATGCCAAGCGCCACCGAGATGTCATGCACCTCTTGGGACGCTAATACCTGATCGGTCGCCACTTCCCATGTGTTCAGGATTTTACCACGTAATGGCATGACGGCTTGAAACTCACGATCGCGAGCTTGCTTCGCAGAGCCACCCGCCGAGTCGCCTTCCACGAAAAAGATTTCGGTACGACTCAAATCTTGTTGAGAACAGTCGGTCAGCTTACCTGGTAATGCTGGGCCTGAGGCCACTTTTTTACGGACCACTTTTTTACTGGCGCGCATACGACGATGGGCATTGGCAATACATACCTCTGCCAGTTGTTCAGCCAATTGAGGTTTTTCGTTCAACCAAAGGCTAAAGGCATCTTTAACGACACCCGAAACAAACGCCGCACACTGCCTTGATGACAATCGCTCTTTTGTTTGACCAGCAAACTGAGGATCTTGCATCTTCACCGACAACACGTAAGAACAACGGTCAAACACATCATCACCGGTCAGCTTAACACCACGTGGTAACAAGTTACGGAATTCGCAAAACTCACGCATGGCATCAAGTAAGCCCTGACGCAAGCCATTGACGTGCGTACCGCCTTGCGCAGTAGGAATTAAGTTGACGTAGCTCTCGGTGATCATCTCACCGCCTTCTGGTTGCCAGATCAGAGCCCATGTCGCCGCTTCAGTTTCAGCGCTAAATTCACCTGTGAACGGTTGTTCTGGTAGGACGGTATAACCTTTTACCCCTTCGGCAAGGTAGTCTTTCAAACCATCTTCGTAATACCATTTGTAATCTTTGCCGTTCACTTTATCGGTGAAGGTAATCTCTAAACCAGGACAAAGTACCGCTTTAGCTCGCAGGTTATTAACAAGACGAGTCACAGAAAAATTAGGCGAGTCAAAGTAACTGGTGTCTGGCCAAAAGTGCACACTGGTGCCTTTGTTACGGCGTCCACACGTTCCAGTTACTGTCAATTCTTCTACTTTATTACCGTGTTCAAAAGCCATTTCATAGACTTGGCCTTCTCGGCGAACCGTCACTTCAACGCGCTTGGACAACGCATTGACGACGGAGATACCCACCCCATGAAGGCCGCCTGAGAACTGGTAGTTTTTATTAGAAAACTTACCACCAGCATGCAGCTTACAAAATATCAGTTCAACCCCTGACACTTTTTCTTCTGGGTGAATATCTACAGGCATACCTCGGCCGTCATCAATCACTTCTAGAGATTGATCGGCATGAAGAATCACTTGTACTTTCGAGGCATGTCCGGCTAGCGCTTCATCGACACTGTTATCGATAACTTCTTGGCCCATATGATTTGGACGCGCTGTATCCGTATACATCCCTGGTCGGCGACGTACTGGCTCAAGACCATTGAGTACTTCAATGGCTCCAGCATTATATTGTTCTGTCATAATACGGAAATTTTACTCAAATAAAGATTGATACTTAGCAGCAAAAAAAAGATGTTCGGTGGTGCTCGCACCATCCGCCTTAATACACTCGTAAAGTCAGAATATTAAGGCATACGCGTAAGTACAGACATATCATAGTCTGGCTCAAAGGAAGTGTTGTCAAGTTTCACACCAAAGTTGGAGGGAAATTTATGACTGTCTCCTCAGCTACGCACTTATGATCAGTAAACTTATAGAGCTAAGAATTGAATGATTCGCTCAGGATAACGCTCAAAGTCGATAAAACTATGGTCACCGCCAGGTTCAACAGTTTGCTTAGAATGGGCATATTTGGTCACCGCTTGGCGGAAATCCAATACCTCGTCGCCTTTTTGTTGTAGCAACCAAAAATCTTGTGGGGAGCGAATCGTTTTCACATCCAATGCTTTCAGTTCATCGATATGTTTTGATTCTAAGGTGTATTTCTCATGAGTATAAGGATTTTCTTGCTCACCAAGAAAGTCCGCAAGCAACTCATACGGTTTGACCGCTGGATTTATTAGCACAACCTTGTAGCCATATCGCTCATGCAGCCACGTCGAAAGGTAGCCACCTAATGAGCTTCCCACCAAACCAAGATGATGTGTTTTTTCATATTGGCTAATAATATCCACGAGATAATGCGCCGCTTGTTGAGGGAAGCATGGCATCTGCGGAACCACCACCGTAATATCAGGCCGGTTATCCTGGCAAAACTGCTGCATGACTTGCGCTTTATGCGATAGCGGTGAGCTGTTAAAACCATGAATATAAAGCAACAACGATGGTTTATTTTCCATTAGTAACCTTCTGCGTTGAAGTCTGGTCGGAAAGCCCCATGAGGCAGTCGCTTTACCGTGGTGTTTAGTTGTCCATTATCAAACAACTCTAACTCACGCCAACCTGGCGATAGGGTATCGAGAGAAAACTCGTTCGAGTTAGGCTTAAATTGCACACACGTAGACGGCGTCGCAAGCACTCTTACACCGCGGCGTAACTGATCAAGCTCCTGATGAATATGCCCACATAGAACCGCACGAACGTTGTCATGCTTGTCGGCAATCTCCCAGAACTCTTGTGAATCTTTCAGGGAGTGCTGGTCAAGCCACGCACTATTCACCAGTATCGGGTGATGATGGAGCAGTACCAGCGTATGTCGGTCGCTATGCTGAGTCAGGATTTGGTCGAGGTATTCTAACTGCTGGTCACTCAAGCGCCCATGAGGAACACCGACGACTTGCGAATCAAGAAGTACAACCTGCCAATGCTCACCAAGTAACTTATGCGTCGCCGTTTGAATCAGAGGAGAATCAAGCACACTATTCATACTTGGTTTGAAATCGTGATTACCAGGCAACCAAAAGCACGGAAGTTGGAGCGGTACAATACCCTCAACAAACTTACGATAGGACAATTCGGTATGATCTTGAGAAATATCTCCGGTTGCCAATAGCGCATCAAAATGCGCCCCTTGCTTGCACACTTCAGATACAACAGCGTTAAAGCTGTCATGGGTATTGACACTCAGCAAGCAGCCATCCGGGGGCGCAAATAGATGCGTATCGGTCAACTGCAGTAACCTGACGGCACTAGACTGAGATTCACCACTGGGTGTTGTTTTCAAAATAATAAAACCTGAATATCTACTATTGTTTAACTTCGATACATGATCGGAGCTCGACTAATTCCATTTTTGAGACAAAACGTCAACCAATCACTAAGAAATTGATTAAATTGAAATTTTTCATCTTTCTGGAGCATTTTTGTATTAGGGTAATCGTACCGCGCTTTCACTCTAGCCGTTTGTTCACAATGACAAACTTCGGCAACTTTAGCGTCATGGTAGAGCCTAACTATCATTTTAGGCAAAGGAAAAACAGGAAGTTCATCATCTTGGCAAATTTCCACCAATGTTGTGTACTTCGTCACTTCTTGAATGACTAGCTGATACGTCAATGAACCGGCTTGGTAACAACGCACATCGCCAACTTCTGGCGAGATGGGAATCAATCGATTTAATTTGGCGTAGTTGGTTTCATAAACTCGCATTAGCTCTACAAGATCAACATGATACGCTTTTTTATCGCCTTGGCGTGTTGGGCTCATAATGACCACTCACGCTGTAGCTGAGCGTAATTCAGCTCGAGCCACTGCAATGCAATAATTGAAGCGCCGTTTTCTATCTCACCACTGGCTATCATTTGATAGGCTTGCGTGCGAGGCACCACCTTAACTCGAATGTCTTCACCTTCGCTTTTTAAACCATGAACGCCACTCGCTGTCGATGAATCTACCTGTCCCACAAAGACGGCTATTTTTTCAGAGCATCCCCCCGATGAAGGATAATAGGACGTCACTTTAGTCAACCGATCAACATTCACCCCAGCTTCTTCGACTGCTTCTCGCTGCACAAGTTCTTCAACAGACTCTTGTTTGTCGACGATACCCGCTATAATTTCCGTTTGCCAAGGGGAGTCGTGCTCCAGCGCCCCTACCCTGATTTGTTCAATGAGTACCACTTCATCACGATAAGCATCGTAAGGCAGTAATGCCGCAGCACCGCCACGAACCAACATTTCACGTTGAATCTCAGAACTCCAGCCACCATCAAAAAGGCGATGCTTAAAGCGATACAGCACCATTTCAAAAAAACCGCTAAACACCGTTTGTTTAGAGATTATTTCGACATCCTTTGATGTATATGTAGCGGACGGTTGTTCTGATTTATTCATGACAAACCTCATTAAAAATGAATGTTACAGTTTACTCAACGAATCGCCTAACTACCAACGACAAGCTTCAACTTTTTACGTAATAATTCAAAAAACATTAGGTTTTGGTTAATTTATTGTCGCAATTTTGAGTGCTGTTGCGTAAAAAAGTGCAAAGTTTCGAGTGAATTACGTCGATTATAAGTTAAACTGTGAATCATACCTCTTATTCAGTATTCAGGCAGGATCAGGACAAATGAAAAAACTGCTTCCACTATTCATCGCAGCTGCATTAGGAAGCGCAAGTGCAGCAACATGGGCCGACTCTTTAACAGAAGTCTACGACCAAGCTAAGCAAAACGATCCTCAACTGTTGCGTTCCGCTGCAGAAAGAGATCGTGCATTTGAAGCCATTAACTCTGCTCGAAGCACTTTGCTCCCTCAAATAAACCTAACCGCTGGATATGATTTCACCCGCGTAGACAACAACTTAGGTGGTGATAGCGACAATATAAGCGCTGGTTTGGGTTTCTCTCAAGAACTGTACAATCGTTCAAGCTGGATCACACTTGATACCGCGGAGAAAAATGCTCGTCAAGCTGATTCGCTTTATGCGGCTGCTCAGCAAAACCTAATCCTACGTACCGCACAAGCTTACTTCGAGGTTCTTCGCTCAAAGGATAGCCTTGAGTCCGTAAGAGCCAACAAAGCGGCTGTCGCTCGTCAGCTAGAACAAACAAAGCAACGTTTTGAGGTTGGTTTGTCTGCGATTACCGATGTTCATGATGCTCAAGCACAGTATGACCGTGTCTTAGCGGATGAAGTTATCGCCGAGAATGACCTGCTGAACAAGTACGAAGGTCTGCGCGAAATTACGGGTCAAGAACATTCTAATATTGATATCCTAGATACCGATCGTTTTTCTGCCGCTCGTCCACAACAATCCGTTTCCGTTTTCTTAGAAGAAGCACAATCTAAAAACTTAGACTTGTTATCGGCACGTATTGGTCAAGACATCGCAAAAGATAACATCACGTTAGCAAGCTCTGGTCATCTTCCAAAGCTAACCTTGGATGGTGGCTATGGTTATGACAACGAAAGAAATAGTGTGTCTAGCCGTTACGGCACAGCGAATGAGACAACTAACTCATTTAATGCTGGCATTAATCTTTCGGTTCCACTGTATACCGGCGGCAATATCACGTCACAAACCAAACAAGCAGAGTTTGCTTACGTTGAAGCAAGCGAACAGCTAGAGCAAACTTACCGCTCAGTCGTTAAAAACGTTCGTGGTAACAACAACAACATCAACTCTTCAATTGGTGCTATTCGCGCATATGAGCAATCTGTTATCTCTGCAGAGTCAGCGCTTGAGGCAACTAAAGCTGGTTTTGATGTCGGTACACGTACCATTGTTGATGTGCTAGAAGCCACGCAAGCATTGTATGACGCAGAAAGCAGCTTGTCGGATGCTCGATACGACTACATTGTGAGTGTTTTAAACCTACGTCAGTCGGTGGGTACATTAAGCGAACAAGATATCATTGATGTCAATGCTGGCTTAAAGAAAGCAGAGTAGTAACAACATATCGTTAAAAGAAACGAAAAAAGGGACGCGAATGCGTCCCTTTTTATATATTATTAAACAAAGCGTTAGCCT
The DNA here is from genome assembly GCF_041471725.1 of Vibrio sp. 10N.261.51.F12. Classification (NCBI taxonomy): domain Bacteria; kingdom Pseudomonadati; phylum Pseudomonadota; class Gammaproteobacteria; order Vibrionales; family Vibrionaceae; genus Vibrio; species Vibrio sp. 10N.261.51.F12. The sequence continues at coordinate 38,032 of NZ_JBFROV010000009.1, read as the reverse complement.
TGCCCACCTTTAATCGCCTCAATGATTTCTGTTGTAGAACAGCCATCTTCAAAGTTAAGGACTTTAACTTCACCACCAGCGGCAATCACTTCGATTCCGCCAGCAATCTCTTCCGGTTTATAATCGCCACCTTTCACCAACAAACTTGGTAAAACCTCAGCAATTAATCGTTGTGGTGTTTCTTCTGAGAAAGGAACGACCCAATCTACCGCACCTAAACCTGCTAGCACCGCCATGCGGCGATCTGTTGGGTTGACTGGGCGTCCAGGACCTTTTAGCGCTCGAACTGATTCATCCGTGTTAACGGCAACAATAAGGCGATCACCTAGCTCAGCCGCGTGATTAAGATACGACACGTGCCCCGCATGAAGAATGTCAAAACAGCCATTCGTCATAACGACTTTCTCACCTTTCGAACGTGCTTTTTTCACCGCTTCAATTAGAGCGGACTCACTAATAACACCAAAGTCAGTATCCTGACTGCCATGTACCGCCTCGGCAAGTTCAATCGTTGATAGCGTAGATGTACCCAATTTACCAACTACAACACCAGCGGCCGCATTTGCTAATGCACACGCTTCATCTAATGGCTTACCTGCCGCAACAGAAGCGGCTAAGACAGAAATAACCGTATCACCGGCCCCCGTCACATCAAACACTTCTTTGGCTTGAGTCGGCAAATGAAATGGTGCTTCGTTGCGACGTAACAGCGTCATACCATGTTCGCTACGTGTCACTAGTAGGGCTTCAAAATCGAACTCTTCGATTAACGCACAACCTTTTTCAACGAGCTCTTGGTCATTTTTAACTTTGCCGACAACCGTTTCAAATTCAAGCATGTTGGGCGTCAGCAATGTTGCACCGCGGTAACGCTCGAAATCGGCACCTTTCGGATCAATGAATACCGGGACACCCGCCGCTTTCGCTTGCTGGATGTACGCTTGTACATGCTCTAGGGCACCCTTAGCGTAATCAGATAGCACCACTGCTTTAACATTAGGCAAAGCAGTCTTCATCTTGTTCAATACTAACGCAGGGTCGGTACCTTCAAATTTATCTTCGAAGTCTAAACGTATGAGTTGCTGACCACGACTTAACACGCGTAGTTTTGTGATGGTTGGGTAATCGGCAAGCTCAACGAAGTCGCATGTCACATGTAATGACGACAACGTATCGGTCAACACTTTAGCCGGCTCATCTTTGCCAACAAGCCCTATCGTGTGTGCGTGACCGCCTAGCGAAGCAATATTCATCGCAACGTTGGCAGCACCACCTGGACGCTCTTCGTTGTTTTCTACTTTCACTACAGGTACTGGCGCTTCAGGTGAAATACGCCCTGTTGGGCCATACCAGTATCTATCCAGCATAACATCACCAACAATCAGTACACCTGAATCGCTGTAATTAGGTAGGATGGGTTTCATTCTCTCACTCCAAATAACAAGCCTGGGGGGGCTTTTGCTCCCAGGCTATAATTGTTCTTTATGTTACGGCATCTCATCACGGTATCGACATGAATTATCAACGGATAAAGCATCACAATACGAATTTAAGACTTTGAAAAGATAGTAGCACAACTCTTAGGGCTGACACCAAACTCCAGTGGTCAAGTCATCCATTGTTGCCATGCTTGCCTAACCGCTTCTCGCTCTTCAAGTAGCTTATCGTCTGCCACATCGGCATCCAAATTTAACAAATTACGATGATGGATTTCATCTCGTAGCGTTGTGTAGGCTCGGGTTAATGTCATCACTTGTTCTTCGTCCATGACTCCTTGCTGGAGCATGCTTTCAAAAATTCGAACATTGTCCGACCAACGAGTCAGCTTTGGTTTCTCATGACTAAAACGTAGCACTAGGTATTGCGCCAGAAATTCAATGTCGGTAATACCACCGGGGTCTTGCTTTAACATAAAGCGCCCGGCTTTTTTTCCACCAAGATGAGCGCGCATTTTTTCACGCATTTCAACCACCTTGGGTTTAAGTTCTTCAGCATCACGCGGCTTACTCAATACGTCCACACGCGTGTGGTTAAAGGCTTGATGCAGTAGTTCATCACCATATATTAGCCGCGTGCGAACCAATGCTTGATGCTCCCATGTCCAAGCATCATTATGCTGATACTCATCAAATGCCTCTGTCGGACTCACCAGTAAGCCAGAGACACCAGACGGACGAAGACGCGTATCGACTTCATACAAAATACCTGACGCAGTACGCGTCGAGAAGATATGAATAATACGCTGAGCTAAGCGTAGATAAAATTGTCGGCCATCAATCTCTTTTTTACCGTCGGTATACACATTCACAGGACAGTCGTGCATAAAGACGATATCAAGGTCGGAGTTATATCCAAGCTCCCAACCACCCACCTTGCCATAGCCAATCACAGCAAAGCCATTGCTCCCGCGATCTTTGATATGAGTCGGCTCTCCAAACTTCTCCGCCATTTGTTGCCAGGCTTGGTTCACACCAGCTTCAACAATGGCCTCGGCTAAGTACGTTAGGTGATCACTCACTTTCATCACAGGCAGAACCCCTGCAATATCCGCCGCCGCAATCCGCAAAATACAGGTTTGCTTAAACTGGCGCAGTGCTTCCATTTGCTGTTCCATATCCTCTTCAGGGATACGAGCAAGGTAATCTCTAAGCTCTGTTTTATACGACGCTAAAGGAACAGGGTTATACAAATGAGACGGATCAAGCAATTCATCAAGAAGAATAGGATAACGACCCAGCTGCTCTGAAATCATAGGGCTTGCTGTGCATAAACGAACTAATTGAACCAGCGCGGCTGGGTGCTCATCTAATAACTCAAGGTACGTCGTTCGAGTGACGATGCGATGCAAGACATGCAGCACTCGAGATAAACCAAACTCGGCATCTTTATGGGCATAAATAGCACTGAATACCTTAGGCATTAGGCGATTCAGCACCTCTCGACCTCGAGGCCCTAAGGTTTTCTTCGCCAAATCTTTTTTAAATTGGCAAATCGTGCTTCGCTTTACATCTGCATTATCAAGGTTCAAGTCATGCTCAAGAATGTGTTCGACGACTTCAGGATCATGCACCATATCCCATAATTCATGGAAGTGCTTCTGTACTGGACTCGGCGTTTCTTCTTCATCTTCACCAATCAGATCACCAAACACGCAATGAACGTTAAGCATATGTTGAGACGTCGCCTCCAGCATGAGATCCCAAGACTCAAACCCTATCGCAAACGCGAGCTTGATTTGGTCCGTCTCTTTCTCTGGCAATGTTTGTGTTTGTTTATCCGCCATGGCTTGCAGTAAGTTTTCTTGACGTCTTAAGAAACAGTAAGCCTCTCGCAGGTGCATCACTTCTTTTTTCTCAAGTAGTGCGAGGGTTTCAATGGCATCGAGCGTTTCAAGTAACCCGCGTCCTCGCAAGCTAGGTTCTCGACCACCACGAATAAGCTGAAAAACTTGTGCAATAAACTCAACCTCACGAATCCCGCCAGGCCCCAGCTTGATATTATTGCCAAGTCCACGACGTCTCACCTCACTGCTGATCATCGATTTCATACGGCGTAAGGATTGGATCGCACTAAAATCAATATAGCGGCGGAACACAAACGGACGCAACATTTGGCGCAGCTCTTGGTATTCAGGATACATCTCACTCCCCATTACCCGAGCTTTTATCATGGCGTAACGCTCCCAGTCTCGACCTTGCTCTTGGTAGTAATCTTCAAGAGCGGCATAACTCATCACCAGCGGCCCACTTTCACCAAAGGGGCGAAGGCGCATATCCACACGGTAACAAAAACCGTCGAAGGTCTGCTGATCCAAAGCCTTGATGATACGCTGGCCTAAACGAGTAAAGAACTGCGCATTAGCAATGGAGCGTCGTGCGCCCTGCGTTTCACCATTTTCTGGGTAGGTAAAAATCAAATCGATATCGGATGAGAAATTCAGTTCACCACCGCCTAGCTTGCCCATTCCGATAATGAGCATTGGCTGTGCTTCGCCTTCGGCATTGCAAGGGGTTCCCCACTCATTGCAACATACCTGATACTGCCAGCGGTACGTCTCAAATATCATGGCTTCTGCAAGCATCGATAAATGCTGCAAGCTCTCTTCTAGCGTCCAGTCGCCCACCATGTCACGCCACGCAATATACGTCATTTCACGGTTACGAAAGCGTCGTAATTCACGGTGGCCATCGGTTTCAATCGAGCACGCCGACAACACGGTGCGTAGGTGCTCACGGTAAGATTCAGCGCGCTCTGGATGCTCGAGCATTTGTGGTAACTGTTGAAATAGAACCTCATCTTTCAATAATGCTTCTTCAACAAATTCGCTGATTGACAACACACGTTGCAGTTGCTCTAAACGCGTGGCAGGCCAATGCGAAGCGTCTACATATCGTTCGTGGATTCGCTCAATTGACTGTTGAGTATGTAATTCTAATGATGCTGGCAGTTGCATTCGTCGTCCTTGTCTCGACCCAAAAACAAAAATGGTGACTCATTCGCCACCATTTAATTTATCAGTTCAGTAATTGATTCAAGCGATTAGCTTCGAAGGCCAATCCCTTTTGTTACTAAATAATGTGCTACCCCATAAAGTACCACGATAAACACTAAGAGTACGCCAAATGAAGTCACAATCCCGACATCGGATACCCCTAAGAATCCATAACGGAAGGCATTGACCATATAAACAATCGGATTGATTTTAGATATACCTTGCCAGAATTCAGGTAAGAGACTGATTGAATAGAATACACCGCCTAGATACGTCAATGGCGTTAAAATAAACGTTGGAATAATAGAGATATCATCAAACGTTTTTGCAAATACCGCGTTGATTAGTCCACCAAGAGAAAATACGACCGAGGTTAAGAATACCGTCGCGATAATGATGCCCCAATGCTGTACCTGAAGATCAACAAAGAAAAGCGATACAAACGTCACGATCGTACCAACAAGCAGACCGCGAACCACACCGCCCATCACAAACCCAGCAATAATCACATAATTAGGGACGGGCGCGACCAGCAGCTCTTCAATATTTTTTTGAAACTTAGCACTAAAAAAGGAGGAGGCAACGTTAGAGTAAGAGTTAGTAATCACCGACATCATGATAAGGCCAGGGACGATGTACTCCATGTAACTAAACCCACCCATTTGACCAATTCGAGATCCAATCAAGCTGCCAAAAATAATAAAATACAATGTCATCGTGATCGCGGGTGGTACTAAGGTCTGTACCCAAATACGCGTAAAACGGTTGATCTCTTTCGTGAGTAAGCTCTTAAACGCAGTCCAGTAAAGAGTGTGCATACTACTGCTCCTGTTGCGGTTTACGAACAATCGAGACAAACAACTCTTCAAGTCGGTTCGCTTTGTTTCGCATTGATAATACAGTGATACCCGCTTGAGTCAGTTGCTCAAACACGTGATTCAGTCCTTGTGTTTTTTCTAGTTCAATCTCCAGCGAACCATTCACCATATGCTGAGCCGTCACACCTGAAAGTACTGGTATGTCATGATTATCGGCAATATCAAAAATAAAGGTCTCGACATGAAGTTTGTTCAATAATGACTTCATCGAGGTATTTTCGATCAACTCGCCACTTTGAATAATACCGATATTTCGGCACAGCAATTCAGCCTCTTCTAGGTAATGCGTGGTCAAAATAATGGTAATACCTTGCTTGTTAATCTCTTTTAGAAAATCCCACATAGAGCGACGCAGCTCAATATCAACACCAGCGGTTGGTTCATCAAGGATCAGAAGCTTGGGTTCATGCATCAATGCCCGTGCAATCATTAAGCGACGCTTCATGCCCCCCGATAGGTGGCGTGCACGTTCATCTTTTTTCTCCCACAAATCTAATTGTGTTAGGTATTTTTGCGCACGCTGCTTAGCAAGATCACGCGGGACACCATAATAACCAGCTTGTTGCAATACGATTTGCTGCACGGTCTCAAATGGATTGAAGTTAAATTCTTGTGGTACAAGGCCGAGCTGCTGCTTTGCCTGCTCGAGTTGGTTATCGATGTTATAACCAAACACTTTTACACCACCAGAGGTTTTGTTTACTAGCGATGTAATAATACCAATTGTGGTCGATTTCCCGGCACCATTTGGGCCAAGCAAGGCGTAAAAGTCCCCTTGCTCTACGGTCAGGCTTACACCTTTGAGCGCCTCAAACCCACCTGCATAGGTCTTGCGGAGTTGTTCTATTTCTAATGCGTACATGCTGTGCACCGATTGTGATCAGACTAGGATGTTTTGACAATTCCGATTATATCGAAAAATAAAGAAGTCGTGGTTATTTATCTCCCACCAACATGATGGCGCGTCGCTCTCTTTTCAATAGTAAGCGTACAATCCGTTTGAATCTATGCCTCCCTTGCTTCACTCATATTGCTGTCGAAAAATAACAATCGTATACGCAACCTCATTCGTTATCCTGTGTAAGTGGGCTTGTCGCAAGCGCACGTGAAGCGGCACTCAATGCGAGCTCTCTTGAGGGGTAGATGTTGCTGTCAGGCACCAAATCAATAATGTGGAACTTATCTAATTGCTGTTGTGTTTGTTCATTAGGACAAAGTAAATACACCCTACAGTTGGCATCCAGTGCATCTTTAATCGCATTTTCAAGGGCAAGCCCGACGGTGACATCAATCATAGGCACATCCGTCAGATCGAGAATCATTGCTTCGTAATCGGCGATACTTGAATGTTGGCGAGAAATGGCTTTTGAGACACTGAATATCATCGGCCCCGATAGATAGAAAAATAATATTTTGCCGTTGGCTTGCTCTAGCAAACGACGTTCATTCGCTGTCAGCGGCACATCATCTTCATCTGCGTCACTAATGGCTTTAACTTGGCGAGCTTGCTCACGGCTTAAGCGCTCAATAATAATGATATTGGAGATAAACACCCCTAGCCCGACGGCAACAATGAGATCAACGAACACCGTTAATAACATCACACCGTACATGATTGCCATGCCTTGAAGGCTGACTTTATGAGCTCGCTGGATGAAGCTCCAGTCCAATATATTGAACCCAACAAACACGGCAATACCCGCCAAAACAGCCATTGGGATCGGTTCAGTTAGCCCACCAGCCACCAAAACGACTAACGCTAATACCATGGCACGAACCACACCAGACAATGGTGAACGAGCCCCAACTTGGATATTAGTCACGGTTCCCATGGTCGCGCCTGCACCAGGAAGCGCCCCAAAAAGTCCAGCAACTAAGTTCGCTAGACCTTGACCCCGCAACTCCTTATCGGAGTCATGTTCTTTACGAGTCAAAGAGTCTCCAATCACGGCGGTCAATAGGGTATCAATACACCCCAACGTGCCAAGTACGAGCGCATCAATCACCATCGTAGTCAACATATCGGCATTGATATAAGGCATCACAAGGGTAGGGAGCCCTGCAGGAATTTCGCCTATACGACGTATACTGTCTGAATCAAAAAACACCACCGACAATAAGGTGACCGCTACGAGTGCGACCAGTTGTGGCGGAACATATTTTTGATACCGCTTAGGAAAGAAAAATAAAATCGCCAGCGTCAACAGGCCAAGAAATAGTTCGGCAATATCCAGCTGCGCGAAAATATCAGGAACCGCTTGCAGCGTGCCGATCACCCCACCAGCCGGCGCAGCCTGTCCGAGTAAAGGAGCAAACTGAAGAATAATCAAGATAACGCCAATGCCCGACATAAAACCGGACACGACGCTATATGGCATAAGCGTGACGTATTTCCCCAGTCGCAATGTGCCCAGCAACATTTGGAACGCCCCAGCCATCATTACGACCGTAAAAGTCATGGCCAGCCCGGTCTCTGGGTACTTAGCCATCATACTGGTTAGCACCGCCGTCATAATCACGGTCATTGGCCCTGTAGGCTCAGAGATTAACGTTGATGAGCCGCCAAATAACGAGGCAAACAGGCCAACCATAATGGCGCCCCACAATCCTGCCTCTGCGCCCGCGCCCGATGCGACCCCAAACGCTAGTGCGAGGGGCAGCGAGATGATTGCGGTAGTAACACCGCCAAAGAGATCTCCTTTCAAACTCATGTCACTAAAACGATGTGTTAACTGCATAGCCATCCCTGTTCAATACATCAAAAATCGCCGTACAATATCAAACGTAAGCATCCATGAAGAAGTGTTATGAATTGATTCAATTGTTATAACTCATATTCAAAACGAAACTTAATGTGTAAGTCGCTGATTTTCGGTGCATGAAGACGTCAGATGAGTGCTTTTTGACATAACTTTTACGGGATTCAAATTGTAACATTGTGTATAGTGATTTAAGTCACTTAAAGGAATAACCATGCCAGAAATCAAACAACTCTTTGACAATAACTCAAAATGGTCAGAGCAAATTAGAGCAGAACGCCCCGCGTACTTTGCCAAGCTAGAAGAAGGTCAGAACCCTGGGTTTCTTTGGATCGGTTGTTCAGATAGCCGTGTCCCAGCAGAGCGCCTTACCGGTTTGTATTCTGGCGAACTCTTCGTACACCGTAATGTAGCAAACCAAGTGATCCATACTGACCTCAACTGCTTATCCGTTGTGCAATATGCGGTAGACGTGTTGAAAGTGAAGCATATTATTGTTTGCGGGCACTATGGATGTGGCGGTGTCAATGCTGCCATCGATAATCCACAACTTGGGCTCATCAACAACTGGCTGCTGCACATTCGTGATTTATACCTAAAACATAGAAATTGGCTCGGTGAGCTGCCGCAAGACATGCGAGCCGATAAGCTATGTGAAATCAACGTTGCTGAGCAGGTATACAACCTCGGTAACTCAACGGTCATGCAGGGCGCATGGGAGCGTGGACAAGATACTGAAATCCATGGCGTGGTTTACGGCATCGGTGATGGCAAGCTGCAAGACCTAGGCGTTCGTTGTTATAGCCGCGAAACTCTCGAAGTCAACTATCAAGCCGCGATGGCAAAAATTCTCAATAGTGAAGTACTGAAGTAACTCGATTCCCAACAGTACCACTATTGTAAAAATGCCCACTTCTGTGGGCATTTTATTATTCTTGCGGTACAACCTTACCAATGTAAGGTAAGTGACGGTACTTCTGCGCGTAATCAATACCCACACCGACAACAAACTCGTCTGGAATACCAAAGCCAATCCATTTCACATCAACAGGAACCTCACGGCGAGACGGTTTATCGAGCAAGGTACAGATCTGGATAGATTTCGGCTCACGTAAAGAAAGTATCTCTTTCACTTTCGTTAACGTATTGCCAGTATCAATAATGTCTTCAACCAACAGGATATCTTTACCTTTGATATCGTCATCAAGATCTTTCAAGATACGAACATCACGAGAGCTTTCCATGGTATTACCGTAACTAGATGCGGTCATGAAATCGACTGAGTGCGTAATATCAATAGCACGCGCTAGGTCAGCCATAAAGACGAACGAACCTCTCAACAAGCCGACCATAACAAGGTCTTCGCTGCCTTTATAGTACTCGGTAATTTCCTTACCTAAGACTTGAACACGGTCATGTACTTCTTTCTCAGAAATCATCACTTCAATGGTATGTTTCATATCGATCTCTATTTTTGTTGTTAACTCCAACCATGTCACCCTAGGCAGGTATCTCTGTTGATACTGGCCAGCTATCAGGATTAGGAGAGTCGTTTTTAAAGTGGCCGTATGGTAACACTTTATGCCTTTCGATAAAAACCAAGGCTATTTCCCCCTACCAGCCTCATGTGGTCTAAACCACATGAGGCTCCTTGTTAACGTAACCTGTTGAAAAAAAATTACACTTTCAAAAAAAGTGTGATGTGCAGGTAAATAAGCACTAATTATCATAATTATCAGTGAATGTGCATTGACCAACCTATATATGCACCATTACACTTATCACTTAAAAGAAAAAGCCAAGCGGTAAATTTCCAAAATGGAAATCGATATAATGAAAGTCACCTCGTCTTTCTTTAGTCATCTCCCATTGCGGACATCTGACTCGGCATCACAATAAGAGCATTTACGTCATATGCTCAAACAACATTGGCAAGGAAATAACATGGACTCAATCATTAAAAGACCTAGAACCCGCCTATCTCCTCAGAAGCGTAAACTGCAACTCATGGAGATAGCCTTAGAAGTATTTGCGACACGTGGGATTGGCCGTGGTGGACACGCTGATATTGCGGAAATTGCTCAGGTTTCTGTTGCTACAGTTTTCAACTACTTCCCAACCAGAGAAGACCTCGTCGACGAAGTGCTCAATCATGTCGTCTGTCAACATTCTAACTTTTTATCTAACACCATTGATCTCGATGTCACTATCAAAGAGAACCTAACGAATATCCTCGACAATGTCGTTGACCTAGTTATGGAAGATTGTCATTGGAATAAGGTATGGTTTGAGTGGAGTACGTCAACTCGTGATGAAGTTTGGCCACTGTTTATGTCGTCAAATAAAACGAGCCAAGCGCTTGTTGAGAATATGTTCATTAAATCCATTGAGCGTGGTGAGGTCTGCCCTCATCATGAACCCAAACATCTGACGAGTCTTTTCCACGGGATTTGTTATTCGCTATTCATTGAGGCAAATCGTAATAAAGACAGTGACAGTATTAAGTCTTTAACGGATTGTTACATGAATATGGTGTGTATCTACAAAGACGTTGCACATCATTAAGACGCCCATCTAACAATAGATAAAGGTAGTCTTACCTAGTTTAGAAACGTAAAAAAACCGCTCTTAAGAGCGGTTTTTTGTATCATGAAGAAAGGTGATTATTTCTTTTTCTTCGCCTTTGCATTCGGAAGGTCAGTAATCGTACCTTCAAAGACTTCAGCGGCAAGACCCACTGACTCGTGCAAGGTTGGGTGAGCATGAATGGTCAGTGCGATATCTTCTGCATCACAACCCATCTCGATAGCTAGACCAATTTCACCTAGTAATTCACCACCGTTAGTACCAACAATAGCACCACCAATCACACGGTGTGTGTCTTTGTCGAAGATAAGCTTAGTCATACCATCAGCACAATCAGAAGCAATCGCACGGCCTGATGCTGCCCAAGGGAAGCTTGCTGTTTCGTAGTTTAGACCTTCTGCTTTCGCTTCTTTTTCAGTCTTACCTACCCACGCAACTTCTGGCTCGGTATAAGCAATCGACGGGATGACTTTCGGATCAAAGTAGTGCTTCTTACCAGAGATAACCTCTGCCGCTACGTGGCCTTCGTGCACACCTTTGTGCGCAAGCATTGGCTGACCAACGATATCACCGATAGCGTGGATATGAGGTACATTAGTGCGCATTTGCTTATCAACATTGATAAAGCCGCGCTCATCCACTTCAATACCCGCTTTTTCAGCATCCAAAAGCTTACCGTTTGGCACACGACCAATCGCAACAAGAACCGCATCATAACGCTCAGCTTCTGCTGGTGCTTTTTTGCCTTCCATTGAAACGTAGATACCGTCTTCTTTCGCTTCAACAGCCGTCACTTTGGTTTCAAGCATCAAGTTAAACTTGTTTTTAATGCGCTTGGTGTAAACCTTAACCATGTCTTTATCAGCAGCAGGAATCAGTTGATCGAACATCTCAACAACGTCGATCTTAGAACCTAGTGAATGGTAAACCGTCGCCATTTCTAGACCGATGATACCACCGCCCATGATAAGCAGTTTTCCAGGAACTTCTTTAAGCTCTAGCGCATCCGTTGAATCCCAAATACGTGGGTCTTCATGCGGAATGAACGGTAACTTAATAGGGCGAGAGCCTGCGGCTACGATCGCATTATCAAAGTTAACCGTTGTTTTGCCATCTTCGCCATCAACATCGATAGAGTTAGGACCAGTAAACTGACCTAAGCCGTTCACTACCGTCACTTTACGCATCTTAGCCATACCGCCAAGACCACCGGTAAGTTGACTAATAACTTTTTCTTTCCAAAGACGGATCTTATCGATGTCCGTTTGTGGCTCACCAAATACGATGCCATGCTCAGCAAGTGCTTTCGCTTCTTCGATAACTTTAGATACGTGAAGTAGTGCTTTAGATGGGATACAACCCACGTTCAAACATACACCACCAAGCGTGCTATAACGCTCGATTAGAACCGTTTCTAGGCCTAAATCGGCACAACGGAATGCAGCGGAGTAACCAGCAGGACCGGCACCAAGTACTACCACTTGGGCTTTAATTTCTTTGCTCATTTTGACCTCTTGTAGTCATTATCCCTAACAGGCTGAGTGGGTATTGATTTCTTATTTTGAGGCGTTGTTTAAAATAAAAATCACTTAAACAATGCAACGTCAGACCGCCAACAGTTTACAGAGATGTTAATGGTGTGAAAAGTAAATCAATTTAGCCTGTGAGCTAGACAGCAATTCGATTTGTAAAAATTACAGTATCATCAAATTGTCATTGAATATCGTAAATAAGGGCGACTATTTTAGCCGCCCTACTTTCTAACCTTTGCTTATAGTACCAAGCGACGAATATCGCTCAAGCAAGCATTTAGGTAAGTAATGAAACGCGCACCTTCCGCGCCATCAATCACACGGTGGTCGTATGATAGAGACAATGGGAGTTGTAGGCGTGGCTCAAACTCTTTGCCATTCCATACCGGTTTCATTTCAGACTTAGATACCCCTAGGATACCCACTTCTGGTGCATTGACGATTGGCGTAAATGCCGTACCACCAATACCACCAAGGCTAGAGATAGTGAAACAACCGCCTTGCATATCGCCAGCTGTCAGCTTACCAGAACGTGCTTTCTTAGAAATCACGGCTAGCTCTTCAGACAACTCGTAAATGCCTTTCTTGTTCACATCCTTAAAGACAGGAACAACCAAGCCATTTGGCGTATCAACCGCAATACCAACATTCACATACTTCTTCAGAATAATGCTTTCGCCGTCATCAGATAGAGAAGAGTTAAACGTTGGGAACGCTTCAAGTGCTTTAGCGACCGCTTTCATGATGAACACAAGTGGTGTGATCTTCATGCCCGTATCTCGCTTCGCTTCAATCGCGTTTTGCTCTTTACGGAATGCTTCAAGCGCTGTGATATCTGCGTTGTCCCACTGAGTAACATGTGGAATCATTACCCAGTTACGGTGCAAGTTAGCACCAGAAATTTTCTTAATCTTAGAAAGCTTCTGGATCTCAGTATCACCAAACTTGCTGAAATCAACCTTAGGCCATGGAAGCAGACCAAGAGCAGAGCCGTCACCGCCTTTGCCAGATGCTGCTGCACCAGACTCAAGACGCTTAAGCGCCTCTTTAACGTAAGACTGAACGTCTTCTTTCAGAATGCGGCTCTTACGACCTGAACCTTTCACCTTCGACAGGTTAACGCCAAATTCACGAGCAAGACGACGAACAACTGGAGAAGCGTGCGCGTAGTCACCGTTCTCTTGGAAGTCGCCAGCCGCTGCAGGTGCTTCTGATTTAGGACGGTCCGCCGATGCGGCAGGTGCCGCCGCTGGAGCGGCTGCTTGTGCCGGTGCTGCAACAGGAGCTGCGCCTTCAACGACAAACGTCATGATTAGAGAGCCAGTTGACACGGTATCGCCAGCTGCAATCTTGATTTCTTTCACTGTACCAGCGAATGGTGCAGGCACTTCCATTGAAGCTTTGTCACCTTCAACAGTAATTAGAGATTGCTCTTCTTCTACTGTATCGCCAACCGCTACCATGATTTCAGTAACTTCTACTTCGTCACCACCGATATCTGGTACGTTGACTTCTTTTTCAGCAGAAGCAGCTGGAGCTGCTGCAACAGGGGCCGCTGCTGGAGCAGGAGCGGCTGCAACTGGAGCGCCAGAACCTGCAACTTCAAATACCATGACTAGAGAACCAGTTGATACTGAGTCACCAGAAGCGATCTTGATTTCTTTAACGATACCAGCGAATGGTGCAGGCACTTCCATTGAAGCCTTGTCACCTTCAACAGTAAGAAGCGATTGCTCTTCTTCTACTGCATCACCGATAGCGACCATGATTTCAGTGACTTCAACTTCATCACCGCCGATATCTGGAACGTGAACTTCTTTAAGTTCAGCGGCCGCAGGTGCAGCAGCAACGGGTGCCGCCGCTTCAACTGCTGGCGCAGCCGGTGCTGCTGCACCTTCCGCAGGAGAGCCTGCCTCTTCAAAGATCATGATAAGAGAACCAGTAGAAACTGAATCACCTTCTGCTATTTTGATCTCTTTAACGATACCCGCTTGAGACGCAGGAACTTCCATAGAAGCTTTGTCGCCTTCAACAGTGATCAGTGACTGCTCTTCTTCAACCTTGTCGCCAACGTTTACTAGAATCTCAGTTACTTCAACCTCATCTGCACCGATGTCTGGTACATTAATTTCGATTGTCATTGTGTTTTCCTATCTTAATGGAAGTCTTATGCGTATTGCGGGTTAGTTTTTTCAGTGTCGATATCGAATTTAGCGATCGCTTCAGCAACCACAGATTTCTCAATATCACCACGTTTAACTAGCTCAGTTAGCGCTGCGACAACAATGTAGCCAGCGTTAACTTCGAAGTGACGACGTAGGTTTGCACGGCTGTCAGAGCGGCCGAAACCATCTGTACCAAGTACTTTGTAAGACTCAGTTGGCATGTACGCACGTACTTGCTCAGCGTAGTTCTTCATGTAGTCAGTCACTGCGATTGCAGGTTCTTGACCAAGAACAGTCGTGATGTACGGTACTTTCTCTTCAGCTTCTGGGTGAAGCATGTTGTCACGCTCTACGTTTTGGCCATCGCGAGTCAACTCGTTGAACGACGTCACAGAGAACACATCAGAGGCTACGCCGTACTCTTCGCTTAGAATCTCAGCCGCTTTACGTGCTTCATTCATGATAGTACCAGAGCTCATTAGTTGAACTTTGCCCTTAGCACCAGCGTGAGATTCAAGCTTGTAGATACCCTTACGAATGCCTTCTTCAGCGCCTTCTGGCATTGCTGGCATTGCGTAGTTCTCGTTCATTACTGTTAGGTAGTAGTAAACGTTCTCTTGGTTCTCACCGTACATGCGACGGATACCGTCTTGCATGATAACCGCTAGCTCGTAAGCAAACGTTGGGTCGTAAGAGATACAGTTAGGGATAGTGTTCGCTTGAATGTGCGAGTGACCATCTTCGTGCTGTAGACCTTCACCATTCAGTGTTGTACGACCTGCAGTCGCACCTAGTAGGAAGCCACGAGCTTGTTGGTCGCCTGCTAACCAAGCCATGTCGCCAATACGTTGGAAACCGAACATTGAGTAGTAGATGTAGAACGGGATCATCGGTAGATCGTTTGTGCTGTATGACGTTGCAGCCGCAACCCATGAAGCCATAGAACCTAGTTCGTTGATACCTTCTTGAAGAACTTGACCAGACGTTGCTTCTTTGTAGTAAGAAACAATGCCTTTATCTTCAGGTGTGTATTCTTGACCGTGTGGGTTGTAGATACCAACCTGACGGAATAGACCTTCCATACCGAATGTACGAGCTTCATCACAGATGATAGGAACGATGTTCTTACCAATGTTCTTATCTTTAAGAAGGATGTTTAGCGTACGTACATAAGCCATCGTTGTAGAGATATCACGCTTCTGCTCACCTAGTAGAGGGGCGAATGCGTCTAGCTCAGGAACCTTGAACTCTTGAGTAAACTTAGGAAGACGAGCAGGCGTGTAACCGTGTAGAGCGTTACGACGAGCGTGCATGTATTCGTACTCAGGCGTACCTTCTTCTAACTTAAGGTAAGGAAGCTCTGTGATTTTCTCATCAGAAAGAATGTCTTCTAGGCCTAGACGATCACGTAGGTGTTGAACATGAGTCATGTCCATTTTCTTAACACCGTGTGCAATATTCTTACCTTCAGCTGCATCACCCATGCCGTAACCTTTAACAGTCTTAGCTAGGATTACCGTTGGCTTACCGTTTGTCTCTTTTGCATTGTTGAATGCAGCAAACAGTTTAGAAGAGTCATGACCACCACGCTTAAGCGCGAAGATTTCGTCATCAGTCATGTCTGCAACTAGTGCAGCTGTTTCTGGGTACTTACCAAAGAAGTGCTCACGTACGTATGCGCCATCTTTAGATTTGAATGTCTGGTAGTCACCATCGATAGTTTCGTTCATAAGTTGAAGAAGCTTACCAGTCGTGTCTTTAGCTAGTAGAGAATCCCAGTTGCTACCCCAGATAACTTTAACAACGTTCCAACCTGCGCCTTTGAATAGGCCTTCAAGTTCTTGGATGATGCTACCGTTACCCATTACAGGGCCGTCTAGGCGCTGTAGGTTACAGTTAATTAGGAAACATAGGTTGTCTAGCTTCTCACGTGCAGCGAAAGAGATAGCACCACGTGATTCTGGCTCATCCATCTCACCATCACCTAGGAACGCGTATACGCGCTGCGCTGAGGTTTCTTTCAGGCCACGGCCGTCAAGGTACTTAAGGAAGCGCGCTTGGTAGATCGCAGAGATAGGACCAAGACCCATAGATACTGTCGGGAACTGCCAGAACTCAGGCATCAGTTTCGGGTGCGGGTAAGAAGGGATACCTTTACCATCCACTTCTTGACGGAAGTTATCTAGCTGTTCTTCAGTTAGACGACCTTCAACGAATGCACGAGAGTAGATACCTGGAGAGATGTGACCTTGGTAATAAACGAGATCGCCACCGTCCGTCTCATTTGGAGCACGGAAGAAGTGGTTGAAACAGACTTCGTAGAACGCTGCAGCTGACTGGTAAGAAGCCATGTGACCACCAAGGTCTAGGTCTTTCTTAGAAGCACGCAATACGATCATGATTGCGTTCCAGCGAATAATCGAACGAATACGACGCTCAAGAGTGACGTCACCAGGGTAAGCTGGCTCTTGTGCTGCTGGGATGGTGTTGATGTAGTTCGTGTTGATGCCGGTTGGCATATCAACGCCGTCTAAACGTGCTTTGTCTAGAACTTGTTCTAGTAAATATTGTGCACGTTCAACGCCTTCTTCGCGTACTACTGACTCTAGTGCTTCTAACCAATCTTGAGTTTCTAGAGCATCAACGTCATGCTTCATGTCAGACATGGCGGTCTATCCTTTTATTAGTTGGATTCTACTAAACATTTAATGGGCCGTTTAATTACGACTCATTACCCTGTTGAATTCGACGTAAAGAGCGCTCGCGGCGCGATTCTTCTCGAGTCAAATCCAACAATGTTTCTTCGATATACGCTAAATGAGAGTGCGACATTTCTCGTGCCTTTTCTGGCTGACCAGAAACAATCGCATCCACAATATTAGCTCTATGTTTACTGACTTTCTCCGACACTTCTGTGCGGCGATGTAATAACTTTAAATTCTGTAGAACATTTTGCTCAAGTAGCGGAGCTAAGCTGCGCACTATATGAAGTAGCACCACATTATGGGCGGCTTCCGTTAAAGCAATAAGAAAGGCCATCACAGCAGAAGCTTCAGCATCTACATTTTTTGTTGCCTGCACTTCACTGATGTTTTCTAAGCAGCTTTCTATTTGAGCAAAATCTTCTTCGGTACCACGTAGTGCAGCAAAGTAAGCAGAGATACCTTCCATCGCATGACGAGCTTCTAGCAAGTCGAGCTGAGTTTCATTATGTGAAGATAGGAGCTCTAGCAAAGGATCTGAAAAACTTTTCCAAATATTATCACTTACAAACGTTCCACCACCCTGTCTGCGAGTCAGCAAACGCTTTGCTTCCAAGCGCTGAATTGCCTCTCGAATGGAAGGTCGAGAAACATCAAATTGTTTTGCTAATTCACGCTCAGGCGGGAGCTGTTGTCCTGCTGAAAGCGTTCCTTCGACGATCAACCGCTCAAGTTCCTGTTCGATAACATCCGAAAGTTTGGGCTGACGAATCCTTTGATAAGCCATGTCTATAGTTCTACTTTTCTCATGCTGACAATTGGTATTACCAATTTCAAGTTGGGCTAAAAATTAACACATTTAAAACGTAAATGTCTAGTGAAAAATTGATTCAAATCATAGAAGCAGGCTTGCGTTAACAGCCATGAAACATTTATAGATTAAAACATCAACACCCATGGTCAGACCAATTACATACACGAAACCTATAGGGAATTTTTCGTGCTAGAAAACTCATTAAAAATCAATAACTAAGAAAGACATTTGTCATACAAGAAAACTTGATCAATATCAAAAACCACGTCACGTCGCGAAAGGGGGGATTTATAATTTGAGTAACAAAATAAATAAAAGCGTTCTAATGTTAGGCAAGCTATTGATGAGATTAATATTTTATTACATTAGCTGTTTGAATTTTGACCAATCAAAGACAAGGCCAGGATCGGTCTTTCTCAACGGCGCAATGTATTGATGCCCTGTAATGCGTTGCGGAGTGATTTTAGGATAACGAGACATAATGGCAGCACTGAGTGCACCCAAACTTAGGTACTGAGCTTCGGTGTAGGCCTGATAATCGGTCCCCTCAAGCTCAATGCCAATAGAGTAGTCATTGCATCGCGATCTTCCGGCAAAACTCGAGACACCAGCATGCCAAGCGCGAGCAGTAAAAGGCACAAATTGCACCACCTCACCATCGCGGCGAATAAGACAATGCGCAGACACCCGTACATGCTCAATAACCTTGAAAAATGGATGAAGGCTCGCATCCAGACGACCTTGAAAAAAAGCCTCAATATGATCACCACCAAACTGACCCGGCGGCAAACTGATGTTGTGGACCACCAGCAATGAGATATCTTGTTCATCATCGCGCTCGTCAAAATGCGGTGACGGCACCTGCCGTGCAGGTAAATACCACCCAAGCTCATCAATAGATAAACGGGAAGGGGTCATTTGTGGTCTATCTGTGTTCTGCATATTAACGGCATCCATCTACGCTAGGTGGCTATGATTTTATCCAACAACCAATAAAATGCGAGAATTGATGCTGAAATTCCAAACAAGCCAGAGTATCATGCCCACTTTGTTCCCCCATACAGATGCCTTAAGCGATGAAAAACACACATAATAGCCAAGAACGCCTCGAGTATTTAAAGCAACAACTCCCTACCGAAATTACCCGTGCCGTCGCCGATACACTTCGTGAGGATTTGGGTGGAACGCTAGATGTTACCGCAGATATTACGGCCAGTTTAATCCCAGCCGACACCCAAAACGTGGCGACCATTATTACCCGTGAGCACGGTATTTTTTGTGGACAGATGTGGGCTGATGAAGTCTTCAAGCAACTGGGTGGTGAAGTGAATATCGATTGGCACGTCAGCGACGGCGATAAAGTTGAGCCTAATCAAGTCCTTTGTACCATGACAGGCCCTGCGAGAATTCTTTTAACGGGCGAACGTAATGCGATGAACTTTATTCAAACACTGTCTGGTTGCGCGACGACTACCGCCCAATACGCGGAAAAAATAGCGCACACCCAGTGTCGCTTGCTTGATACTCGTAAAACGATTCCAGGCTTACGCAGTGCGCTGAAATATGCTGTTGCTTGTGGCGGTGGTCACAACCACCGTATTGGCGTCTTCGATGCTTACCTAATTAAGGAAAACCACATCATTGCTTGTGGAGGCCTCGCTAAGGCCATTGAAACGGCTAAGCAATTGAACCCGGGAAAACCAGTAGAAATAGAGACCGAATCGCTAACAGAGCTTAAACAAGCTATCGAGGCCGGCGCTGATATCATCATGCTCGATAACTTCACTCAAGAGATGATGCGTGAGGCGGTAGCAATCAATGCAGGCCGCGCCGCACTAGAAAATTCAGGGAACGTAACGATGGATACCATCAAAGAGTTTGCTGAGACAGGGGTGGATTACATTTCGGTTGGTGCATTGACTAAGCATTTAAAAGCGATGGATTTGTCGATGAGGTTTAAAGGGTAAGAGCGGTTTAGGAGCAGGGTCCTGGGTCCTGGGTCCTGGGTCCTGGGTCCTGGAGGAAAAATAAACTGAGCGGAGTCTAATGAGGCTTCGCTTTTTTTATGTCTGTGGTCCTGTGGTCCTGT
>NZ_JBFROV010000009.1:0-17194 GCF_041471725.1 Vibrio sp. 10N.261.51.F12 | reverse complement strand
TCCTGTGGTCCTGTGGTCCTAGACTACGTTTAATGCTCAACCTGTCAAATAATACTGTTAATTCAGTATCCCCATCTAGGAACTAGGAACTGCTCTTCCCCTAAACCATAGGGCCACAGGGCCATTGAACCGCTCTTCCTCCGCCTACAACCCAAACTCCAACCCCACTCGCAAGCTCTCCTGCATACCGTGCAACGCATTCCAATAATTTCCCGACTCACTCGTAGCTCAACCAATGTGCACTTTATTGCGCATGGCCTGCTCTCTACTGTAGCTAGGTATCACTATTCTAAGGACAAAACGATGAAAAAAAACATTAAGCAACAAGGTTTTACCTTGATTGAACTGATGATTGTAGTTGCGGTGATTGGCGTGTTGGCAGCGGTTGCCCTTCCTCAGTATCAAAAGTATGTTGGTAAATCTGAAGCCGCTTCAGCTTTAGCCACACTGTCAGGTTTAAAAACAAACGTAGAAACTTACACATTAGAAAAAGGAAGCTTCCCAAATTCTAGCCAAAATGGCGTTAAAGAACTACTGGGTTTTCCATCCTCGATAAGTAATGCAATTACGTCAATTCAGGGGACGGTGAGTGCAGCAGGAAGCGTTGTCATAGCCTTCTCTGATATACCAAACTCAAGCCCTTCTGTTAAGGGACAAAAGCTTGGATTAATTCGAGACGAAAATGGTGGTTGGAGTTGTAAAAGTACAGCTTCAGAAAACTCAGGAGTCTTACCCAAAGGATGCTCTGAAGATTCAAATCTATAAATGCAATCCAACCTCCCCTCAATCTTGCAGCACGCTAGCCTAATTAGCCCTGCGCAAGCGGAGTCGGTGTTAGATCTCATCGCCACATCGGGCTGTTCCGCGCCCGATGCGGTGCTTGAGCTTAATCTATTCACACCGCAGGAATTAACCCACCAGCTAAGCTTATTGTTTGGCCTTGCGGTTACGCTCATTGATGATTTTGATTTTACTGAGCTGTGCCAACGCTTAGGACTGCGCGATGCCATTACCAATCACAACGCGTTGCCACTTTCTCAATTTAATGGTGTTCTCACTGTCGCGATTGGCGATCCAACCTTACACCATGTTGAGAATGATTTTCGCTTTGCCACTGGTCTGCAAATAGAGCTCGTCTTAGCCAGCCATCAAGACATTCGGGCTGCCGTTCGTCGCTTGTATGGTGATATCGGAGATGCTTGGCAAAACAACAGTAAAGATCTGACGTCTGATGACTTAGCTAACTTGGTGCAAGTCACCGATGCAGAGATAGACAACATCGAGGACTTAAGCCTCGATGAATCACCTGTCAGCCGCTTTATCCAACAAGTGCTCATTGACGCCGTTCGCAAGAAAGCATCCGACATCCACTTCGAGCCCTATGAACACGTCTACCGCATTCGTTTACGCTGTGACGGTATTTTAATTGAAACCCACCAGCCTGCTGGACACCTAAGCCGACGCCTCTCTGCCCGCATTAAAATTTTAGCCAAGCTCGATATTGCTGAGCGGCGTTTACCGCAAGATGGTCGAATTAAACTCAAGCTGTCTGAGCAGGCAGCCGTCGATATGCGAGTCTCTACACTGCCCACGATGTGGGGAGAAAAGATTGTATTGCGGATCCTCGATGGCGGATCGGCAAGTTTAAATATTGATCAGCTTGGCTATACCAAACACCAACGCACACTCTACCTCAATGCGTTAAACAAACCCCAAGGAATGATCCTGATCACGGGTCCTACTGGCAGCGGAAAAACCGTCTCACTCTACACGGGATTGAACATTCTCAATACGCCGGAATGCAATATATCAACGGCAGAAGATCCGGTCGAGATCCATCTTGATGGCATCAACCAAGTCCAAGTTAACCCTAAAATTGGCTTTGGTTTCTCTGAAGCGCTACGATCTTTTCTAAGGCAAGATCCCGATATTGTAATGGTGGGAGAAATTCGAGATGTTGACACCGCTGAGATTGCGGTCAAAGCCGCTCAGACAGGGCACCTAGTGCTTTCTACTTTACACACCAATTCAGCAGTAGAAACCGTGGTTAGATTGCAAAGCATGGGGATCGATGCTTTCAACCTTGCCTCATCCTTATCCCTAATCATCGCACAACGACTGGCTCGCAAACTCTGCACTCATTGTAAAACACCACAAATACTACCGCTCGGGTTACAACACTCTCTCGCCTTATCGCCATCCGTCACTATTTATCAAGCCAACGAGAAAGGCTGCAATGCCTGTAATAATGGGTATGCGGGGCGCACAGGAATCCACGAAGTCATGCCATTCACAGCGGAACTCGCAGAAGCGATCATGCAACATGCGAGTATTCAAGAGCTGGAATCTATCGCGACCGAGCAAGGTATGCTCAGCTTAAAACAGTCTGGTATCGCCAAATTGGAACAAGGGGTTACCAGCTTTAAAGAGCTGCAGCGCGTTCTCTACTTTTAGGTCAACAATGCACAGGCCTTGCCCACAAGCCCTCTTTACATCACGATGAAAGGAATGCCAATGGCTAAGATTCGAGCTATTTCACTGAAAACCTTTCGCTGGAAAGGCATCAACAGCGCAGGTAAAAAGGTGTCTGGTCATACGCTGGCCATGACAGAAAACGAAGTTAGGGACAAGCTCAAAAACCAGCATGTTAAAATTAAAAAAATAACCCGACACAGTGTCTCGTTTTGGACCAAAATTACGCACAGGATTGAACGGCAAGACATCACAACCCTCACGCGACAGCTTGCCACGATGCTCAGTACTGGCATCCCAATCATTCACGCGATAAGGCTCATTGCGGATAATCACACCAAAGCTGAGATGAAGTCGGTGCTAGGACAAATAGGTAAGGCGATTGAAGCTGGAACCCCGATTTCACAGGCAATGCAAATGGCGAGCGTTCATTTTGACAGCTTTTATGTTGATATGGTGGCGACGGGTGAAGCATCAGGTACCTTACCCGATGTATTTGAACGTCTCGCTGTGTATAGAGAGAAACAAGAAGCTCTGAAGTCAAAGGTCATCAAGGCACTTATCTACCCTGGAATGGTGGTACTGGTTTCATTTCTTGTGACTTTTTTAATGCTCACTCAAGTCATTCCAGAGTTTGAAAGTATGTTCAAGGGCTTCAATGCGACGCTGCCTTGGTTCACATTACAGATACTAATGGCCTCCCATTGGCTACAAGCTAATGGGACCTTATTAATAGGCAGCCTTATCGCCAGTATGCTTGGTTTTCGACAGATTAGAAAACACAACGCTCGCTTCAAGTTTCATACTAGCCGCTACTCTCTGAGTCTTCCTGTCATCGGTGGCATCATTAGCAAAGCATCGATTGCGAAATTCAGTCGAACACTTGCTACCAGCT
Source organism: Vibrio sp. 10N.261.51.F12 (assembly GCF_041471725.1). Taxonomy (NCBI): domain Bacteria; kingdom Pseudomonadati; phylum Pseudomonadota; class Gammaproteobacteria; order Vibrionales; family Vibrionaceae; genus Vibrio; species Vibrio sp. 10N.261.51.F12. The sequence continues at coordinate 13,827 of NZ_JBFROV010000009.1, read as the reverse complement.
TTAGCTCTGGTATCCCCATCCTTTCTAGTATTCAGGCCAGCGCTAAAACCGCAGACTGTACCTATTATCAACAATCTATATTATCCATTCATAGTGACGTTGTGGCAGGTACTCCCATACACCTCGCCATGCGTAATGCGGAGGCTTTTCCTGAAATGGTGCTACAAATGGTGATGATTGGTGAAGAGTCAGGACAACTCGATGACATGCTCAATAAAATCGCGGCAATTTATGAATTTGAGGTTGATAACACCGTCGATAACCTAGGAAAAATTCTCGAGCCCTTCATTATAGTTTTTTTGGGCACCATAGTCGGTGGGTTAGTGGTAGCGATGTACTTACCCATCTTTAACTTAATGTCCGTAATAGGATAACATAAGCGATTCATATCATTTATTAACGGCGCGCGCGTATTCATGGACATCTTCAGTTATTATCCTTGGCTCTATCCGGTCTTCGCCGCCATCGTTGGGCTTATCGTGGGCAGCTTTCTCAATGTCGTTATCCACCGATTGCCTATAATGATGGAACGCGGTTGGCGTCAAGAGTGTTCTGAAGCATTTCCTGAGCATCATATTACGCCACCTGAAGGGACATTTAACCTAAGCCTTCCTCGTTCTACGTGTCCGAAGTGCCATACCGCGATACGGATTATTGATAATATCCCCGTCATCAGCTGGCTATTGCTTCGTGGAAAATGTCGTGAATGTCAGAATAGAATTAGTGCTCGTTATCCGTGCATTGAAATCCTTACCGCTGTTCTCGCGGCAACGGTAGCAATACAAATGGGCTATAGCGAATATAGTCTAGCCTTAATCGTTTTTACTTTTGTTCTTATCAGTGCCACATTTATCGATTTGGATACGATGTTACTCCCCGATCAACTGACATTACCCTTGATGTGGGCGGGTATTGCCTGTGCTCTATTTGGCATTTCTCCCATCTCTCTTAATGAATCCATCATAGGGGCAATGATGGGATATTTATGTCTATGGTCTGTTTACTGGGGATTTAAGCTGCTCACCGGAAAAGAAGGTATGGGGTATGGCGATTTCAAGCTGCTCGCTGCGCTTGGCGCTTGGCTCGGCTGGTCTCATCTACCGCTTATTGTATTGCTTTCTTCTGTGGTCGGTGTGGTGTTTGGCATCATTCAACTTCGCCTACAAAAGAAAGGGATTGACATGATGTTTCCATTTGGGCCATACCTCGCGATTGCTGGTTGGGTTAGTGCACTTTGGGGTGACACGATTATTCACTATTATTTAATTTCTTTTGTTGGAATGAGCTGATGAGTTTTGTAGTTGGGTTAACTGGAGGCATTGCGAGTGGAAAAACCACCGTTGCTAATCTTTTTCGTGACCAATTCAATATTGAATTAGTTGATGCTGATGTGGTCGCCAGAGACGTTGTCGCCGTGGGTTCTCATGGCCTCAAGGCTATCGAAAAGCACTTCGGCTCATCGATATTATTATCGACTGGAGAACTCGATCGCCATGCATTGCGCGAACGTATTTTTGCCAGTGACGACGACAAAAAGTGGCTCAATAACTTGTTGCACCCGATGATTCGTGAGCAAATGCAGATAATGCTGCAAGCATCGCAGAGCCCCTATACACTTTTTGTCGTACCGTTGTTGATTGAAAACGGCTTAAATAATATGGCAGATCGTGTCTTGGTTGTTGATGTCACTCAGGAAACACAAATTTACCGAACAATGACACGGGACGGTGTACCAGAATCACAAGTGCGTTCTATACTCAAATCACAGGCTGATCGAGAAACTCGATTAGCGTATGCTGATGATGTGATTGATAATAATACAAACAACGCTCAACTTTTGTCCCAAGTCACACAATTACACCAAAAGTACCTAGCATTGTGCAGTCAAAATCGGTGAAAATAACAGGGAAGCGTTTAAAGGCTAGCAAAATGACCACAAATAGATTCGAACACCCTCTTAACGAGAAAACCAGAATTTACCTAAGAGTTGAATCTCTTCTGAGACAGCTTCAGCATTCTTCGTCATTTTCAGACAGCTATCAGCATCAGATTTTCTTTAAATCACTGTTTGATTTGTTGGAGATATTTGAGCAGATGCAGCTCAAAAGCGAATTAGCGAAAGATCTGGAGAAACAAAGACAAACCTATCGATCATGGTTGAACATTGATGATGTTGACCAAGATATGCTAGGTAACCTTCTTCGGGATATCGACGTCGCACATAAAGACCTAATGATGGCAGAACGCTTTGGGCAATCACTAAGAGAAGATCGCTTCCTTAGCACGATTCGTCAACGCTTTGGCTTGCCTGGCGGTTCTTGCTGCTTTGATTTACCCTCTTTGCATTATTGGCTTCACCTTCCACTCGAAAAGCGTATGCATGACACAGAAAAGTGGCTCAATAACCTAAAGCCTTTGATGAACGCCTTAAATATGTGGCTTAAACTCACGAGAGAGACAGGGCGATTAAAGCCACAGATTGCTCGTGCTGGCTTTTATCAAAGTGATGCAGAAGACGCTAACATTCTTAGACTCAGCATTCCTATGGAGTGCGGCGTGTACCCAATGATATCAGGTCATAAAAATAGATTTGCTATCAAATTTATTGCCTTTGAATCCGGACAAGCCTACCCTAACGACGTTGAATTTGAGCTGGCCGTTTGTAGCTAAAAGCTCATTGTCCGAGACTAAAATGTAAATGCGGAACGACTATGACTAAACCAACCATTGTACAATGCCCACAATGCAAAACTGACGTGATATGGAGCGCTGAAGACAGCCCCTTTCGACCTTTTTGCTCTAAGCAATGCCAAATGATCGACTTTGGTGAATGGGCAGATGAAGAAAATGCGATCCCTGGTGCGCCAGATATGTCCGACAGTGATGGATGGTCAGAAGACCAATATTAATTAATATGGTCAAGGTTTGACTAATAAAATACTCACCCTGTTTAGGGTAAGACACCAATAAAAAACGCTGAGATTAGTCTCAGCGTTTTTTATGCATGAACATAAGCGGTTGAACAAAAACAAAATCTAGGCTCGATCACCCATTCACAATCAATTTTATTGCATTAAAGTAAGCCGTCGACATTACAATTTCCGACGTAACAATAATGTGGCAATGAGTAAAAATACAAGACTTGGACCCAGCGCGCCAAATACTGGTGGAATACCATAAACTAAGCTGAGTGGACCAAAAAACTCACTCGATATGTAAAATGTAAATCCAGCTACCACGCCAGATAAAATTCGAGCCCCCATCGTCACACTGCGTAAGGGACCAAAGACAAATGATAATGCCATTAACATCATAACGCCGACCGAGATCGGCTGTGTCGCTTTTCTCCAAAACGCAAGCTCATAACGAGAGGCATCTTGCTCTGATGCCTTGAGATACTTCATATAATCATATAGACCACTAATTGGTAGCTCATTAAGATCAACAGTAACAATCGTTAACTTATCGGGTACCAATGAGGTCTCCCATTGATAAGTGGGGTAACTTTGTTTGGAGAACACCTCAGAGTTTTCTAGGTTAGTGATTTGAACATTGTTCATTACCCAATCATTATCACCAACATAATCCACAGTCTCAGCATAAATAGTACTGGTCAGTTTTTTATCTGCACCAAAACGCCAAAGGTTAAGTCCGGTCAATGTATTGCCGTTAACACTAGAGATAAAAATAAAGTCATTCCCATCGCGAGCCCAGACACCGTTTCTGACAGAGACGATACTCCCCCCTGATGTGGCCTGAAGTCGGAGGTCCCTTGCCATCTGTTGAGTCGTCGGCGCCCCCCATTCCCCTAAGGCCATCACAATAACCATTAACGGTACGGCGGTTTTTAATACCGATAGCCCGATACGAACCTTTGAGATCCCTGCCGCTTGCATAACCACCAGCTCAGAGCTGCTTGCGAGCATTCCTAACCCAATCAAAGACCCTAATAGTGACGCCATAGCAAAAAACAATTCCACATCCCGAGGAATGCCAAGCACCACAAAATACAACGCAGTGAGGAGGTCATAACTGCCTTCACCAACCGCTCGAAGCTGTTCAACATATTTAATGACGGCAGAAAGCCCAACGAAAACAGCAAGCACCAACAAAATTGTCGTAATAATGGTCCGGCCAACATAAACATCTAAAATTTTGAACATAGTCTAGGCTGCCTTTTTCCGTTTATAGCGCTTTTGCTTAAACTTCTCTCTCAATCGACGCATGCCGACTGTATCATAAGCATTGACCATAATAGCGGCCAACAAAAGCGCAATATTGATTGGCCACAGGCCGATATATGACGGAATAGAGCCATCCTCCAATGATGACTTCATCGCACTGATTGCTAAGAAGTAAGTGAAATAAACCAAAATGGCGGGGCCCATTTTTGCAAATTTCCCTTGCCTAGGGTTCACGGCAGACAATGGCACAACGAGCATCGTGAGCAAAGGAATACAAATCACCAATGAAATTCGCCAATGCAATTCAGCTTGCGCTTTTGGATCTGGATTAGACATTAACTCTAATGTTGGAATTGCCATCCACGAACGTCCTCGAGCTTGTGCCTCACGCTGCCCTATCATGCCTTCGTAATCCGAAAACTCGGTGACCATATATTCTAAGCGTGTAGGCGCGCCTTCATAACGCACACCGTCATGCAGCGCGATAATCTGTCGGCCATCACTGAGTTCTTTCACTTCACCTGATTTTGATGAAATAACACTCGGCAACACAGAATCTTGGGGGCTCAATTGGGCAACAAACACATTTTCGAGCTTTTTGTTCTTAATGCTATCGATAAACACCACAGAGGTACCATCCGGAGTACGCTGAAACTGCCCGGTTTGCAATAAGTCGACCGAGTTTTCCGACGCCAACTTTTCACGAATTTGCACTTCTTGTTCTTGTGTCCACGGTGCCAGCCAAAACGCATTAAACGCCGCAAGCGCACACGTAATGCACGCTAAATACATGGCGGCCTGAATCAGAAATTTATTTCCAATCCCGGTTGCATTCATCACTGTTATTTCACTTTCAGCGTAAAGCCGTCCGAAAGTGACCAAAATACCAATGTAGATACTTAACGGAAACATCAGTAACCCCATCGTGGGCATACTAATACCCACGAGAGTCATAATCAGGCCAGCGGGTATATCTCCATCAGAAGCATCCGCTAGCACATTGATAAATTGACGACTGAAAAACACTAAAAAGAGCACAAAAAATATCGCTAATTGGCTCTTAACTGTTTCTCTGATCAAATATCTAACAATAATCACAGTGAAAACACCTATACAAAACTTGTTTTTTTGGTTGAATCGCTATAGTTTTCGGATAAACCTTTTATTTTTTACTTTTTGGATCAATTCTTATCTTACGATTATAGGCCGAATTGGGGACTATGATTCAAACATTGATAATTGATTATCCAACATTTAGTTCTATTTGTCTTTAGGATGTAGGAGTACGCATGGAGTTTAGTGTTAAAAGTGGCAGTCCAGAGAAACAACGCAGTGCATGCATTGTCGTTGGTGTATTTGAGCCACGTCGTCTGTCTCCGGTTGCAGAGCAGCTTGATAAAATCAGTGATGGCTATATTAGCTCTTTGCTACGCCGTGGTGACCTAGAAGGTAAACCAGGGCAAATGCTGCTATTGCATCAAGTCCCAGGTGTGCTCTCAGAGCGTGTACTTTTAGTTGGCTGTGGCAAAGAAAGAGAATTGGGTGAACGTCAGTACAAAGAAATCATCCAAAAAACAATCAGCACCTTGAATGAAACCGGTTCAATGGAAGCCGTTTGTTTCTTAACTGAGTTACACGTTAAAGGTCGTGATACCTACTGGAAGGTACGTCAAGCCGTTGAAGCAACCAAAGATGGTCTTTACACGTTTGATCAGTTCAAGAGCAACAAACCAGAAACTCGCCGTCCTTTGCGCAAGCTAGTCTTCAATGTGCCAACACGCCGAGAATTAAACCTAGGCGAAAAAGCCATCTCTCATGGTCTTGCGATTGCATCGGGTGTTAAGACATCTAAAGATCTTGGCAACATGCCACCTAACATTGCAAATCCAGCCTACTTAGCGTCTCAGGCTCGTCGTCTTGCTGACGATTACGAGACGGTCACCACCAAGATCATTGGTGAGCAAGAGATGGAAAAGCTAGGGATGACCTCTTATCTAGCCGTTGGGCGCGGTTCTAAAAATGAATCCCTGATGTCTATCATGGAATACAAAGGCAACCCGGATTCTGACGCAAAGCCTATCGTACTTATTGGTAAAGGTTTAACCTTCGATTCAGGTGGTATTTCACTCAAGCCAGGTGAAGGCATGGATGAAATGAAGTATGACATGTGTGGCGCAGCTTCTGTCATGGGTACCATGAAAGCTTTGGCAAAGTTGAACCTGCCTATCAATGTGATTGGTATTCTTGCCGGCTGTGAAAACATGCCTGGTAGTAACGCTTATCGCCCTGGTGACATTTTAACGACGATGTCAGGCCAAACCGTTGAAGTACTTAATACCGACGCAGAAGGTCGCTTAGTGCTTTGTGATGCCCTTACTTACGTTGAGCGCTTTGAACCTGAATGTGTTGTTGATGTTGCAACGCTAACCGGTGCATGTGTTATCGCTCTGGGTCATCACATCAGTGGTGTCCTTTCTAACCATAACCCATTGTCTCATGAACTGGTTAACGCTTCAGAGCAGGCTGGCGATCGCGCTTGGCGCCTACCAATGGCCGATGAGTACCAAGAACAACTTAGCAGCCCATTTGCCGATATGGCGAATATTGGTGGTCGTCCTGGTGGCACCATTACCGCAGGTTGTTTCTTATCCCGCTTCACTAAGAAGTATCATTGGGCACACTTAGATATTGCAGGCACCGCTTGGAAATCAGGTAAAGCGAAAGGATCAACAGGTCGCCCTGTCTCCCTGCTTGTCCAATTCTTACTCAATCGAAGTGGCCACGAAACTGAAGAATAAAAAAAAGGGCCTAACGGCCCTTTTACTTTTTAGGTAGTTATGCAAACTGCAACATTTTATATCGTTGAAGAAGAAAGCCTGGAAAATACAGAACCAGGCTTTTTGGCTTATGTTCATTATCTTTGCCGACATTTTACTGGCCAAGGTGCCAAAATCTATCTCAATGCCACCGACCGAGTCTCCGCAGAAGCTTGGGCTGAATACTTTTGGCAGATTGATGCTAGCGCGTTTATCGCTCACAATTTAGTCGGTGAGGGGCCTAAAAATGGCACCCCTGTAGAGATTGGATTTGATGGCTTAAAGCCGAGCTGGAATCGTCAGTTGGTGATAAATGTTGCCGAGACGCACTCAACCTTTGCCCAGACATTCGCTCAAGTGGTAGACTTCGTGCCTTGCGAAGAAAAAGCAAAGCAACTTGCTCGAGAAAGGTATAAAATTTACCGACAAGCAGGCTATCAGCTGCAGACCATCGAGATTCAGCATACCGAATCCTAATCACGGTCAATCCTTATAGGTAAGCGATAATCACGCTTAATTATAAGGTTTGGCAGATTTCTTTCACAGAATTAATAAGTTAAGTATCCAGAACGCTATGGAAAAGACATACAACCCAACATCAATCGAACAAGCCCTATATCAAGCTTGGGAAGAGAAAGGCTACTTTAAGCCACACGGTGACACCTCAAAAGAAGCTTACAGCATCATGATCCCGCCACCGAACGTCACTGGTAGCCTGCACATGGGCCATGCCTTCCAAGACACCATCATGGACACACTTATCCGTGCACAGCGTATGAAAGGTAAAAATACGCTATGGCAAGTCGGCACCGACCACGCGGGTATTGCCACTCAAATGGTTGTCGAGCGTAAGATCGCTGCTGAAGAAGGCAAAACAAAACACGACTACGGTCGTGAAGCGTTTATCGATAAAATCTGGGAATGGAAAGCAGAGTCTGGTGGCACGATCACCCAGCAACTGCGTCGTCTTGGTGCTTCTGTTGATTGGGATCGTGAACGATTCACAATGGACGATGGCCTATCGGCTGCAACTCAAGAAGTGTTTGTTCGTCTATACGAAGAAGACCTAATCTACCGTGGTAAGCGTCTAGTAAACTGGGATCCTAAACTGCACACTGCAATTTCTGATCTTGAAGTTGAAAACAAAGACAAAAAAGGTTTCATGTGGCACTTCCGTTACCCATTAGCGAACGGTGTGAAAACGGCTGATGGTAAAGACTACATTGTCGTTGCTACGACTCGTCCAGAAACCATGCTTGGTGATACTGGCGTCGCGGTTAACCCAGAAGATCCTCGTTATAAAGATCTCATCGGTAAAGACATCCTACTTCCTGTTGTTAACCGCCTTATCCCTATCGTAGGTGATGAACACGCAGACATGGAGAAAGGCACGGGTTGTGTGAAAGTCACACCTGCTCATGACTTTAACGATTATGAAGTAGGTAAGCGCAACAACCTACCAATGATCAACATCCTAACGTTCAACGCTGATATCCGTGATGCTGCTGAAGTATTCACGACTAACGGCGAAGAAAGCGATGTTTATTCAACAGAGATCCCTGCTAAGTACCAAGGCATGGAGCGTTTTGCTGCGCGTAAAGCTATCGTTGCTGAGTTCGATGAACTTGGTCTTCTTGAAGAGATCAAAGATCACGACCTAACCGTTCCTTACGGCGACCGTGGTGGTGTGGTTATCGAACCAATGCTAACTGACCAATGGTATGTGCGTACCGCTCCTCTTGCTGCACCTGCTGTTAAAGCCGTTGAAGATGGTGAGATCCAATTCGTACCTAAGCAATACGAAAACATGTACTTCGCGTGGATGCGTGATGTGCAAGACTGGTGTATCTCTCGTCAACTTTGGTGGGGCCACCGTATCCCGGCATGGTACGACAACGACGGAAAAGTATACGTAGGTCGCACTGAAGAAGAAGTGCGTGAAAAGAATAACCTAGCGCCTGTTATTGTGCTTAAGCAAGATAATGATGTCCTAGATACATGGTTCTCTTCTGCACTTTGGACATTTGGCACGCAAGGCTGGCCTGAAGATACAGAAGCCCTGAAAACATTCCACCCATCTGAAGTACTAGTATCGGGTTTTGATATTATCTTCTTCTGGGTTGCTCGCATGATCATGATGACCATGCACTTCGTGAAAGACGAAGACGGCAAAGCTCAAGTTCCTTTCAAAACCGTTTACATGACAGGTCTTATCCGTGATGAAAATGGCGACAAAATGTCCAAGTCGAAAGGTAACGTGCTTGACCCAATCGACATGATTGATGGTATCGGCCTTGAAGAGTTAGTAGAAAAGCGTTGTGGCAACATGATGCAACCTAAACTAGCGGCTAAGATCGAGAAAGCAACACGTAAGACTTTCGAAAACGGTATCGAACCGTACGGTACGGATGCGCTGCGTTTCACTCTTGCTGCTATGGCTTCAACTGGCCGCGATATCAACTGGGATATGAAGCGTCTAGAGGGTTACCGTAACTTCTGTAACAAGCTATGGAACGCAAGTCGTTACGTACTGATGAATACAGAAGAGCACGATTGTGGCATGTCACTGTCTACCGAAGACCGTGCAAACATGGAGTTCTCTCTTGCCGATAAGTGGATTGAATCTCAGTTTGAAGTTGCAGCAAAAGAGTTTAACGCTCACCTAGACAACTACCGTCTAGACATGGCGGCAAACACGCTTTATGAATTCATCTGGAACCAATTCTGTGACTGGTACCTAGAGCTAACTAAACCTGTTCTTTGGAAGGGTACTGAAGCTCAACAACAAGCAACGCGTTACACGCTTATCACGGTTCTAGAGAAAACGTTGCGCCTTGCTCATCCTGTGCTTCCTTATATCACAGAATCAATCTGGCAGAGTGTTAAGCCATTGATTGAAGGTGTTGAAGGCGAGACCATCATGACTCAAGCACTTCCTCAGTTTAATGAAGATAACTTCAATGCTGAAATCGTTGACGACATTGAGTGGGTTAAGACTTTCATTACGGCAATTCGTAATCTTCGTGCAGAATATGACATCGCACCAAGCAAAGGCTTAGAGGTGATGATCAAGGTTGCTGATGAGACGGATGCTACTCGTATCGAAGCAAACAAGATCGTCCTAACCTCTCTAGCCAAACTTGATGACATCAAGATTTTAGCGGTTGGAGAAGAAACACCGGCTTGTGCCACCAAGCTTGTTGGAAAATCTGAACTGATGATTCCAATGGCTGGCCTTATCGATAAGGATGCTGAACTTGCACGACTCGATAAAGAAGTGAGCAAGATTCAGGGTGAGATTAAGCGTACTGAAGGCAAGCTAAGCAATGAAGGGTTTGTTGCGAAAGCGCCTGAAGCGGTTATCACTAAAGAACGTGAAAAACTGGACGGCTATAAAGAAACGTTAATTAAACTAGAAGAACAGAAACAAACCATTGCCTCACTTTAATGAGTAATGATTAAGCTTCACATAAGCTTCTATTAACGCTGGCTATTATAGTAAAAAACCGAGAGTGATAACTCTCGGTTTTTTTTATTCATTTAATATGACGGCAGACTATTTCAACACAGACTCGAGAGCTTTTAAGCACAACGCTACGTTTTCTTTGCGTGCCGCATACCCCATTAGCCCTATCCGCCATGCCTTACCGGCAAGCGCGCCTAAGCCTGAACCAATCTCCAGGTTATACTCTTCTAAAAGCTGTTGACGAACAGCAGCGTCATTGACACCCTCAGGAAAATAAACGGCGTTAAGTTGAGGCAATCGGCTTTCTTTCTCGACGACAAAAGTTAGCCCAAGTTTCTCTAAACCATCAGCCAATAATAAGTGCATGTCTTTGTGTCGTTGCCACGCGCGCTCAAGCCCTTCATTTTTCAACAGTACTAGCGATTCGTGCAGTGCATATAAGCTGTTGACGGGTGCAGTATGGTGGTAACTTCGCTTTCCTTCACCGCTCCAATACCCCAACACTAAACTTTGGTCTAGAAACCAACTTTGCACCGGCGTTTTCCGAGTTTTGATACTTTCAATCGCCAAAGGTGAGAGTGTCACTGGTGATAAACCAGGGACGCATGAAAGACATTTTTGGCTACCTGAATAAACCGCATCGAGTTGCCACTCATCAACAAGCAAAGGTACGCCACCTAACGAAGTCACGGCATCGACTATCGTCAGCATATTATTTTTCTTTGCTATCTGTCCTAGGCGCTTTGCATCGCTCACCGCACCCGTAGAAGTTTCAGCATGTACAAAGGCTAATAAGACCGCATCAGGGTTTTCTTCGATCGCTCGTTCGACTTTATCAATAGAAACTGGCTGCCCCCATTCGTCATCAACAACAATGGCTTGCCCGCCACAGCGAACCACATTTTCTCTCATGCGGTCGCCAAACACGCCGTTACGACAGACAATGACCTTATCCCCAGGCTCAATCAAATTGACAAAGCACGTTTCCATACCAGCGCTTCCAGGAGCAGAAACAGCAATAGTAAAGTCATTCTCTGTCTGAAACGCATATTTGAGCAACACCTTAAGCTCATCCATCATTCCGATAAACAACGGGTCGAGGTGGCCAATTGTCGGACGGCTCAATGCTTGTAAAACTTGTGGTGAGATATCAGAGGGGCCCGGTCCCATAAGCGTTCGATGTGGAGGGATAAAGCTAGAGATGGTCATAACAAATCCTTTTATTTTCTAATAATAATGAGTAAAAGATCTCTAAGGATAAATAGTTTGTTCTACAACGCATCTTAAATCAACAATTTCGCAACAACTTTGCTTTCTAGTATTTTTATTAATTTACACGTTCTTCATTGACATTTTCATTGTAAAAACGTTGAATAAACACGCTATCAAGCAGAAGAGGAGCACTGCCCAGGCAAGTGACAATGTGGAGCTTCAACTCCAATACATATCACCCATGGGGAGCAGTGCCGAGATAAGCTAAATTTGATGAGTTAGTTTATCGGTTAAACGGGCTGAATCCCTTTAACTGTCACCAAGCACATTGGTGAAGAGCTTCTGAGGTCTATTCTACTGTTGTATTCCTCTACTCTTAATTTCTCTTCAAAACATCGGACGTTGGGCAATTGCCCATGATATTACATTTGGAAATCCTGGAGAAAACTGTGAGCGCATTCAATGTAGCTAAATTTGGTGGCACAAGCGTAGCCAACTTCGAAGCAATGAGCCGTTGTGCTGAAATTATCGAAAATAACCCTGAAACAAAACTGGTGGTCATTAGTGCATGTTCAGGCGTGACGAATATATTGGTAGAGCTTGCTAACGGCGTAAAAGATGATGCCCGAAGAGCAGAGCTTATCGATAAACTAAGATCTATCCATGACAACATTATGGATAGCCTAAATGACGCGAGCTCAATTAAAGATCGTATTAATGCACTCATAGAGAAAATCACCACTTTATCTGAAGTAGCATGCATCGATGTCACCGCAAAACTGACCGACCACCTAGTGGCTTGTGGTGAAAGAATGTCAACACACATCCTTTCACAACTTATGAAAGAACGTGGCATCAACGCGATTCGATTTGATATTCGTGAAGTACTAAGAACAGATAATAACTACGGAAAAGCCGAGCCAGACCTTGAAGCAACAAAAATACTCGCAGACACCAAGCTAATCCCTTTATGTCAGGAACATGTTGTAATTACACAAGGGTTCATTGGTGCTGATGCTGATGGAGAGACCACAACGCTAGGTCGCGGAGGAAGTGATTATAGTGCAGCACTTATTGCGGAAGCAGTCGAAGCAAGTGGGCTAGAAATCTGGACTGATGTCCCTGGTATCTATACAACCGACCCTAGAATTGCCCCCAATGCTCGTCCAATCCCTGAGATTAGCTTTAGCGAAGCCTCTGAAATGGCTAACTTTGGTGCCAAAATCTTGCACCCATCCACTCTTTTACCAGCGTTAAGGCATCAAATTCCAGTTTTTGTGGGCTCATCTAAAGCACCACAAGACGGTGGAACTTGGGTTCGTCAAACTGTAGAAAGCGCGCCTCTATTCAGAGCACTAGCGCTTCGTAATAATCAGACGATGGTTACGCTACGTAACCCTAAAATGTTCCAAGCCTATGGATTTTTGGCAGACGTTTTCACGATACTTGCCAAGCATAAGATCTCCGTTGATCTTATCACCACATCAGAAGTAAGCGTCTCATTAACACTCGATCAGACCGACACAAGTGGTCACGCACCTGAACTACCCGCCGATGTAAAACAAGAATTAGAAGAGCTCTGTACGGTAGAAGTCAAACAAGGCCTGAGCCTAGTAGCCTTAATTGGTAATAAAATGAGCGAGAAGAAAGGATCTGCGAAAGCAGTGTTTGGCACGCTCGAAGCATTTAACCTTCGCATGATTTGTTACGGAGCAAGTCCACATAATTTATGTTTCTTACTTGATGCCGAAGTGGCAAAAGAGGCCGTGAGAAGGCTGCACGTCGACCTATTTGAATAATGTAACGTAGAACCTAGTCGTCATTAAACCTAAGCTCAAGCTACCCACTTGAGCTTTTTTAACACTTAACATTAATAGCGCTCACAGACATCAACGACTATGTGAAAATAAGTACTTTAAGACTAATAATCTTAATTTTTATTTTGTACAGACGTAAAAAAGCCCTAGTCTTTCGACTAGGGCTTAGTATAAGTGGCGGAGTGGACGGGACTCGAACCCGCGACCCCCGGCGTGACAGGCCGGTATTCTAACCAACTGAACTACCACTCCGCAGTGTCTATTCAGCATAATGCTATTTCTTGTTCTCATCTTTCATTAAAAAGATAACAACGAAATTAAAGCCTGGCGAT
>NZ_JBFROV010000008.1:0-80299 GCF_041471725.1 Vibrio sp. 10N.261.51.F12 | reverse complement strand
CATTTTACTTCCGAAGAAGTGTTCGTTTCTACTTTGCAGCAGAAGCAAACGTAATGATTATCATCAACAAGTGTCCACACAGATTGATATAGGTTTATATTGTTAAAGAGCTTGTTTCGAGCTTTACTCGAAACGGACGGCTATTTTAGCGAGTTAAGTTTCAGTGTCAAACACTTTTTAAAACTAATTTTGCTTAGCTCATTGAGCTTAATAACCTTGCTGATTCGTTCTTGGTTTCTAACAACCTTTCCCGTCTCAGTGGGGTCGCATTATAGAGATCCGAGTCACATTGGCAACCCTTTTTTTCGCCTTTTTTATTATTTATTACCGTTCGGTCAAAAACGATACAATTCGATGTAAAAGCAGACGTTTTCTCACTACATTTCTTGAAACTTACTAGCAAACAAGGTGACTTTATCCCAATTTGTATATTCAACCTCTTTTGTCGTATCGGTTTCTCCCCCAGTCATCTTCATTATTAGCTTAATCATGAATCGATCGAACGGATTGTATCTCGGATAATAGAGGGCGCCTGCAAATACACCGATTAAAGAGGGTTGCCATGGCGACTTCTTCAAAAATGTCTTTATATAAGCGCTGCCTTCTGGCGTGTCCTTGCCTTGGTCTTCTTTTCTTGCGGTTAGGTTTACGCAAAAGAAAGCAACTCGACTCTCTTCTAATTGCTTAAGGTTTCGATTAATAAATTGGTATAGCTTTTTGTTGAGATGCCCATACCGTATCGAAGCCCCGATTAACACTCGTTCATAGTTTTGTAAATCGATGTCGCCGATTGTATTCAAATCGACGAACTCTGCTTCACTGTCACCCTGTTCATTTGCTATGCGCTCTATAATCTTTTTTGTTTGCCCTTCTCTCGAAGAGTAAAGATAAAGTACCTTGGCCATAAAAATCCTTAGCTACGCCAAAATGCCGGCGTCAGTAATATAAGTAATGTGAAGATTTCCAATCGCCCAAACAGCATTGAGACAATCAATACCCATTTGGCACTGTCATTGACGTCTCCGAAATGTACCGCCACCTCACCCAAGCCAGGGCCTAGGTTATTTAGTGTCGCGGCTACCGCTGAAAAAGCGCTTAATTCATCCATTCCCGTTGCAATCAGAGCCAACATACAGACAACAAACACTAATGCGTAGGCAGAAAAGAAACCCCACACCGCATCAACGACACGTTGTGATAGTGCGCTGCCGCCGACTTTAATCGTGTACACAGCCCTTGGGTGCACCAAACGCTTCATCTCGCGCGCACCTTGTAACGTCAACAACAAAATTCGGATAACCTTCATCCCACCCCCTGTTGACCCTGCGCACCCTCCTATAAAAGAAGAGAATAAAAGTAACACAGGCAAGAAAAGCGGCCACTCAGAAAAACCGGTTGTTGTAAAACCAGCGGTCGTAGATATAGAGACAGATTGAAACAAGGCTTGGTCAAACGCATCATAGAATGACCGATAGGAATGATGTTCAAGTAAGATAAGGAAACAAACCAGAAACAACACAAACTGTATAAATAGAAAGGCTCTAAATTCAGGGTCTTTCCAATAATACTTAGGATGAACCCCTCCTGACGCAAAGGCGGCAAAGTGCAATGAATAGTTACATGCCGAGATCAACAAAAACACAACGGTTATCATATTAATGGCATGGCTATCGAAATAGCCCATACTGGCATCATGCGTAGAGAAACCGCCAATAGCGATCGTTGAGAAGCTATGAGCAATCGCATCAAAAGGGGTCATCCCTGCCACCCAAAAAGCGGCGGCACAAGCAATGGTTAGACTCAAGTAGATATACCAAAGCGCTTTAGCAGTTTCGGCAATGCGTGGCGTCATTTTGCTGTCTTTTACTGGCCCAGGTATCTCAGCTCGATACAATTGCATGCCACCGATACCAAGTACTGGCAAGATAGCCACCGCTAGTACAATGATCCCCATACCACCAAACCACTGTAAGAGCTGGCGATAAAATAGAATCGCCTTGGGTAGCTCATCCAAACCAACAATGACCGTTGCGCCTGTCGTAGTAAGCGCTGAGAAAGACTCGAAGAAAGCGTCTGTTATAGAAACGTTAGGATAATCAGAAATAAGGAATGGTAATGCACCAGCACTACCAATTACGGTCCAAAATAGCACGACAATCAAAAAGCCATCGCGAGCTTTTAGTTCATGCTTATGCCTACGGTTTGGCAACCACAAAAAAGCACCGCAGAGAAGCAGGACAAAAAAGGTAGTGACGAAGGGAACACCCGCACCGTCTCGATAAATGAGTGCGACTAACGCAGGCGCAAGCATAGAAACACTAAAAAGTGCCAGTAATAGCCCTACGATACGGAGAATGGATCGAAATTGCATAGTGTATTGAATGAAGCAAAGCTTCTATTACTTCCTAGTTGTTTTGAAATGAAGAGACCATTGCCTTGGCTCCACTCTTATTAATAATGCTAAGCGTGAGTGCGTCAACTTGATTCACCTCAACTTCCACAATCAATACGACTTTATCACTGTATTCAGACTCAACCTCTATTGCACCGAACTTCCCTAGCTCAGATTGTGCAATCGCCATGAATCCATAGTCTAACTCCACTCTAAGACGAGTGGTTATTTTTTTTTCTATTGTTTGAATTAGCTTTAATGCTTGTTGAACTCCTCCCCCATACGCTTTCACTAATCCACCGGTACCAAGCTTAATACCACCAGAATAACGGGTGACAACCGCTGTCAGCTCTCCTACTCCCGAACCACTCAATTGAGCAAGGATCGGTTTACCAGCGGTGCCTGATGGCTCACCATCATCACTAAACCCCCACATCATAGAGTTTTCGGGCCGGCCTGCGACAAATCCCCAGCAATTGTGACGAGCACTGCTATGTTCCATTTTGATTTTATTAACGAACGCCTTCGCTTCTTCAATACTCGGCGTGTGGCTTATTTGTGTGATGAAGAGACTCTTTTTAATTTCTTCTTCAAAAATCACCGACTGTTCTGGAATGAGGTATGCGCTTGAGTTCATTAGTTTTTAAAGCCGTGTCGCCTAAAAGGGGTATTCTATCACGCTCGCTTTCAATTGACCCAGAGAACAGACATCGCTCATAATGTTAAACAGTTGTTTAAAAAATGTATTGAAATTTATTCAATACACGTTCACACTGAGTTTACTGGTCTAACCAGATCCATAATAATAACCGCTTCACTCAATCATGGATTGTCTGTCACGGAGAACGACAATGATTTACCAATCTGACACCCTACAGGTAAAGGAAGTACGCGACGGCATTGCTGAGCTGTGCTTTAGTGCAAAAGATTCAGTCAATAAGCTTGATCTCTCCACATTAGAATCGCTTGATAAAGCATTGGATTCTATCGTGCAATGGGACGGTTTAAGAGGCTTAGTGCTCACCACCGACAAGAACGCTTTTATTGTTGGTGCCGACATTACCGAGTTTTTAGGTTTGTTTGCCAAACCAAAACAAGAGCTAACCGAATGGCTGCAATTCGCCAATAATATTTTCAACAAACTCGAAGATTTACCCGTCCCGACGCTCTCTGCCCTCAAGGGTCATGCGTTAGGTGGTGGCTGTGAATGCGTACTTGCCACTGATTTTAGGATAGGCGATAAGACCACCAGCATCGGCCTACCAGAAACGAAACTTGGCATCATGCCTGGATTTGGTGGCACTGTTAGGTTGCCTAGAATCATCGGTGCAGACAGTGCTATGGAAATTATCACGCAAGGTAAAGCCTGCCGAGCACCTGAAGCCTTGAAGCTTGGCCTACTTGACGCAATTGTTGACACAGAGTCACTCTATGATTCAGCCATCAACACAATAGAACTTACAATCAATGAACAAATTGACTGGAAAGCGCGTCGCCAACAAAAATTATCTCCCCTTACGCTCAGTAAGCTTGAGTCAATGATGAGCTTTACCATGGCTAAAGGCTTGGTTGCGCAAAAAGCAGGCCCGCACTACCCTGCGCCTATCACAGCCGTCAAAACCATAGAAAAAGCCGCTCGTTGCCATCGTACCGAAGCGCTTCAGATTGAAGCAGACTATTTTGTTAAGCTTGCGGGCTCTGATGTGTCAAATGCGCTTGTGGGTATATTCTTAAATGACCAATACATTAAAGGGCTCGCTAAAAAAGCGGCGAAGTCTGGTCAAGAAACCCAGCGAGCCGCGGTGTTAGGTGCAGGTATTATGGGCGGTGGTATCGCCTACCAATCAGCCCTAAAGGGCGTTCCTGTCATGATGAAAGACATCGCACAAGCGTCTCTCAACCTAGGTATGGAAGAGGCTTCAAAACTTCTCAACAAGCGTTTACAACGCGGCCGTCTTGACGGTTTCAAAATGGCAGGCATCTTGTCGTCGATTACCCCTAGCTTGCATTATGCTGGCATTGAGCAATCCGACGTTATTGTTGAAGCCGTCGTTGAGAATCCAAACATCAAAGCAGCGGTGTTAACCGAGGTCGAAAAACTTGTTTCAGAAAACACGGTGATCGCTTCCAACACTTCTACTATTCCAATTAACGGCTTAGCGAAGTCCCTATCGCGTCCTGAAAACTTCTGCGGTATGCACTTCTTTAACCCTGTGCACAGAATGCCTTTGGTTGAGATCATTCGAGGTGAGCACACCTCTGAAGAAACGATTAATCGTGTGGTTGCCTACGCTGCCAAAATGGGTAAATCTCCCATCGTCGTCAATGACTGCCCTGGTTTTTTTGTCAACCGTGTATTGTTTCCGTATTTCGGCGGCTTTAGCCAGCTTGTTCAAGACGGTGCGGACTTTATTCAGATCGATAAAGTCATGGAACGTAAGTTTGGTTGGCCAATGGGCCCAGCTTACTTACTTGATGTTGTCGGTATTGATACCGCTCATCACGCACAAGCTGTTATGGCTGAAGGGTTCCCTGAACGCATGGCGAAAGAGAAGCGAGATTCCATCGACGTTCTCTTTGAGCAACAACGCTTTGGTCAGAAAAACGGCTCGGGATTTTACACCTACACCACCGATAAACGTGGTCGTCCGAAGAAACAACCAAGTGAAGAGGTGGCAGGTCTACTTGAATCCGTTTCTCAACCGACTCAATCCTTTGATGATGACACCATTATTCAACGCATGATGATCCCTATGATCAATGAGGTTGTACTGTGTTTAGAGCAAAATATCATTGCCTCACCTCAAGAGGCTGATATGGCACTCGTTTATGGTTTGGGCTTCCCTCCTTTCAGGGGTGGGGTGTTCCGTTATCTTGATACGATTGGCATCGCTAATTATGTTGAGATGGCTAAACAATATGAGTCACTGGGTGCGATGTATCACGTACCAAGTACCCTGATCGAAATGGCAGCCTCTGGTCAGTCATTTTATGGTCAACAACAAACCAACTCACTGTAACCATCAATTGGAAGAGGAATTATCAAAATGAAAAATGTTGTCGTTGTTGATTGTCTTCGCACACCCATGGGGCGTTCCAAGGGTGGGGCTTTTAGACACACAAGAGCTGAAGATCTTTCCGCTCATTTAATGAAAGGCATACTCGCGCGCAATCCAGCCGTCAATCCAAGTGAAATAGAAGATATTTATTGGGGCTGTGTTCAACAAACCCTTGAGCAAGGCTTTAATGTTGCTCGAAACGCTGCACTGCTCGCGGGTCTGCCAATTGAAATCGGCGCCGTAACGGTCAACCGGTTATGTGGTTCGTCTATGCAAGCTTTGCATGATGCTACCCGCGCGATTATGGTGGGTGACGCCGATATCTGTCTTATTGGCGGCGTTGAGCACATGGGTCATGTACCGATGAATCATGGTGTAGATTTCCACCCTCAGTTGTCTAAAAACGTAGCAAAAGCCGCAGGTATGATGGGGTTGACCGCGGAAATGCTGGGTAAAATGCATGGCATCAGTCGTGAACAGCAAGATGAATTTGCGGCTCGCAGCCATCAACGAGCTCAAGCCGCAACGGTAGAAGGGCGCTTCAAAAATGAAATTCTACCTATCGAGGGTCACGCGGAAGACGGGTCTTTATTTACGCTTGATTTCGACGAAGTCATTCGCCCAGAAACCAACGTAGAAGGGCTATCTAAGTTACGCCCTGTATTTGACCCTGCGAATGGCACAGTCACCGCTGGTACATCGTCTGCATTATCGGATGGCGCTTCTATCATGCTTATCATGAGTGAAGAAAAGGCCAAAGAGCTTGGTGTACAAGTTCGCGCCAAAATACGCGCGATGGCGATTGCTGGATGTGATCCTTCTATTATGGGTTATGGCCCGGTTCCAGCAACCCAAAAAGCACTAAAACGTGCTGGGTTGCACATGGAAGATATTGATATTATTGAACTCAATGAGGCTTTTGCGGCGCAGTCGTTACCTTGTGCTAAAGATTTGGGCTTGCTTGATGTTGTTGATGACAAGGTCAATCTTAATGGCGGTGCTATTGCGTTAGGACACCCGCTGGGTTGTTCGGGCTCTCGCATCTCCACTACACTCATCAACATAATGGAAGACAAGAACGCAAAATACGGTCTCGCCACTATGTGTATCGGCTTGGGTCAAGGTATCGCGACCATCTTCGAGCGACCTTAGACGGTTCCATCACTAAAAAGGCCCCTTCATGGGGTCTTTTTTATCGTTAGCGCATATATGCATAAGATGCATAGATTGAATGTTCAAGTTTCATTGTTTTTTCTGATTATTCTCGCCTAGAATCAATATCAGTTTAAAAGACCAATCCATTTGGAGCACCGTATGTTCAAAGCACTCGTATTAAATCAAGAAGACAAAAAAACCATCGCAGCTGTATCACAGATTGATGAATCTCTACTTCCTGAAGGCAACGTTAAAATAGATGTAAAATATTCATCTCTGAACTACAAAGATGGATTGGCAATCACAGGTAAGGGACGCATTGTACGTAACTTCCCTATGGTTCCTGGTATTGATTTATCTGGCGTCGTCTCGCAATCTGATGACCCTCGCTATAAAGAAGGTGACGAGGTTGTTCTTACTGGATGGGGCGTTGGTGAAGGTCACTGGGGTGGTATGGCAGAAAAAGCGAGCCTTAATGGTGATTGGCTTGTTCCTATGCCACAAGGCTTAGACGCCCACAAAGTGATGGCGATTGGCACGGCCGGCTTTACTGCCATGCTTTGTGTACAAGCAATTGTAGACGCAGGCGTTAAGCCAGAAGATGGTGAAGTACTCGTTACAGGCGCAAGCGGCGGTGTCGGCAGCGTGGCTATCACACTACTTAACCAACTAGGCTATAAAGTGGCGGCAGTAACAGGTCGAGCAAGCCAAAATGGTGAGTTACTCACATCGTTAGGGGCATCGCGCATTGTTGAGCGTAGCGAACTTGAAGAGCCAGCTAAACCACTAGAGCGCCAAGTATGGGCCGCGGCTGTTGACACTGTCGGTAGCAATATGTTGGCAAAAGTCCTCGCTCAAATGAACTATAACGGCGTCGTGGCTGCGTGTGGTCTCGCGGGTGGTTTTGACCTTCCAACAACCGTTATGCCATTCATCTTGCGCAATGTTCGCCTTCAAGGTATTGATTCGGTTAGTTGCCCACGTGAAAAACGCATTAAAGCATGGGAGCAACTTTCTACTTTATTGCCAGCTACATACTACACTCAAGCCAGTCAAACCGTTGAGTTAGAGCAAGCAATCCAGGCAGCGGAAGACATTACAAACGGTGCTATTACTGGACGAGTCATTATCAAACTATAACGACTCCAGATAGCCATCAAAAAGCCCTCCATTGAGGGTTTTTTGTATTTTAGCGGACCTGTCCCATATCCCCCTCAAGATATTAGAGAAATATTAGTGTTAACCGCACGATAATTTATCTTTGGACATACAATGCATCAGCCCAAACCTACATCTTCGATACGCTTAGTAATCAACTTCCCGCACTCTTCTTTCACCGTCGCTCTTAACCATTGCTGAGATTCAGAGGTATCGCAACGAGAGTGCCAAATAAGCGAATAATCAAAAGGGGTAAACGCGAACGGCAGTGGTTTAATCACCAAGTCATAACGATCGGCCACCAAGTAAGCAAGATCCGCGGGTACCGTAATAATTAACGGCATGCGATCAACAATCGCTAACGCGGCTTCTAAATGATAGGCACGCAATACCATTTTTCTTGGGTGCTGATGGATTAACGCGGCGTCTAACAGAGCTTTAACCCCATTACTAATGGCAATCATGGCATGCGGTGCATGAATATAGTCTTCCAGCGTTAAGAGCTTATCCGCCAACGGATGCTGTTTAGACACCAAACAAGAGACGCCAACGGGGCCCAGCACATCTTGCAATAGCGGAGACACTAATCCAGCCGGGCGACAAATAGCCATATCCACTTTATCAGTGCTTAACTGTTTAAATAAACTCTCATGTTGCAGCGGAGCAAACTCTAACGAAATATTGGGGGCTAACTCATAAATCTTAGGTAAGGCATACGGCAAGATGGTTTGCATCGCGTAATCCGTTGTCGCAATCAAGAATCGCTCATTGCAGTAATACGGGTCAAATTCACTAGGAGTGAGTAGCTGTCTGAATGATTCTAGAGGTTGATCAATCTGCTTACAGATCTCCAACGCCTTGCTGGTAGGGATAATGCGCTGCCCTTGTCGCGTAAACAGAGGGTCGCCCAACAATTCACGCAAGCGCCCTAGTACACGGCTGGTTGCCGACTGGCTCAGGTTTAAACGAACGGCAGCTTGGCTGACACTGCCTTCTTCCACCAGCACTTTTAGCGCGACCAGTAGGTTTAGATCACGGCGATAAATGTCTTCCAGTTCCATCAATGAGCTCCTATCTATGTCTACCCATAGTTTACACTCGCTCATCATCTTAATATTAAAATTTAGACAAAAAAAATCCCGCTTTTCAGCGGGGAAGCCCAAGAAATTGGGGATAGTGTCGGAATTTTTTGATAGGCCCTGAGTACTTGATGATATTTGTAGCTAAATTGTTAATTTTCGTTTTCTTCAAGCGTCTCTTGCCAATGCCTCATTTCAACCCACATTGCCACAATCGAGGCACTCAAACCGAGTAATGGGAAAAGGCTAGGTTCAGCAGATGTCTTTAATACCAAAGCACAAAATGAAATAAAACACAGTAAAGCATAAATAGTCAGTCTATCTAATGTGGTTAACATGGCCACTCCTTAGCTCTTGTTACCAACTTGTTAAATAAAACTAAAGCAAAAAAAGACATTTGCCAAGAGTTATTGCATATTTTTTCTTCATAAGTAGAATTCAACCTGATTTTAAAAAAGAACGAGTTCCATCATGACAATCAATAGCAAGCTAGCCACGCACACATTAGAAGCCGAAGGGCTGCGTTGTCCGGAGCCGGTGATGATGGTCAGGAAGACAATTAGAAAAATGGAAGATGGGGATATATTACTCGTGAGAGCCGATGACCCATCGACAACTCGTGATATCCCGAGTTTTTGCCGCTTCATGGATCACCAATTAATCGGTCAGCAAACCGAATCCGCGCCTTACCTCTATCTTATAAAGAAAGGCGCTGCGTAGCATTCATGTACACAAATCGTAAAAAGGCTGCCCATCGGCAGCCTTTTTTATTCATCATATTCTAGTGTTCGAACTTCTGCTTGCAGTGATTTTATCTGTTTCTGCATAGCGCGTATGTCATCGTGCATAGGTATGAGGTGTTGCACACGAATCCAAGATTCAACGGCCAGCGCCGTCATGATAATCGCACCAACCACCATGGGCAGCCACATATCTGTCAGTACCATTCCTAATAATGTCAGAACCAACCCAACCGTGAATAGAGCGCTTTGATTTTTAGCGGTCATTCCTGTGTAACGTGTTAGCATAATGTTGCCCTCTCGCTAGGATCCACAGTGTTAAATTACCATGACAAGGATGACACTAATATGTCAGCCATCACGTATTTCAGCAGTACATCAATCCCTCAAACGAAAATAAAACGGCGATAAGAGCGCACCGTATTATACCCAAGCTGCGCCTATCGCTAACACCGTGAATAAGAGTGCGGTTATTTTTCTAATCCAATTTAACGGCAGTTTATCGGCAGAAAACTGCCCTAATAGGACAACAGGAACATTGGCAAGCAGCATACCAATTGTCGTACCCAAAATAACCCAAAGCAACGCATCGGCATATTGGGCGCCTAGAATAGAGGTGGCAATTTGTGTTTTATCACCAATTTCTGCAATAAAAAAGGCCATAAAGCTAGCAACAAAGGGGCCTTTATTCGACACACTTTCATTTTCATCAAGCTTATCTGGGATTAACACCCAACCGGCCATCGCTACAAAACTAACCACTAATACCCACTTAAGTACATCAGGGGACAGGTAATCAGCAACAACGACGCCAAGCCAAGCCGCTAATGCGTGATTCGCAATTGTCGCTAAAAAAATGGCGGCAATAATAGGAACCGGCTTTCGGTATCGACTGGCTAGTAATAAAGATAAAAGTTGGGTCTTATCGCCAATCTCAGCGAGGGCGACAGTAGTAATTGATAGGGCTAAAACGCTCACGACATGCTCTAAGGGGTAGGGATAATAATTATAAAACCATAGACAAACGTCGTGCCCCACCCCGGTTCACGATGCTTATCTAAGGTCTTGCTAAACGAACATGTTGTTCGTCTCATACACCATGGTGATTGTGCACCAATTATGTTGACGTATGAATCGAAGCCAAGTGGTAGGCATCGATAAGCTACTCCCCAAAGATGGGCTGCATTCTAAACATTCAACCTATAAAATTCAATAATGTCTGCGTCCCTAATACATCGATACTGGATTAAATGGCAAAAAGTCCAATTTTTTACCCGCCTGATGAATAATTAACCACCTTTGCCCCTACTCCCATTGGGAATAACTCGTTATACTTGATCGCTATTTTTATCCGTTTTTAGACAGAACTTTCATTTAGAGAATTGCGCGAACAAACTATGCAAAAATACGATATCAAAACCTTCCAGGGAATGATCCTCGCGCTGCAGGATTATTGGGCTCAAAATGGTTGTACGATTGTTCAACCGCTAGATATGGAAGTAGGTGCCGGCACCTCTCACCCAATGACATGTCTACGTGCACTTGGCCCAGAGCCAATGTCTACGGCATACGTTCAACCTTCACGTCGCCCGACCGATGGTCGCTACGGTGAAAACCCGAACCGCCTGCAGCACTACTATCAATTCCAAGTAGCGCTAAAGCCTTCTCCAGATAACATCCAGGAGCTGTATTTAGGTTCCCTTGAAGTACTTGGTGTCGATCCACTTGTTCACGATATTCGTTTCGTAGAAGACAACTGGGAAAACCCAACGCTAGGCGCATGGGGTCTTGGTTGGGAAGTCTGGCTGAACGGCATGGAAGTGACTCAATTCACTTACTTCCAACAAGTTGGCGGCCTTGAATGTAAGCCAGTTACTGGTGAGATTACTTACGGTATCGAGCGCCTAGCCATGTACATTCAAGAAGTAGACTCTGTTTACGACCTAGTATGGAACGTCGCACCAGACGGTTCTAACGTAACTTACGGTGACATTTTCCACCAAAACGAAGTTGAGCAATCAACCTACAACTTCGAGCACGCAGACGTAGATTTCCTATTCACGTTCTTCGACCAGTGCGAAAAAGAGTGTAAAGAGCTACTTGAGCTTGAGAAGCCATTGCCGCTTCCAGCTTACGAGCGCATTCTAAAAGCAGGTCACGCCTTCAACATACTTGATGCGCGTAAGGCTATCTCGGTAACAGAGCGTCAACGTTACATCCTTCGTATCCGCAACCTGACTAAAGCTGTTGCAGAAGCGTACTACGCGTCACGTGAAGCACTTGGCTTCCCAATGTGTAAGAAGGCAGGTAAATAATCATGGCGAAGAATTTTCTAATTGAACTGGGTACGGAAGAGCTTCCACCAACGGCACTTCGTTCTCTAGCAGAAGCCTTTGCTTCTAACTTCGAAGCGGGTCTTAAAGCGGCTGAGCTTTCTCACGAAGGCATCAAGTGGTATGCCGCACCTCGTCGTCTAGCACTTAAAGTGACAGCACTGGCTGAAGGCCAAGCAGACAAAGTGGTTGAGAAGCGCGGTCCTGCAATTTCTGTTGCATTCGATGCTGAAGGCAACGCGACGAAAGCTGCACAAGGTTGGGCTCGTGGCAACGGTATTACTGTTGAGCAAGCTGACCGTCTGAAAACAGACAAAGGCGAGTGGCTTCTTTTCAAACAAGAAGTGGCTGGCAAACCTGTTCAAGAATTGGTGATGGACATCGCTGCGAAAGCACTCGCGGGTCTACCAATTCCTAAAGCAATGCGCTGGGGTAACTCAGACATTCAATTTATCCGTCCAGTGAAAACACTGACAGTATTACTAGGTGATGAGCTTGTTGAAGGCGAGATCCTAGGCGTAGCTTCTGCTCGTACTATCCGTGGCCACCGTTTCATGGGCGAACAAGAGTTTACCATCGACTCTGCTGACCAATACCCTGCGATCTTAGAAGAGCGCGGTAAAGTCATGGCAGATTACGATGCGCGTAAAGCGATCATCCTTGCTGATGCTAAAAAAGCAGCAGACGCGGTTGGCGGCATTGCAGACCTAGAAGATGACCTTGTTGAAGAAGTCACCTCTTTGGTTGAATGGCCAGTGGTGCTTACTGCTAAGTTTGAGCAAGAGTTCCTAAAAGTACCTTCTGAAGCCTTGGTTTACACCATGAAAGGCGACCAGAAATACTTCCCAGTGTATGACGCTGATAAGAACCTTCTGCCAAACTTCATCTTCGTTTCGAACATCGAGTCTAAAGAGCCTCGTCACGTCATCGAAGGTAACGAGAAGGTGGTACGTCCACGTCTTGCTGATGCTGAGTTCTTCTTCAACACAGACCGTAAGCGTCCGCTGATCGATCGTCTTGCTGAACTAGACCAAGCTATCTTCCAGAAGCAACTGGGCACTATCAAAGACAAAACAGACCGCATCACAGAACTTGCTGGCTACATTGCTGAGCAAATCGATGCTGACGTTGAGAAATCGAAGCGTGCAGGCCTATTAGCTAAGTGTGACCTAATGACATCAATGGTATTCGAATTTACGGATACTCAAGGTGTGATGGGCATGCACTATGCAACGCACGATGGTGAAGACGAGCAAGTAGCACTCGCACTTTACGAGCAGTACATGCCTCGTTTCGCGGGTGACACACTACCAAGCACGGGTATTTCATCTGCAGTAGCAATGGCAGACAAGCTAGACACTATCGTCGGTATCTTCGGTATTGGCCAAGCTCCAAAAGGTTCTGACCCATTCGCGCTACGTCGTGCATCACTAGGTGTGCTACGTATCATCGTTGAAAACGGCTACAACCTAGACCTAACCGATCTGATCGGTAAAGCGAAAGCGCTACTAGGCGACAAGCTAACCAACGAAAACGTAGAAGCTGACGTTATCGACTTCATGCTAGGTCGTTTCCGCGCATGGTACCAAGATGCTGGTTTCAGCGTTGATATCATCCAAGCGGTACTAGCACGTCGTCCAACTAAGCCAGCTGACTTTGACCAACGTGTTAAAGCGGTTTCTCACTTCCGTGAACTTGAAGCAGCAGAAGCACTGGCAGCAGCGAATAAGCGTGTGGGCAATATCCTAGCGAAGTTCGATGGTGAGTTAGCACAAGATATTGATCTAACACTACTTCAAGAAGACGCTGAAAAAGCACTGGCGGAAGAAGTGGAAGTGATGACAGAAGCTTTAGAACCTGCATTTGCAACAGGTAACTACCAAGAAGCACTAAGCAAGTTGGCTAACCTGCGTGAGCCGGTTGATGCCTTCTTTGATAATGTGATGGTTATGGCAGACGATGAAGCACTGAAAAAGAATCGTCTAACCCTACTGAATAACCTGCGTAATCTATTCTTAAAAATTGCTGATATTTCATTGCTACAGAAGTAATCACCTCTTTTAAATCAAGCCCAGTCTGAGACTGGGCTTTTTTATGTCTGCCATTTTACTCATTTCCTTAAATCCTATCATTTCCATAAATAGTGCTTTGCCTCACATAATCATTACGGTATGTTCAAAAGACAGCCTTGTTAGAGGAAGGCTGATAACTGAAGCACAGACAAGTGAACATAATGAACTAGGGACAACAATGCAATTTTCTAAGTTTGGTGAAAAATTTAATCGTTACTCAGGGATCACCCAGTTAATGGATGATCTGAATGATGGACTGCGCACACCTGGCGCCATCATGCTCGGAGGTGGCAACCCAGCCGCCATTCCAGCCATGCTCGAGTATTTTCACCAAGCCAGTGCCTCTATGCTCGCCAGTGGCGAGCTTGTTTCTGCGATGGCAAACTACGATGGTCCACAAGGCAAAGATGCCTTTGTTAAGTCGCTGGCCAATCTATTAAAAGAAACCTATGGCTGGGACATCTCTGAAAAAAACATTAGCCTGACCAATGGCAGTCAAAGCGGTTTCTTTTATCTGTTCAACCTTTTTGCAGGGCAATATAAGGATGGCAGTAAAAAGAAAATACTATTACCACTCGCGCCAGAATACATAGGTTATGGTGATGCCGGCCTTGAAGACGACATTTTTGTCTCTTATCGCCCGGAAATAGAGATGCTCGACAATCGTCAGTTCAAATACCACGTCGATTTTGAGCGTTTAGAGGTAGATGATTCGATCGCCGCTATTTGCGCCTCCAGACCCACCAACCCAACGGGTAATGTTCTCACCGATGACGAAATCCGTAAGCTAGATAAACTCGCCAGAGCCAAAGGCATTCCACTTATCATCGACAACGCTTACGGCACCCCATTCCCGAATATCATTTTTGAGGATGTAACGCCATTTTGGAATGACAATACTATCCTGTGCATGAGCTTGTCTAAGCTCGGCCTGCCTGGTTTACGTTGCGGTATCGTCATTGCAA
This sequence comes from Vibrio sp. 10N.261.51.F12, assembly GCF_041471725.1. NCBI lineage: Bacteria > Pseudomonadati > Pseudomonadota > Gammaproteobacteria > Vibrionales > Vibrionaceae > Vibrio > Vibrio sp. 10N.261.51.F12. Next base: position 65,346 of record NZ_JBFROV010000008.1, on the reverse strand, counting down.
GTGAAGCCATTACTCAAGCACTGACCAATATGAATGGCATCATCAGCCTTGCCCCGAGTGGTATGGGACCTGCGGTAGCGCATCATATGATTGAAAAGGGTGATTTACTGCCACTAAGCGAGAACGTAATTAAACCGTTCTATCAGCAAAAATCACAGCGAGCGGTTGAGTTACTGCAGCAAGCGATTCCTGATGAGCGCTTCCGGGTTCATAAGCCTGAAGGGGCCATATTTTTATGGCTGTGGTTCGATGAATTACCCATTACAACCATGGAACTATATAAAAGACTAAAAGCCCGAGGCGTACTGATTGTTCCAGGAGAGTATTTCTTTATTGGCCAAGAGGATGACTGGGAACATGCACACCAGTGCCTACGAATGAACTATGTCCAGCCTGATGATGCAATGAAAAAAGGCATTGATATTATCGCTGAAGAGATCTCAAAAGCGTATACGCAAGGTTAAAGCGAACTAAGCCCCGATCTAAAAGAGCGCTATCCAGCGCTCTTTTTTATTACGATAACAATAGCGAATATTTAACGCTTGTCGATAGCACCGCTCGTGTTAATCGCAATCTTACGCGGTTGCATCGCCTCTGGGATCTCTCTTTCAAGATCAACATGCAATAAGCCATTTTCCATGGTTGCACCGATCACTTTCACGTAATCCGCCAATTGGAATTTACGCTCAAAGTTGCGTTCAGCAATACCTTGATAAACATAATTTTTGTTTTCTTCGGCTTGACGCTCTCCACGAACAATCAACATATTCTCTTTTTGAGTAATATCTAAATGCTCATCAGCAAAACCTGCAACGGCCATTGTAATGCGGTAGTTATTCTCATCTTGCTGTTCAATGTTATAAGGAGGGTAACCGCCTGAGGTATTTTTGGAGGTGTTGGCTTCCATTAGATTAAACAAACGGTCAAAGCCAATCGCGTTACGGTATAGGGGTGCAAAATCAACATTTCTCATACTACTATCCTTGCATTAAGCAATAGTCTTAGCCTTGTATTGATACAAGAACTAAGGGATTCAATAGGTCATTCCTCTGTCTTTCTTATACAAGAAACGATCGGGGACATGGCTAAAAATCCAATTTTTATGTGGTGCTAATAGGGACTTTCTCTATTGAGCAAAGTTATCAGCAATATCAGAGGCCCAATCGGTTGGCATCCTCTTCATTAAAAGATATGCGGGTCGAAATGGAAGAATTCAAGGGGAGATCATAAAATCGCTCAATACTAGAAAGTAAAAAACGCCACCCGAAGGTAGCGTTTCTTATTACTTTATCAAGATCGAACGGCAACGATCACCTTTAACAAAGGCTATACGTCTAGGTTCGCAACTTTAAGTGCATTTTCTTCAATAAAGTTACGACGAGGTTCGACTTGGTCACCCATCAGTGTTGTAAACAACTGATCGGCACCTACCGCATCTTCAATGGTCACTTGCATCATACGGCGAGTTTCAGGATCCATTGTGGTTTCCCAAAGTTGCTCAGGGTTCATCTCACCTAGACCTTTGTATCGCTGTAAGCTTAGACCGCGACGAGACTCTTTCACTAACCAGTTCAATGCATCAACAAAGTTTGAAACAGCTTGAGTACGCTCACCACGCTTAATATAAGCGCCTTCTTCAATTAAGCCTTCTAGCGCTTCAGATAGATCCGCTAGTTTACCAAATTCTTTCGAGTTGATGAGGTCAATACTCAATACGTGTTCATACGTCACACCGTGAGTACGAACCACAACCTTCGGTACACTTAGACCAAGTTCTTCATGCTTTTCGACTTCTAGGTGGTATTGGCTCGCACCCGCTTCTTTGGCATTTAACTGCTCAACAAGCTGCTTACCCCATGCTTCAACGGCCGCTTCATCATGACACTGCTCAGCTGTGAGACGAGGTACGTAAATCAACTCATGCACAAGCGCGTGCGGGTAGCGACGGCTCATACGTTCAACCAGCTTAATTGCCGCGTTGTACTGTTGAACTAGCTTCTCTAACGCCTCACCTGCAAACGCTGGGGCTTCAGGGTTAACATGCAATGCCGCATTATCCAGAGCCAATGACACCTGGTATTGGTTCATTGCGTCTTCGTCTTTAATATATTGCTCTTGCTTGCCTTTCTTCACTTTATAAAGTGGTGGCTGGGCAATATAAATATAACCACGCTCGATCAGCTCTGGCATTTGACGATAAAAGAACGTCAAAAGTAGCGTACGGATGTGCGATCCATCCACGTCGGCATCGGTCATGATGATGATGTTGTGATAACGCAGTTTATCTGGGTTATATTCATCACGGCCAATACCACAGCCTAATGCGGTAATCAGTGTTGCCACTTCTTGAGAAGACAACATCTTGTCAAAGCGTGCTTTCTCAACGTTTAGGATTTTACCTTTCAGCGGTAAAATTGCTTGGTTTTTACGGTTACGCCCCTGCTTGGCAGATCCGCCAGCAGAGTCCCCTTCCACAATGTATAGTTCAGACAATGCAGGGTCTTTTTCTTGGCAATCGGCAAGTTTACCTGGCAAACCTGCTAAATCTAACGCGCCTTTACGACGAGTCATTTCACGAGCTTTACGAGCGGCATCACGAGCACGTGCTGCATCAATAATTTTTGAGCAAACAATTTTTGCTTCACCTGGGTTCTCAGCTAAGAACTCAGACAGTTTTTCGTTCATCGCAGACTCAACCGCAGACTTCACTTCGGAAGACACCAGTTTATCTTTGGTTTGGCTTGAGAACTTAGGATCAGGTACTTTCACAGAAACAATCGCGGTCAAACCTTCACGAGCATCATCGCCAGATGTCGATGTTTTGGCTTTCTTAGAAAAGCCCTCTTTATCCATAAAGGTATTAAGCGTGCGTGTTAGCGCTGAACGGAAACCCGCTAAGTGAGTACCACCATCACGTTGAGGAATGTTGTTAGTGAAACAGTAGATGTTCTCTTGATAGCCATCATTCCATTGCATTGCAACTTCAACAGTAATGCCATCTTCACGTTCAAAATCGAAGTGGAAGATTTTTTGAATGATAGGTGTTTTATTGGTATTGAGGTGCTCAACAAACGCTTGAATACCACCTTCAAACTCGAAGTGGTCCATTTTGTCTTCTTCGCGCTCATCAACAAGCTTGATAGACACACCCGAATTCAAGAATGACAGCTCACGAAGACGCTTCGCTAGAATGTCATAATGGAATTGAATATTGGTAAACGTCTCTTCACTTGGCCAGAAACGAATCTCTGTACCCGTTTTATCCGTATCACCCACTACTGCTAACGGCGCTTGAGGCTCACCATGGTGATAGGTTTGAGAATGAACTTTGCCACCACGTAAAATGGTCAGCGTCACTTTTTTCGACAGTGCGTTTACTACAGAAACACCAACACCGTGCAGACCACCCGATACCTTGTATGAGTTGTCATCAAACTTACCACCCGCGTGAAGTACCGTCATAATAACTTCAGCAGCAGACACTTGTTCTTCTGGGTGCAACTCAGTTGGAATACCACGGCCATCATCACGAACAGAAACCGAGCTGTCCTCATGAATGGTCACAATGATGTCTTTACAGTGACCAGCTAACGCTTCATCAATTGAGTTGTCAACCACCTCAAAAACCATGTGGTGCAGACCGGTTCCATCGTCCGTGTCGCCGATGTACATTCCTGGACGCTTACGTACTGCATCCAGACCCTTTAGTACTTTAATACTCGATGAATCGTAATTTTCTGACATGAGTTTCTCTCACTATTTACCTGGTTCTATTGTGCCATGTTCCACATGAAACATCTTGCCATTTTCGTCAACCATGTCGGTAACTTGGCTTTCTGTAATAGAACTTACAAAAACTTGAGCCTTTGTCTGTTTTAAGTAATCCGCTAAGCGTTTACGACGAAGACTATCTAATTCTGAAGCAAAGTCATCTATCAAGTAGATGCATTGCTTTCCCGTTAATTCTGCTAAATGCTGACCTTGAGCTAAGCGCAAGGCGCACATCATTAATTTCAACTGGCCGCGTGATAACACATCTTCAACCGGCGTATTGTTGACCTTGATCCGAAGATCCGCTTTGTTAGGTCCACTGAAGGTATAACCCAAGGCTTGATCACGCTCGAAGCTTCGCTCTAAGAGTTCACTGTAAGGTGTCTCTTTTTCCCAGCCTCGGTAATAACCGAGCTTAATTTCTAGCTCTGGTAAAAACGACTGACACATTGCTTCTGCGAGTGGTTGCATCTGATCAATGTACACTCGTCGCCAGTCATCAATTTGTGTGGCCAATTGGGCTAGATCTTTATCCCAATAATGCATCTCACGGTAGCTAGAGGCCGACTTTAACAATGCGTTACGTTGTTTATTCAGGCGTTTAAACCGCCCCCATACTTCGTGAAAGCCAGGCTGAGAATGAAACACACCCCAATCGATAAATGCTCGCCTAAACTTAGGACCATCAGTCAAAAGTTCAAAGCCTTCGGGGTGAATCAACTGCAACGGCAAAACCTTGGCGAGCTGCGCGAGCTTTTGCCCAGATTGACCGCCTATTTTAACCTCTGTTGACCCATCGCGCTGCTTATTAATACCAATCGGTATCTCAAATTGATCCGAGTTCAAAAAACGACCATGAACAAACAGCTCTTGGCAGTCATTTTGAATCACTCGTCCCGTTAAAGTACTTTTAAAAGAGCGTCCATGACCGAGCAGATATATCGCTTCTAGCAGGCTAGTTTTGCCACTACCATTCGGGCCGATAATAAAGTTAAAGCCTGTTGATAGTTCAATATCACAGGCTTTAATATTGCGAAACTGCTGTACGATTAGACGCGAAAGCGACATAAAGCGATGCTCATATTAGAGACGGATTGGCATCACCACATACATGGCGCTTTCATCTTCACTGTTCTCAATCAAAGCACTCGCATTCGCGTTCGACATCGAAATACGAATCTGATTACAACGAAGACTATTTAGGACATCTAATACATAAGAGACATTGAAACCAATCTCAAGCGCATCGCCTTGAAATTCAACATCCAACACCTCTTCCGCTTCTTCTTGTTCAGGGTTATTGGCGGTAATTCGCATTTCACCGCCTTCAAGATTGACACGAACCCCTCTAAACTTTTCATTCGATAAAATAGCCGCACGCGAGAAAGCCTGGCGCAACTCGCTACAATCGGCCTCGAGTGTCTTATCGGTATTTTGTGGTAAAACACGACGATAATCAGGGAATCGACCATCGACAAGTTTCGATGTGAACACAAAGTTGTTCACTTCAGCTCTAATATTTGAACTGCCAATTTGCAATGTCACGGGTTGTTCAGGAGCATCAAGTAGCTTAGATAATTCTTGAACGCCTTTACGAGGAACAATAATCTGTTGATTTTCAAAACTGCCCTCTAAACCCACGGTCGCTACGGCCATACGGTGACCGTCAGTCGCGACAGAACGTAATGTCGTATCGTCGAGTTCAAACAGCATACCGTTAAGGTAATAGCGCACATCTTGGTTTGCCATTGAGAACTGTGTTTTCTCAATCAAAGATTTAAGCTCAGCCTGAGTAACGGTTACCGCCACTTCTTGCTGCCAGTCTTCGATATTAGGAAAATCGCTCGCAGGCAATGTCGTCAATGAAAAACGGCTGCGTCCTGAACGTAATTGAACGCGATCACCTTCTAATACAATCGTAATCATTGCGTCATCAGGAAGACCACGACAGATATCAAGGAACTTTCGAGAAGGCACCGTGACGCTACCTGCTTCAAAATCACTTTCTAACGTTACTTTGCTTATCAGCTCGACTTCGAGGTCGGTGGCGGTAATAGAAAGCACGCCATCTGCGACTTTTAGCAGTAAGTTACCTAAAATAGGCAAAGTGGGTCTACCACCCAATGCACCGGAGACTTGCTGCAAGGGCTTGAGGAGGTGGTTACGCTCGATAGTAAATTTCATAGATAACTCTTCGTAAAGATGGCAATCCATGCCACTTATATTCGAAATACAATAGTTTGATGCTAATTATAGTGATTCTGACACTATTAGGAAGAAAGTGTACGAATTAAGTTAGAGTAATCTTCCTTAATATCGTGGCTTTCTTCTCGAAGCTGGGCAATTTTACGACAGGCATGAAGCACAGTCGTGTGGTCACGGCCACCAAACGCATCACCGATTTCTGGCAAGCTATGGTTCGTGAGCTCTTTAGCCAAGGCCATCGCAAGTTGACGCGGGCGTGCAACCGAACGAGAGCGACGCTTAGACAGTAAGTCCGCTACCTTAATTTTGTAATACTCAGCCACTGTTTTTTGAATGTTATCGATCGTGACCAACTTCTCTTGAAGTGCCAGTAGATCACGCAAGGCTTCACGAACAAAATCGATGGTGATTGGACGACCAGTAAAGTTGGCATTGGCGATAACTCGATTCAGTGCCCCTTCAAGCTCACGAACATTGGAGCGAAGACGCTTAGCAATAAAGAACGCCACTTCATCCGCAAGGTGAATTTGATGGTCTTCTGCCTTCTTCATTAAGATCGCAACACGAGTCTCAAGTTCCGGTGGCTCAATTGCTACCGTCAAACCCCAACCAAACCGAGACTTAAGTCGATCTTCTACCCCATTAATCTCTTTAGGATAACGATCTGATGTCAGGATGATCTGCTGGTTACCTTCGAGCAGTGCATTAAAGGTATGGAAGAACTCTTCTTGCGAGCGCTCTTTGTTGGCAAAAAATTGAATATCATCAATGAGCAAGGCATCAACGCTGCGGTAATAGCGCTTAAACTCTTCAATGGCGTTATTTTGTAACGCTTTCACCATATCTTGAACAAAACGTTCCGAATGCATATAAATCACTTTTGCATCCGGCTTGTTGTCTATGATTGCGTTACCAACGGCGTGCAGTAAGTGCGTTTTACCAAGGCCCGTGCCACCATAAAGGAACAGTGGATTATACGCAGCACCTGGATTATCCGCGACTTGACGAGCGGCAGCCAAACCAAGTTGGTTCGACTTACCCTCAACAAAATTATTGAACTTATGTTTGATGTTCACATTCGAGCGATGGTTGATATCAGCAACTTCAACCTCGTTGTCCCATACTTTGTGAACCGGTCTTCTTGCCTGCATTCGCGCTGGAGCAGAAGACTCAGCAGCCACATCGGCGGCGGTTTTGACTGGCTTGGGTGGTGGTGGCGCAGATACTCGGCGACTTCCAACCTCCAAACGCAATGTCGGCACGTCATTACCACAATATTCCTGCAGTAAGCGATTAATGCTATTGAGATATCGGTCTTTGACCCAATCGAGTACAAAACGATTTGGGGCAAATAGAGTTAAAGTGTTGTCATTAAGCTCAGCTTGCAGTGGTCTAACCCACATGCTGAATTCGGTAGCTGGTAGCTCTTCTTGTAGTTGTTGCATGCATTGCAACCAAAGCGAAGATGACACGTTGCGCTCACTCTATTTATTTGAATTGGAAAAGACTGCTAATTTTACCTGTTGATAACCAAGATCGCCAGTAATTGATCGAGCTTCCAGTGAATAAGATCGAAGTTATTCACACTTTTTCGGCTTCTTTTCCGCGGATCCACACAATTTGCCCTTATTTTACTCACACAGTCATACACAAAGTGAGGATCTACCCACAATTTCTCACTATGATCTAAGTTGTGTATAGATCAGTGATCAATCTGTCATCAGCTTAATAATCAAAAACCAGACAATGGCGAAGGCTTCACCGTTCAACCACGAGTTTGTTATGGTTAATAACAACTAGTTATTTAACTTATCGACAGCTTTACCAGTAACATCTCACTCTATAAATATAAGGAGTAGTAAAATGAAAAACTGGATTAAAGGCGCATTGACCGCCTTAGCGCTTTCTGCAACAGTATCTCAAGCAGCTTATGCTGCAACCCAAGAAGTTAAAGTCGGTATGTCTGGTCGCTACTTCCCTTTTACTTTTGTTAAACAAGATAAACTGCAAGGTTTTGAAGTCGATTTATGGGACGAGATTGCGCGACGTAACGATTATAATGTCGAATACGTAACCGCCAGTTTTTCCGGCCTCTTTGGGTTATTAGATACCGGCCGCATCGATACCATTTCAAACCAAATAACCATTACCGATGAGCGAAAAGCCAAATTCCTATTTGCAGACCCGTATGTCGTTGATGGTGCTCAGATTACGGTTCGTAAAGGTAATGATAGCATTCAAGGTATTGACGATTTAGCAGGCAAAACGGTTGCCGTTAACCTAGGCTCAAACTTTGAACAATTGCTTCGTAGCTACGATAAAGATGAAAAAATCAACATCAAAACCTACGACACTGGAATCGAACATGATGTTGCTCTCGGTCGCGCTGACGCATTTGTCATGGACCGCCTATCTGCACTCGAGTTAATTAAAAAAACAGGTCTCCCTCTACAATTAGCAGGCGAACCGTTTGAAACCATCGAAAACGCTTGGCCTTTCGTCAATAACGAAAAAGGATTAGCGCTTCAACAAGATGTGAACACAGCATTGGCGGCAATGCGCGCTGATGGCACATTAGCTTCAATCTCTGAAAAGTGGTTTGGTGCCGATATCACTAAAAAGTAAGTGATCACTATTAATGCGCCCACTACTCTTATCAGTAGTGGGCGTTTATTTTTTTAAGTTTTGGATACGTTATGGGATTTGATTTTCAATACATGCTAGACCTATTGCCGATACTATTTAAGTACCTCGGTACCACGATGGAAATGGCAATATGGGGCTTGTTTTTTTCACTGATTCTGTCAGTCATACTGGCCAATATCCGTGTATTTAAAATCCCGGTGCTCGATCAACTTAGTCAGTTATACATCAGCTTTTTTCGCGGCACACCACTCTTAGTACAACTATTCCTGCTTTACTATGGGCTCCCTCAGGTGTTCCCATGGATGGTGGGCCTCAATGCGTTTAGCGCCGCCGTTATTGGCCTCACATTACATTTTGCCGCTTATATGGCCGAGAGTATTCGCGCTGCCATTATTGGTATTGATCGCAGTCAGATGGAAGCAAGCTTGTCGGTCGGTATGACGAAAAGCCAAGCGATGCGTCGTATCATCTTGCCACAAGCGACTCGAGTCGCGCTGCCGTCGTTGATGAACTACTTCATCGATATGATCAAATCCACATCGCTCGCGTTCACGTTAGGGGTAGCGGAGATCATGGCAAAAGCACAAATGGAGGCCTCATCAAGTTTTCGATTTTTCGAAGCCTTCTTAGCGGTCGCACTCATCTATTGGGGCGTAGTGTTAGTACTCACTCGTGTTCAAGTATGGGCGGAGAAAAGACTCAATAAGGCATATCAACGATGATTAAACTTAACAATATACATAAAAGCTTTGGTGACACAGAGGTGTTGAAAGGCATCGATATCGACATCAAACAAGGTGAGATTATTGTGGTCATTGGTTCCAGTGGCACAGGCAAGTCAACGCTATTACGCTGCGTTAACTTTCTTGAAGAAGCTGACCAAGGCATTATTACCATCGATGACGTAACGGTTAATTGTCAGAATCATACCAAAGCCGAAGTGCTCGCACTTAGACGCAAAACAGGCTTTGTTTTCCAAAACTACGCTTTGTTTGCACACATGACAGCGAAACAAAATATTGCTGAAGGTCTAATTACAGTCAAAGGCTGGAAAAAAGACAAGGCACTGCAACGCGCCCAACAAATCTTGGATGATATTGGTCTTGGTGATAAGGGCGAGCAATACCCCGCCTCCCTCTCTGGTGGTCAACAACAGCGAGTCGGTATTGGTCGAGCGATGGCACTGCAGCCAGAATTATTGCTGTTCGATGAGCCTACCTCGGCATTGGATCCAGAATGGGTTAACGAAGTATTAAGTTTAATGAAAAAACTCGCCACTCAACATCAAACCATGTTAGTGGTCACTCACGAGATGCAATTTGCCCGCGAAGTCGCTGATAAAGTGATCTTTATGGCCGATGGTCACATCATAGAACAAGGCTCACCAGAGCAAATTTTTAACGATCCACAGGATATACAGTTAAAAAAATTCTTAAATCAGGTCGGGATCGAATAAGGATCCTTGCGCTCTGGCTCACAAAACGTATAATCCGCCGACCGGAATTGAAATTGAACTGATTATTGACTCTTTGAGTCACAGTGATTACAATTCCGCCTCTTTGTTGAGAGGCGTCGGATTTCCTCTTTATTTATAGAGAAGGGTATTTCTCCCACGCCGGGTTCAACGAGAACCTAAAACTACTGATCAGTAAAGGTAATAACCATGTCTAAACGCACTTTTCAACCTTCAGTTCTAAAGCGCAAGCGTACCCACGGTTTCCGTGCACGCATGGCGACTAAGAACGGTCGTAAAACAATTAATGCACGTCGTGCAAAAGGCCGTGCGCGTCTATCAAAATAATTGACTATTTTGACTAAGAAGCACGCCTTTATTCGGGAGTTACGTTTGTTAACTCCCGAGCATTATCAAAACGTATTTAAGCAAGCTCATCGAGCCGGCTCCCCTCATTTCACCATCATTGCTCGTAAAAACTCTCTTTCACACCCTCGTCTCGGTCTTGCGGTTCCTAAAAAGCAGATAAAAACAGCTGTCGCTAGAAACCACTTTAAACGACTTGCTCGTGAAAGCTTTCGTAACAAACAACATGAGCTTCCAAATAAAGATTTTGTTGTAATTGCTAAGAAGAGTGCTCAAACTCTAAGCAATGATGAAATGTTCCAACTTCTCGATAAACTATGGCATCGCCTGTCTCGCCCTTCACGTGGTTAGCTATCGGACTTGTCTATCTTTATAGATGGACCATTAGTCCCCTAATCGGACCTCGCTGTCGGTTTACTCCAACGTGTTCCCGTTACGCCATAGAAGCTCTACAAGCTCACGGTTTTGTAAAAGGGTGTTGGTTATCTGGCAAACGTCTATTAAGATGTCATCCTTTGAATGAAGGGGGATACGACCCCATTCCACCAGCCCAAAAACAAGACAGAGATAAATAACGATGGATTCTCAACGTAATATTCTGTTAATCGGCTTGGCGTTAGTTTCTTTTTTGCTATTTAACCAATGGCAATCATACAAGAACCCAGCACCAGTTCCGACACAGCAGACTCAAGGTACTAACCTACCTGCACCGTCTTTCGCTGACGAGCATGATCCAGCACCTGGTCATACTGCAGCTGCAGAGAAAATCATCACAGTGAAAACTGATGTGCTAACACTTGGCATCAATACGATCGGTGGCGATGTAGTAACCGCAAATCTTAATGAATATGCGATTGAGCAAGATTCTGCCGATTCGTTTGAACTACTAAAAGATGACCAAGGTCATCAATTTATCGCACAAAGCGGTCTTGTTGGGCCTCAAGGTATCGATTTAAGTAGTACCGATCGTCCGGCGTATAATGTTTCAACAGAAAATCTTACGCTACAAGATGGCCAAGACGAACTTCGTATCCCTATGACGTTTACTGCCAATGGTATTAACTATGTTAAGACCTTCGTCCTTAAGCGCGGTAGCTACGCTGTTGATGTTGAATACGACGTTGATAACCAATCTGGTCAAAACGCCACATTTGGTATGTACGCTCACCTGAGACAAAATGTTCAGGACAAGGGCGGCAGCATCACAATGCCAACTTATAATGGCGGCGCGTACTCCACTCAGGATACTCGCTACAAAAAATACAGCTTTGATGACATGCAAGATCGTAACTTGTCTCTAAACCTGACCGACGGTCAAGGTTGGGCAGCAATGATCCAGCATTACTTCGCAGCAGCGTGGATCCCACGTGAAGCACCGGGCACTAACCTCTATACTCGTGTGATTGGCAACCTAGGCGATATTGGTGTTCGTATGCCAAATCAAACTATCGGAAATGGCCAAACTGCAACGCTTAAAGCAACGCTTTGGGCGGGTCCAAAACTACAAGACCAAATGGCAGCAACCGCGCCAAACCTTGACCTTGTAGTGGATTACGGTTGGTTATGGTTTATCGCAAAACCGCTTCATACATTACTTTCGTTTATTCAAGGTATTGTCGTGAACTGGGGTCTAGCGATCATCTGCTTAACCTTCATTGTTCGTGGTGCAATGTATCCACTAACGAAAGCACAATACACATCAATGGCAAAAATGCGCATGCTACAGCCTAAGCTGCAAGCAATGCGTGAGCGTATTGGCGACGACCGTCAACGTATGAGCCAAGAAATGATGGAGCTCTATAAGAAAGAGAAAGTTAACCCACTTGGTGGTTGTCTTCCGATTATCTTACAGATGCCGATCTTCATTTCATTGTATTGGGCACTAATGGAATCTGTTGAGCTACGTCACTCGCCATTTTTTGGCTGGATTACTGACCTTTCAGCTCAAGACCCGTACTACATCCTTCCTCTACTGATGGGTGCAAGTATGTTCATGATTCAAAAAATGAGCCCAACAACGGTTACTGACCCAATGCAGCAGAAGATCATGACCTTTATGCCGGTTATGTTTACCTTCTTCTTCCTTTGGTTCCCATCCGGTCTTGTTCTTTACTGGTTGGTATCAAACGTTGTTACGCTTATCCAGCAAACACTGATTTATCGTGCTCTGGAAAAGAAAGGATTACACACTAAGTAATCTGAACGAAGCAATTCAAATAAAAGGCGACCTTAAGGGTCGCCTTTTTTCGTCTCCATGATTACAATTTGGCTAACGTATTGCGATTAAGGCAAAACCAATGACAACAGACACTATCGTGGCACAAGCCACTGCACCCGGCCGTGGTGGCGTCGGTATAATCCGCGTATCAGGCCCCAATGCCTCTCAAGTCGCTCTTGAGGTTACGGGCCGAGCATTAAAGCCACGTTACGCTGAATACCTGGCATTCAAGTCTGACGATGGCACCGAGCTCGATCAAGGTATCGCGCTTTACTTCCCCAATCCGCACTCGTTTACTGGCGAAGACGTACTTGAGCTACAAGGCCACGGTGGCCCAGTCGTCATGGATATGTTGATTAAGCGAATCTTGTTAATACCCGGCGTTCGACCAGCAAGACCCGGTGAGTTTTCTGAACGCGCCTTTATGAACGACAAGATGGATCTGACACAAGCAGAGGCCATTGCTGATCTCATTGATGCCAGCTCTGAAGAAGCCGCGAAATCAGCCTTGCAATCGCTTCAGGGCGAGTTTTCTAAACGTATTAATGTGCTGGTGGATTCACTCATCCACCTCCGTATTTATGTTGAGGCTGCGATTGATTTTCCAGAAGAAGAAATCGACTTTCTCGCCGATGGTAAAGTATCGAAAGCGCTACAAGCTATTATCGATAACCTAGAAGCGGTACGCAAAGAAGCAAACCAAGGTGCCATCATGCGAGAAGGCATGAAAGTGGTGATCGCCGGTCGTCCAAATGCCGGCAAATCAAGCCTGCTCAATGCCTTGTCAGGTAAGCAATCTGCGATTGTCACCGACATCGCCGGCACAACAAGAGATGTGCTTAGAGAGCATATTCATATCGATGGAATGCCCCTGCATATCATTGATACTGCAGGCTTACGCGAAGCCTCAGATGAGGTAGAAAAGATTGGTATTGAACGAGCATGGGAAGAAATAACCCAGGCCGATCGCGTGCTCTTTATGGTTGATGGCACGACGACGGATGCCACCGACCCAAAAGAAATTTGGCCTGACTTTATCGACCGACTCCCTGCGTCTATTGGTATTACCGTCATTCGCAATAAAGTCGATGAAACCAATGAAGCGCTCGGCATTTGCCACGTCAATGCCCCTACCCTTATTCGTCTTTCTGCACGAACGGGTGAAGGGGTTAACGCTTTACGAGACCACTTAAAGTCTATCATGGGCTTTTCTGGCGCAAACGAGGGTGGCTTTATGGCTCGCCGTCGCCATCTTGATGCATTGGAACGCGCCGCAGAACATTTGGATATTGGTCAACAACAACTTGAAGGCTATATGGCTGGCGAAATTTTAGCGGAAGAGCTCAGAATCACCCAACAACACCTTAATGAGATTACTGGTGAGTTCAATTCAGATGACCTGCTCGGTCGTATTTTCTCATCATTTTGTATTGGTAAATAAGGACATCAAATGATCCACATCATCACAGGCAGTACACTTGGCGGCGCAGAGTATGTCGGCGATCACCTAAGCGACCTACTCCAAGAAAAAGGGCTACAAACCACGATCCATAATCAGCCACAAATAGCAGAAATAGAAGCCAATGATATTTGGCTCATCATCACTTCGACGCATGGAGCAGGAGATTACCCGGATAATATTCAGCCCTTTATTGCCGGATTACAAAATACGCCACCACGCATGTCATCAGTAAAATACGCGGTCATTGCTATTGGAGACTCCAGTTACGATACTTTCTGCGCCGCTGGTAAACATGCGTTTGAGCTACTCGAAGACATTGGCGCAACACCGATCACCGATTGCTTAGAAATCGATATCCTAAGCGATCAAGTTCCTGAAGACACTGCCGAAGCCTGGCTCAACCAAAACCTCAATAAATTCCAATAAAAAGAAGCGGCCTTGGCCGCTTTTTCTCTAATTGTGTATAACTTCCCTTCTTTATTTATCCATTTTCTCAGCAAATAACAAAAAATTTCTGTGGATAAAACATGATCTTTCCAGTGTAAAACCTATATTTATCCAAATAGTAACTTTATCGCCAGGATCGACCTGTGCATAAGTAGCCATTTTGATCCCAGCTAATACAGAACCAGATCAACGAAAGATCACAAGAATCGATCTTAAAAAGATCCATGGTTTTGTTGATCATTTTCCACTTATCCACAGAAATGGTCGATCCTAATAATAGATCTAATAAAAGATCATATATATAGATCCTTATTTAATAGTACTTATTCCTTTGATCCGAAAATTGTGAAAAGCGATGTTCTCGCCACAAGAAAAGCGGTAGAATACGTCTCCTTTTGGAAAGTCTACTTTGTCGATTGAATACTGAGGTCGGTTCATGCTTTATCACGAAACATTTGATGTCATCATTGTCGGTGGCGGACATGCAGGAACGGAAGCCGCACTCGCATCTGCCCGCACAGGGCAAAAAACTCTTTTACTGACTCACAATATCGATACCTTGGGGCAGATGTCATGTAACCCCGCAATTGGCGGTATTGGTAAGGGACACTTAGTCAAAGAGGTCGATGCTATGGGTGGTTTGATGGCAAATGCTATCGATCATTCAGGTATTCAATTTCGAACCTTAAACGCTTCAAAGGGCCCAGCGGTTAGAGCTACAAGGGCTCAAGCGGATCGCGCTCTTTACAAAGCTTATGTTCGTAGCGCTCTCGAAAACACACCGAATTTGACGTTGTTTCAACAGTCGGTGGATGACTTAATTGTCGAAAATGATCAAATACGTGGCGTTGTGACTGAAATGGGTTTGAAGTTTCATTCTCAAGCGGTCGTATTAACCGTTGGTACATTCCTCGGCGGTAAGATCCACATTGGAATGGAAAGCTCATCTGGTGGCCGTATGGGGGATCAACCTTCCATCGCGCTCGCGGATCGATTGCGTGATTTGCCGTTCAGAGTCGATCGCCTTAAAACCGGCACTCCTCCTCGAATTGATGCTCGTAGCGTTGACTTATCTGCGCTAGAAACTCAACACGGTGATAACCCAACACCTGTATTTTCATTTGTTGGTAAGCGTGAACAGCATCCGACTCAAATACCATGTTTTATTACGCATACCAATGAAAAAACACATGATGTTATTCGAGCTAACCTTGACCGCAGCCCTATGTATGCTGGTGTGATTGAAGGTATTGGACCGCGTTACTGTCCTTCGATTGAAGATAAAGTCATGCGTTTTGCTGATAAAAATAGTCATCAAATCTTCATCGAGCCTGAAGGACTGACGACGCATGAATTATACCCAAATGGCATTTCTACAAGTTTGCCGTTTGATGTACAAATCCAGATTGTGCGTTCAATGAAAGGTTTTGAAAATGCTCATATTGTGCGCCCTGGCTATGCCATTGAGTATGATTTCTTTGATCCTAGAGATTTAAAGCAAACCTACGAAACCAAATTTATCCAAGGTTTGTTCTTTGCAGGACAAATTAATGGCACAACCGGTTATGAAGAAGCGGCCGCACAAGGTTTAATGGCCGGCCTCAATGCCAGTTTATTTAGCCAAGGCAAAGAAGGTTGGAGCCCTCGTCGTGACCAAGCCTATATGGGCGTATTGATTGATGATTTATCAACAATGGGCACGAAAGAACCCTACCGTATGTTTACGTCTCGTGCGGAATATCGTTTGTTGTTGCGTGAAGACAATGCCGATATGCGCCTCACGGAGCAAGCAAGAAATCTAGGCCTTGTCGACGACAATCGTTGGCAGCGTTTTAATGAAAAAATGGAAAACCTCACCACAGAACGTCAGCGCTTGAAAGAAACTTGGGTTAACCCAAAATCTGAAGGTATTGATGCGTTAAATAACTTGTTGAAGTCGCCAATATCTCGAGAAGCAAGCGGTGAAGATCTGTTGAGAAGACCTGAGATCACCTATTCGTTGCTGACATCGCTTGACGCGTTCTCACCAGCCATTGAAGATCAACAAGCCGCAGAGCAAGTTGAGATCCAAGTGAAGTACGAGGGGTATATTCAAAGGCAGCAAGATGAGATCACCAAAGCTATGCGCCATGAAAATACCGTGATTCCAGATAACATTGATTACAGCGATGTGAGTGGTTTATCTAACGAAGTGGTGGCGAAACTGACAGAAGCTAAACCTGAAACGGTTGGCATTGCTTCACGCATTTCAGGTATTACTCCGGCGGCAATCTCAATTATTCTTGTTTACCTCAAGAAGCAAGGCTTACTTAAAAAAGGCGAAGCGGCGTGAGCGCATTACTAACTAAATTAGAACAATTAATATCAGAAACATCTTTGCAAGTTTCTGATATTCAAAAAAAACAACTTGTCGCTTATGTTGAACTACTGCATAAATGGAATAAGGCATATAACCTAACCTCGGTTCGTCAACCTGAAGATATGTTAGTGAAACATATCTTAGATAGTATCGTGGTTGGTGAGCATATTGTAGGTGAGCGCTTTATTGATGTCGGTACGGGACCTGGACTGCCAGGTGTCCCTCTTGCCATCATGCACCCTAACAAAACGTTTGTTTTACTTGATAGTTTGGGGAAACGGATTCGTTTCATCAAACAGGTCGTTCATGAGTTAGGTATCAAAAACGTCACCGCTGTACAGTCTCGCGTAGAAGAGTTTGACCCTGAAGGTGGGTTCGACGGCGTGTTAAGTCGAGCGTTTGCTTCTATGACCGATATGGTTAATTGGTGTGAACATTTGCCCAAAGAGACGTCAGGACGCTTCTATGCGCTTAAAGGTCAGGTACATGAACAAGAAGTTTCTGACCTACCTGAGTGGTGTTCTGTGACCGATATCAAACCTTTGCAAGTTCCTGAGTTAGAAGGTGACCGTCATCTTGTAATCTTGTCCAAACAGGGATGATGGAGAAGTTGTCGTGGGAAAAATTGTCGCTATCGCTAACCAAAAAGGTGGCGTAGGAAAAACAACTACATGTATTAATCTGGCGGCATCAATGGCTGCCACTAAGCGCAAAGTGTTGGTGATCGACTTAGATCCTCAAGGCAATGCTACAATGGCGAGTGGCGTAGACAAGTACCAAATCGAAACAACTGCTTACGATTTGTTAGTTGATGAGCTTCCTTTTGAACAAGTAGTCTGTAAGCACACATCCGGCCAGTACGACTTGATTGCGGCTAATGGTGACGTTACCGCGGCTGAAATCAAATTGATGGAAGTATTTGCTAGAGAAGTGCGTCTAAAACATGCACTTGCACCAATCCGCGATAACTATGATTTCATCTTTATCGATTGTCCTCCCTCTCTCAACCTACTTACAATTAACGCGATGGCAGCGGCAGATTCAGTTCTGGTACCGATGCAATGTGAGTATTTTGCGTTAGAGGGCCTAACCGCACTAATGGATACCATTAGTAAGTTAGCAGCCGTGGTGAATGAAAACCTCAAAATTGAAGGTTTACTGAGAACCATGTATGACCCACGCAATCGATTATCGAATGAGGTGTCCGATCAATTAAAAAAACACTTCGGTGATAAAGTGTACCGGACTGTCATCCCTAGGAATGTTCGACTCGCAGAAGCCCCTAGTCATGGTAAGCCAGCAATGTATTACGATAAGTATTCGGCTGGAGCTAAGGCTTACCTCGCCCTGGCGGGCGAGATGCTGAGACGTGAAGAAACACTGGTATAACACTCTTAAGGGAATTTGATTGAATGTCTAAACGTGGTTTAGGAAAAGGACTCGATGCGCTGCTGTCAACGAGCTCTATGGCAAGAGAAAAACAGCAAGTCGCCAGTCAAAGCCAATCACTTTCTTCTGATGGTGATCTAACGGATTTACCCATTAATAGTCTGAAGCCAGGTGTTTATCAGCCTCGCAAAGACATGGCGCCTGAAGCACTCGAAGAGCTTGCAGCATCGATTCAATCTCAAGGTATTATTCAGCCTATCGTGGTGCGTCAGGTCGATCACGAACAGTATGAGATTATTGCCGGTGAACGGCGCTGGCGGGCAGCCAGACAAGCAGGACTAAAGCGCGTGCCTTGCATTATTAAAAATGTGCAAGACAAAGCCGCGATAGCCATGGCGTTGATTGAGAATATTCAACGTGAAGACTTAAATGCCATTGAAGAAGCTCAAGCACTAGAGCGCCTTCAAGATGAGTTTGAACTGACGCATCAACAAGTCGCAGAGGTTATCGGTAAATCTCGTACTGCCGTAACGAATTTATTGCGACTTAATCAACTCGAACAGCCGGTTAAAGCGCTAGTAGAGAATAAACACATTGATATGGGACACGCGAGGGCGCTATTGGCTCTTGAAGGTGAAGTGCAATGTGAAGCTGCGGATACGGTCGCAAAGAAGAATCTGACAGTGCGTCAGACAGAAGCTTTAGTTAAAAAATGCTTAAAACCGAACGTTTCAGATGATAAACAGTCAGAAGATAGTGCAGCACAAGAAATATCGCTGCGTTTGAGTGAAAAGCTTGGAGCAAAGGTACTTTTGACTAGAAATGCAAGTGGAAAAGCGAAAGTAACGATAAGTCTTGATGAGCCTCACAAATTAGAGCAACTTATTGCCAAGCTTGAAAGCTAAATGAGATAATTGATATACATCAAATATCTTACCGTTATTTTTTATGAAAGAAATTTGATATCGATCAATTGTATGACAATTGATTTTATGCGAAAGTTATTTGTATTACAATTGGTTTTTTGTGCGAAAGTTATGCTTTTGTGAATAAAGTGCGTTTTTTTGATGCGCTTTGATTGCAAATACTTTGTTGGAACGTATAATTTTTGCGAATCTCGCGGCGCAATATCTATTGCGTGTTGCGAATATAATAAAGGTAAAGAATACATGGTAGCAGTGCTAGCTAAACCAGGACGAGAGCTCGCAAAGCGATTGTTGCTGATTCAAGTGTGCGCGGTTACGTTTGTAGCTGTTGGAATGACAGTTGCCGTAAATGCTGAGTGGGGAATTTCAGCGCTGATTGGAGGTGGCATTTTTGTTATCGCCAATGCAACATTTGCGTTTTGTGCATTTCTGTTTAGTGGGGCTCGTGCTGCTCAAAAGGTAGCCGCGTCGTTCTATGCAGGAGCTGCATTGAAAATCCTCATTACGGCGGCTCTATTTTCAATCGCTTACATGTATATTCAGGTGGAAGTACTTCCCTTGAATTTCACATTTTTACTGGCTCTCTTAATTAACCTTATGGCACCAGTAATTGTCGTTAACAACAAAAAATAGGATGAGTTATGGCTGCGCCAGGTGAAGCGCTAACATCGGCCGGATACATATCTCACCACTTAACTAACCTTTCGTTAGGAAGTTTAGGCTTAGTGGAGGAGACGAGTTTCTGGAACGTACATATCGATAGCCTGTTTTTTTCTGTGTTGACTGGACTGATATTCTTAGGAGTATTTCGCTCAGTTGCTAAGAAAGCAACAGCTGGTGTGCCGGGCAAGCTGCAGTGTTTTGTTGAAATGGTCGTTGAATTCGTTGACGAAAACGTCAAAGAAACGTTTCATGGACGCAATGCGCTTATAGCACCTTTAGCACTAACTATCTTCTGTTGGGTATTTTTAATGAACGTCATGGATTTAGTTCCAATTGACTTCTTACCATACACAGCAGAGCAGATGGGCATCCCTTATATGAAAGTGGTTCCTTCTGCAGATGTCAATATCACCATGGCTATGGCGTTAGGTGTTTTTGCTCTGATGATTTATTACAGCATCAAAGTAAAAGGACCAGTAACGTTCATCAAGGAATTGACGCTACACCCATTTAACAATCCAATCATGATTCCATTTAACATGCTTATCGAGGTTGTGTCTTTGCTTTCGAAGCCACTATCACTAGGTATGCGTTTGTTTGGTAACATGTTTGCGGGTGAGGTTGTCTTCATTCTTTGTGCTGCAATGCTACCGTGGTATTTACAATGGATGGGCTCATTACCATGGGCAATATTCCATATTCTAGTTATTCTGATCCAAGCTTTCGTGTTCATGATGTTAACAATTGTTTATCTATCAATGGCTCACGAAGACAGTGATCACTAATTATTTAATTAACGCTTTTTATTTGGCCAACTTTAAGCCAACAACTATAAATTGGAGATAGTAATGGAAACTTTACTGAGCTTTTCTGCAATCGCCGTAGGTATCATGATCGGTATGGCAGCATTTGGTACGGCGATCGGCTTCGGTCTTTTGGGTGGTAAATTCCTTGAGGGCGCAGCTCGTCAACCTGAAATGGCTCCGATGCTTCAAGTTAAGATGTTTATCATCGCTGGTCTACTTGATGCGGTTCCTATGATCGGTGTGGTTATCGCACTGCTATTCACATTCGCGAACCCATTCGTTGGTCAGCTAGGTTAATCAGCCTTTCTCAGACAGGTTTTGGACTTGTCACCTGATTAATTTTAGCTCGTCAATGAAACTTTAGAGGGGTAGCTGTTGTGAATATGAACGCAACTCTGCTAGGTCAAGCAATCTCATTCGCCATGTTTGTTTGGTTCTGCATGAAATATGTATGGCCACCAATTATGAATGCGATTGAAGAGCGTCAGAAAAAAATTGCTGACGGTCTTATGGCAGCTGAAAGAGCTGCAAAGGACTTGGATCTAGCTCAAGCCAACGCTTCTGACCAAATGAAAGAAGCGAAGCGCACTGCAACTGAGATCATTGAGCAGGCAAATAAGCGTAAAGCACAAATTGTTGATGAAGCTCGTGAAGAAGCTCTGACTGAACGTCAGAACATCTTGACGCAAGCGGATGCAGAAATTGAAGCTGAACGTAACCGTGCCCGCGATGAGCTGCGCAAACAAGTTGCAACTCTGGCTGTAGCTGGTGCTGAGAAAATCCTTGAGCGCAGTATCGATAAAGATGCGCAAAAAGATATTCTTGATAACATTACTGCAAAACTTTAGAGCGAGGGGCGAACATGTCTGAACTGACAACAATTGCACGCCCCTATGCTAAAGCAGCCTTTGACTTTGCGGTGGAAAAGAATGCACTAGACCAATGGGTCGATATGCTAACTTTCGCCGCTGAAATCGCGAGTAATGAAAATATTGCAGACCTGCTGTCAGGTTCTGTGACTGCGAATAAAATTGCAGATATTTTTATCACTGTTGGCGGTGAACAGTTTGATGAATTTGGCCAAAACTTAGTAAAAGTGATGGCTGAAAATGGTCGATTAGCAGTATTGCCTGCTGTGTTAGTTGAGTTTGTTGTGCTGAAAAAACAGCACGAAAAACTCATCGATGTAGATGTTGTGTCTGCAAGCGAGCTAACCAACGAGCAAACCGCAGAGATCAGCAGCAAACTTGAAACACGCTTTGAGCGTAAAGTTAAGCTGAATTGCAGTGTAGATGAGACCCTACTTGGTGGGGTTATTATTCGAGCCGGAGATCTTGTAATTGATAACTCAGCACGCGGTCGTTTGAACCGCCTGAGTGATGCAATGCAGTCTTGATGGGGATGGAGCATGCAACTTAATTCCACAGAAATTAGCGACCTAATCAAGCAACGTATCGAATCGTTCGACGTTGTAAGTGAAGCTCGTAATGAAGGTACTATCGTTTCGGTAAGCGATGGTATCATTCGCATCCACGGCCTAGCGGACGTGATGCAAGGCGAAATGATTGAACTACCGGGTGGCTGTTACGCACTTGCACTTAACCTCGAGCGTGACTCGGTTGGTGCGGTAGTAATGGGACCATATGCCAACCTTAGAGAAGGCATGAAAGTAACCGGAACTGGTCGTATTCTTGAAGTACCAGTTGGTCCTGAAATGCTTGGTCGTGTTGTTAACACACTAGGTGAGCCGATTGACGGTAAAGGTCCAATTGAAGCGAAGCTTACTTCACCAGTAGAAGTGATTGCACCTGGCGTAATTGACCGTAAATCGGTCGATCAACCAGTACAAACCGGCTATAAGTCTGTTGACTCAATGATCCCAATCGGTCGTGGTCAACGTGAACTTATCATCGGTGACCGTCAGATTGGTAAAACAGCCTTGGCGATCGACTCAATCATTAACCAGAAAGATTCTGGTATCTTCTCTATCTATGTAGCGATTGGCCAAAAGGCATCAACAATTGCAAACGTAGTACGCAAACTGGAAGAGCATGGCGCGCTAGCAAACACAGTTGTGGTTGTTGCGTCGGCATCTGAATCTGCTGCACTTCAATACCTGGCTCCATACTCAGGTTGTGCAATGGGTGAGTACTTCCGTGACCGTGGTGAAGATGCACTGATTGTTTATGATGACTTATCTAAGCAAGCCGTCGCTTACCGTCAGATCTCTCTACTATTGAAACGTCCACCTGGCCGTGAGGCTTTCCCTGGTGATGTATTCTACCTTCACTCTCGTCTTCTAGAGCGTGCAGCTCGTGTAAGCGAAGAGTACGTAGAGCGTTTCACAAACGGTGAAGTAAAAGGTAAGACTGGTTCTTTGACCGCTCTTCCTATTATCGAAACCCAAGCTGGTGATGTATCTGCATTCGTACCGACAAACGTAATCTCGATTACTGATGGTCAGATCTTCCTACAAACTGAAGCATTCAACTCGGGCGTACGCCCTGCCGTTGACCCTGGTATTTCAGTTTCTCGTGTAGGTGGTGCAGCTCAGACTAAGATTATCAAGAAGCTATCGGGTGGTATTCGTACTGCACTAGCGGCTTATCGTGAGCTAGCGGCGTTTGCTCAGTTCTCATCTGATCTAGATGAAGCAACTAAGCGTCAGCTAAACCACGGTCAAAAAGTTACTGAGCTAATGAAGCAGAAGCAATACGCTCCTATGTCAGTATTTGACCAAGCGCTAGTGATCTTTGCGGCGGAACGTGGTTACTTGGAAGATGTAGAAATCAATAAGATTCTAGACTTCGAAGCTGCGTTACTATCGTACGCTCAAATCCAGTATGCTGATCTTATTACAGAGATCAACACAACGGGTGCTTACAATAAAGAAATCGAAGCGCAGCTGAAAACGCTGACGGACGATTTCAAAGCAACCCAGACTTGGTAATTAGTGGGTGACCTTTTGGTCACCGCTTATGGAGAGTAACGATGGCCGGCGCAAAAGAGATACGTAATAAAATCGGTAGTGTGAAGAGCACTCAGAAAATTACGAAAGCGATGGAAATGGTAGCAGCTTCAAAAATGCGTCGTTCGCAAGAACTGCGCGAAGCTTCTCGTCCATACGCTGAAACTATGCGTAAAGTGATCGGTCATTTGGCAAACGCAAATCTAGAGTACCAACATCCGTACCTAGAAGAGCGTGAAGCCAAGCGTGTTGGTTACGTCATTATTTCTACCGACCGTGGTTTGTGTGGCGGTTTGAACATTAACTTGTTCAAAAAAACCGTCCTTGAACTTAAGGATTGGAAAGAGAAAGGTGCTGAGATTGAGCTGGCAGTAATAGGCTCAAAAGCAACAGCATTTTTCAATAACAGCGGCGCAAAAGTAGCGGCACAGGTCTCTGGTCTGGGCGATAG
Source organism: Vibrio sp. 10N.261.51.F12 (assembly GCF_041471725.1). NCBI lineage: Bacteria > Pseudomonadati > Pseudomonadota > Gammaproteobacteria > Vibrionales > Vibrionaceae > Vibrio > Vibrio sp. 10N.261.51.F12. The sequence continues at coordinate 41,216 of NZ_JBFROV010000008.1, read as the reverse complement.
CCCAAGCTTAGAAGAGCTAATCGGTACGGTTGGCGTTATGCTGAAGAAATATGACGACGGCGAATTAGATCGCCTGTATGTAGTGTATAACCACTTTGTTAACACTATGGTACAGGAACCAACGATCGATCAATTGCTACCTTTGCCTAAATCAGACAGCGAAGAAATGCAGCGTGAACATTCTTGGGGCTACATTTATGAGCCAGAGCCTAAACCATTACTAGATGCACTATTGCTTCGTTATATCGAATCTCAAGTGTATCAAGGTGTGGTAGAGAACCTTGCCAGTGAGCAAGCGGCTCGAATGATTGCAATGAAAGCTGCAACAGACAATGCGAGCAACCTGATTGATGACTTAGAGCTTGTGTACAACAAGGCGCGTCAAGCGGCGATTACACAAGAGCTGTCAGAAATCGTTTCAGGTGCATCTGCGGTTTAGCTTAGGTAAAACGAAATAGATAGAGGATTAACGATGGCTACAGGTAAGATCGTACAGATCATCGGTGCGGTAGTCGACGTAGAGTTCCCACAGAGCGATGTTCCTAATATATATGACGCTCTGAACGTAAATGAATCAAAAGAACGTCTTGTTCTTGAAGTTCAGCAACAGCTAGGCGGTGGCGTAGTTCGTTGTATCGTAATGGGTAGCTCTGATGGTTTACGTCGTGGTTTGACAGTTGAGAATTCTGGCGCTCCAATCTCAGTTCCAGTCGGTACTAAGACCCTAGGTCGTATCATGAACGTCCTTGGTGACGCGATTGATGAGTGTGGCGAGATCGGTGCAGAAGAAAGTTATGCAATTCACCGTAGTGCACCAAGCTATGAAGAGCAATCTAGCGAAACTTCGCTTCTCGAAACGGGTGTAAAAGTCATCGACTTGATCTGCCCATTCGCGAAGGGTGGTAAAGTTGGTTTGTTTGGTGGTGCTGGTGTAGGTAAGACCGTCAACATGATGGAACTTATCAACAACATCGCACTACAACACTCAGGCTTATCAGTATTTGCTGGTGTAGGTGAGCGTACTCGTGAAGGTAACGATTTCTACTTTGAGATGCAGGAAGCAGGCGTTGTAAACGTTAAAAACCCTGAAGAATCTAAAGTAGCAATGGTTTACGGCCAAATGAACGAGCCACCAGGAAACCGTTTACGTGTTGCCCTGACTGGTTTGACAATGGCTGAGCGATTCCGTGATGAAGGTCGTGATGTACTACTGTTTATCGATAACATTTATCGTTATACCCTTGCGGGAACAGAAGTATCGGCACTTCTAGGTCGTATGCCATCAGCGGTAGGTTATCAGCCAACTCTTGCAGAAGAGATGGGTGTATTACAAGAGCGTATTGCATCAACGAAATCAGGCTCGATCACTTCGATTCAAGCGGTATACGTACCAGCGGATGACTTGACGGATCCATCACCAGCAACAACGTTTGCTCACTTGGATGCGACAGTTACGCTAAACCGTAGTATTGCTGCAATGGGTTTGTACCCTGCAATCGACCCACTTGATTCTTCATCTCGTCAACTTGACCCACTTGTTGTTGGTCAAGAGCACTATGATGTGGCTCGTGGTGTTCAGCAAACGCTTCAGCGTTATAAAGAGCTGAAAGATATCATTGCGATTCTTGGTATGGACGAGCTTTCTGAAGAAGATAAGCAACTTGTATCTCGTGCTCGTAAGATTGAACGTTTCCTAACTCAGCCTTATCACGTAGCTGAAGTATTTACTGGCGACCCTGGCATCTATGTACCTCTTACAGAGACGTTGCGTGGATTCAAGGGCTTACTAGCTGGTGACTACGATGACATTCCAGAGCAAGCGTTTATGTACTGCGGTACTATCGACGATGCTATCGAGAATGCTAAGAAGCTATAAGGCTAAATAGGAGGCGATATGGCAGCAATAACCTTTCACCTAGATGTAGTCAGCGCTGAGAAAAAGCTTTTCTCAGGTCGTGTTGAGACATTTCAGGTGTCCGGTAGCGAAGGTGAGCTTGGTATTTTCCATGGTCATACGCCGCTGCTGACCGCTATTCAGCCTGGTATGGTGCGTATCGTTAAACAGCACGGCCACGAAGAGTTCATTTATGTCTCGGGTGGTATTGTTGAAGTTCAGCCTGGTACAGCGACTGTACTGGCTGATACTGCAATTCGTGCTGAAGAGCTAGACGCAGCAAAGGCAGAAGAAGCCAAACGCAAAGCTGAAGAGAGTATTTCTAATCAGCATGGCGACATGGACTTCGCACAAGCGGCCAGTGAATTGGCTAAGGCCATTGCTCAGCTTCGAGTGATCGAACTGACAAAAAGACGTCGCTAATTTCGATTAGCCACGATGAGAAAGGCGACCGATTGGTCGCCTTTTTGCTTTATATGCAACGGCCTTGTATGCAGCCGCTATATATGCACTTTCTAATATACGTTGTTGTTTTGCGTATTCAACTACGTTATATGACTAGTTTTAATACTTAAAGCAAAAATGTATCGCAACAAAATTAACATTCAGCTCAATCATCGTTAGAATGGAATCAGCTTAAATTAACGTCAGATGGTCAATAATAATGAAATTTAGTGCAGTTGTGCTCGCGGCGGGTAAAGGTACCCGCATGTATTCAAACAAACCCAAAGTATTACATACCCTTGCAGGAAAACCGATGGTGAAACATGTCATCGATACCTGTCAGAATCTGGGATCACAAAATGTCCATTTAGTTTACGGGCATGGCGGCGAACTTATGCAAAGTACGCTTCGTGAAGAGTCGGTAAACTGGGTACTACAAGCCGATCAACTTGGTACAGGTCACGCGGTTGATCAAGCCTCTCCGCACTTTGAAGACGATGAAAAAGTCCTTGTCTTGTATGGTGATGTGCCGTTGATCTCAGATCAAACCGTTGAGAACCTGCTTGATGCACAGCCAACAGGCGGCATTGCCTTGCTCACGGTCGTACTTGATAACCCGATGGGCTACGGACGTATTGTGCGTAAAAATGGCCCTGTCGTCGCCATTGTTGAGCAAAAAGACGCAACAGAAGAACAGAAACTGATTAAAGAGATCAACACCGGTGTCATGGTCGCAACGGGTGGGGATTTGAAGCGCTGGTTATCGGGCTTAAGCAATGAAAACGCTCAGGGTGAGTATTACCTAACTGACGTCATTGCCGCTGCGCACGAAGAAGGGCGTGCCGTTGAAGCGGTACACCCTGCTAACCCGATTGAAGTCGAAGGCGTGAATGACAGGGCACAACTGGCTCGACTAGAGCGTGCATTCCAATCCATGCAAGCGCAAACTTTACTGGAACAAGGCGTGATGCTGCGCGACCCGAGTCGCTTTGACCTGCGCGGTCAGCTTCAATGTGGTATGGATGTGGAGATTGACGTGAATGTGATTATCGAGGGCTCGGTTTCCCTCGGTGATAACGTTGTAATCGGTGCGGGTTGTGTCTTAAAAGACTGTGAAATTGACGATAATACGATTGTCCGCCCATACAGTGTGATTGAAGGAGCGACCGTTGGTGAAGCATGTACCGTCGGTCCGTTTAGTCGCCTTCGTCCGGGTGCTGATTTACGTAATGATGCTCACGTTGGTAACTTTGTTGAGGTGAAGAATACCTGTCTAGGTGAGGGCTCTAAAGCCAATCATCTGACGTACCTTGGTGATGCCGAAATCGGCCAACGTGTAAATGTTGGTGCTGGCGTGATTACCTGTAACTACGATGGGGCAAATAAGTTTAAGACCATTATTGGCGATGACGTATTTGTGGGCTCTGATGCTCAATTGATTGCGCCTGTTACCATCGCAGAGGGTGCGACAGTCGGTGCTGGAGCAACGGTGACGAAAGACGTAGAAAAAGGTGAGTTAGTCATCACTCGCGCAAAAGAGCGTAGAATTGCTAATTGGCTGCGTCCAGTTAAGAAGAAATAGCGTTTCTTAATCGTAAAAAATGGCCTCATTATGAGGCCATTTTTTTTACTTATCCGTTAACCGAACAAGGCTTGATGAGCGTTAGTGACTAGGGATCGCAATGCGTTTTTCTAACCAGCGCACGGATTGAGATACCAGTAAGATCAACACTAGGTATTCGAGTACAAGGAAGGTATAAATTTCCAAAGGTAAGTACTCATTTACCACCAGCTCATTGGCACGGCGGGTGAGGTCACTGAGTCCGATAACACTGACGAGTGACGACATCTTCAATATATAGACAAACTGATTACCTAGCGGAGGCAGTATTTGCCGAAGAGCTTGTGGCAATATCACCAAGCGCATTTTCTGCCAATAATTAAGACCAAGAGACTCTGAAGCCTCATGTTGACCTCGACTAATCGCTTGAATCCCGCCACGAAAAACCTCTGCCATAAAGGCACTCTCTGCAATCGTAAGGGCGATGACGCCAGCCCAGAAATGATTGAGTGAGATATCCATCAGTGTCGGCAAACCATAATAAACCCATAGTAGTAACACCAGTACTGGAATGGAACGTACCACTTCTACATACACTCGATTAATGGATTTTAACCAAGTGTTATTGGACAAGGCGGGAAAGGCCACCAGTAGACCAATCGTCATCGCGAAGAGCATACTGAGTAAGGAAACATAAATCGTATCCTTAAAACCGGCCAGTAAGAATTTTATGTTTATCTGACCCTGTTCGGTGGTCGGGTTCAATACATACCAACCCCATTCGTAATCGGAACAGCCTGACAGCAACGGTAAGCACAGCACCATAACAAGTATTCGATAGCTCACAATCGTCCTTAAAATATCCTGAAAAATCCATCTGTTACTGCTATGTTATCAAGGATGAAGCATTTGTGTTTAATAAATTTAGGGATGATTTAATGAAGAAGTGGATACTGGGTGTTGTTATTGCCGTTTTATCTATCGGTCAGGTTTCAGCGCAAACCAGCCGGTTACAAGCTATTTTGGACACGGGTGTATTGCGCGTGGGTACCACGGGTGATTGGAACCCCATGACAATGAAGGATCCAGCAACTAACTCATACAAAGGGTTTGATATTGATGTGACTACTGAACTTGCTAAGGATCTCGGCGTGAAGGTGGAGTACGTTGCGACAGATTGGAAAACATTGGTGAACGGGATCACCGCGAATAAATATGATATTACCGGTAGTGCGTCGCTAAACATGTCTCGAGCTAAAGTCGCGGGTTATAGCCAGCCGTATTTTTATTTGGCATTCGTGCCGGTTGTTCAGAAAAAAGATGTTGAGAAATATTCAGACTGGGCTGATTTTAATAAACCTGATGTCAAAGTCGCAGCAACGCTCGGTACGGTACAAGAAAAAATGGTAAAGGATTTCTTCCCTAACGCAGAGCACATTGTTATTGAAGCGCCTGCCCGTGATTTCCAAGAACTTCTCTCTCGCCGAGCGGACGTGTCCGTCACATCCAATGTCGAAGCGGCGACACTTGTGACTAAATTTAAGCAGCTGGCTATTGTTCCGGTAAAAGAGCCACGTAAACCCACCCCTATTTCGATGTTATTGCCGCAAACCGATCAGGTGTGGATAAACTATGTTAACCATTGGGTTGAGTTGAAAAAGACACAAGGATTTTTTGACGAAACTGCAGAAAAGTGGGGCCTGAAAAGTCTTTAGGAAACAAGAGTAAAAAGGGCGATATTATCGCCCTTTTTTTATTTACTCATCATTCACGACGCGTGAGTTATCAGGAATTGTTAGCTCATTAGTTAGGGCTGGCGTTGCTATGAGGTACCCTAGCCACATTAGCGCTAGGCAACCTAAGATGACATAGCCAACGGCCGTTTGTGCCACGATAGCAAAAGTCGCAACAAGAGCACTCGCTAGGCTGCTAATACCGATCTGAATACTGTTTTGCAGACCAGCGGCTGTTGCCGAGCAATGGGGGGCGCTTGACAGTGCTCGGTTAACAACGATTGGATACAGGGCACCATTGGCAACAGCAAGTAAGCAAAATGGCGCTAGGATTGGCCAAACAGTGGTGAGTTGCCACTGACAAGCGACAAAAACAAGTAAGATAGCAACGGTTTCTAGGCCAAGTAACTGCTTTAATACTGTTTCATCACCAAGCTTCGCCACCAGCTTTTTGCCCATATAACCACCCACCATAAAGGCGATTGTTTGTGGGATAAAGCTTAAGCCAATCTCTTTACCTGAGTAGCCTAATTGACTCATTATCTCAGGCATCCCTGTTAGGTATGCAAAGAATGCCGCAGATGCAACCGCATACATTAAGACGTTACCCACGTAGTCTCTTGATCCTATTAAGCTTTTAAGATCCGCTGATACAGATGTCGATTTTTTCTTTGTTGAGGTGTGATCTTTTATTGATAGTGTCACAGCAGCAAGTAGTGCGCCTGTAATCGCCAGTACAACAAAAATACTGTGCCAACCCCAAAGCTCGGTTAACAGTACGCCCAGCTGCGGTGCTAGCGCAGGAGACAACGCGACGAGTGGCATGATGGTCGCGAATATTTGTTGGCTGGTTTTTTTATCAAATTTATCGATAACCATCGATTGCCAAATCACGGCTGGCGCACATACGCCTACGGCTTGCAGCATTCTTAGTGACAATAGTTGCCACACCTCTTGACTCCAAGCAAGGCCGATAGAGGCGATGGAGAAAATCGCTAAACCAGCAAACAAGGTTTTTCTGTGACCAAAGCGATCGCTGGCCAATCCCCAAACGAATTGCCCTAATCCCATACCGACTAAGAATACGGTCAAAGACAAGGCGATTTGTTCTGGGCCTGTTGAAAAGTCCTGCTCAATTAATTTAAACGCAGGTAGATACATATCAGTGGCAATAAAGCCCAACATAGACAGGATCGACAGGTAGATAAGTTGCAGCTTAGAGATTTTCATGACTATTCCTTTGAAATATTTTCACAGGAATGAGCTGTATACAGCCCATACTGTTTATGTGCTGTATTCTATTTTTGGAATAATTAAAAATAAAACGCTATATTTTGTGGTTATGAATCAAAATTTTTGAAAGGTAAGTTGTGTACTCTCGCCCCTCACTCGAAATGTTAGATATGATCGCTCGGCTTGGAAGCTTTAGTGCGGCGGCTGTCGCCCTTCATAAAGTCCCTTCAGCGATCAGCTACAGTGTACGCCAGATAGAGCAAGAGATTGGCACTCCGCTGTTTAGACGGCTTCCTCGTCGCGTTGAATTGACGCCAGCAGGAGAGGTGTTTATCGCCGAAGCAAGGCGGTTGTTACGGCAAATGGATGAGTTGACCCATCATACCCGTCGCGCAGCTTCTGGCTGGCAAAAGCGGTTAAAGCTGACCTTGGACAACATTGTGAAAGTCGACAAGCTCTCTGAGCTGATCGAAGACTTTTACGCAGAATTTGAGTCAGCTGAACTGCAGATCAATATGGAGGTTTACAATGGCTCATGGGAGGCGATATCAGAGCAAAGAGCCGATATTGTTATTGGGGCGACTTCTGCGATTCCTGTTGGTGGGGAGTATGGCGTGCGACCGATGGGAGACCTGACATGGGCATTGGTGATGGCACCAAATCATCCGTGTGCGATGGCAACCCATTTAGATGAAGAGTTTGCCAGTCAGTTTCCTGCTATTTGCCTTGATGATACCTCGCGAGTTTTACCCAAGCGTCATACGCGGCATAGCGATCGCCAGCGTCGCTTATTGTTGCCTAACTGGTATTCGGCGATTGAGTGCCTTAAAAATGGAGTGGGTATCGGTTACATGCCTCGCCACATCGCGGTACCGCTGATCAACGAAGGCTTGCTGGTGGAACGCGTAATAACGGGTGATTCGATAGATAGCCAATGTTGTTTGGTTTGGCGTAAAGATGAGAGTAATAAACTGATCCAATGGATGTTAGATTATCTTGGCTCATCATCGCAATTGCACTCAGACTGGCTTAGGTATTGATAGATTCATATTCTAGTTGCCCTTGATTAAAAATACCGCTACTTTGTTAGTTATTAATATGGTGTTCTGTAAGTTGGTGGTGTGAGATGTCAACGTTGGTCGATAGGAAATGGCAGCTTTTACCGATTGTCGCGCTCTCTGTTGTGATGGTAGGGGGCTTATATGGGTTCAGTATAACCTTAGAGCGTTTAGTTTATGAGTCAGTAAGCCGAAGTACGGAATCATTGCTGACGGATGTGATCTATGAGATCCATGAAGACAATCCCAGTTTTACCAGTAGTGGTCAAATTGATGACTATATTGGTGATCTGACCCAAGCGGATACGGATACTCGTATACAAGTGATCAATCATGATGGTGTAGTGGTTGGGGATACGGCTTTGTCTGACCGAGCGCTTGTTGATCTTGATAGTCACGCCAACCGTCCTGAATTTCTTCAGGCATGGAAGTTAGGGGCTGGAGAGGATGTTCGATTCAGCTCTGTACTGTCGGTTGACCTTCTTTATTCGTCTCGAAAAGTGAACATCGACCAGCAAGACTATGTTGTGGTGCTATCCGTGCCGATGCATCATCTAAAAAGTATGACATTTCAACTGATGAGTATCTTAGTTGGATTGGCGCTACTCAGTATTGCTATTCTTATTGGCACGTCGCTACTAAGCCACCGCCAAATTATACTCAGTGTGACAGCCGAGAAAAATAAACAAGATGAACGGATTCGTCAGCGCACGCTTGAGATAGAGTTGATGCATCGATTAGCCAATATGCTGGCGGCTTGTAATAACCTAGTTGAAGCTCAGCGGGTGGTAGAAGATATCGTGCCGCGTATTCTAGGTAAGGTTAATGGCAGTATCTCGTTGATGCGCTCATCAAGAAACCAGCTTGTGAATCAACTCGATTGGGGGGAGTCGTGGCCCGGCAGCAAAAGTTTTTCTCCAGATGAATGCTGGTCACTACGTAAAGGGCGCAGTCATTTATCGATTGAAGAGTTTCACCACCTTTCCTGCGAACACATGTCATCGATTGATAATAATCAGACGCTGTGCATCCCATTAACGGCACATGGTAATACGATTGGCATCATGCATTTGTACTTTGGTCAGGGTGACATTGGCGTTGATGAGCTGACGACACAACTCGCGTATAGTGTGGCAGAGCACCTTGGCTTGGCCTTGGCAAACCTAAGCTTGCAAGAAAAATTGCGTTCGCAAGCCCTGAGCGATCCACTGACTGGCTTGTATAACCGACGTTTCTTCGAACAAAAGCTAACGGAACATACCAACAATTCTGCTACTAGCAGTGAGTCTTTGTCTCTATTGATGTTAGATCTCGACCACTTTAAGCGTTTTAACGACAACTTCGGTCATGATGCCGGTGATTATGTACTTAAAGAGATCAGTTCTCTACTGAAAAGAACCGTAGCTGATGATGAAATAGCCTGTCGACTCGGTGGTGAAGAGTTAGCGGTGATACTGCCGCATTGCGATATGAATGATGCAACGCAATATGCCGATAATATCGTTACCCTTATTCGAACGATGCACCTAGAGCATAAAGGATTATCACTTGGGCAATTGAGTGTCTCTATTGGTGTTGCGACCTACCCTGAGCCCGCTTCTGATATCGAGGCATTGATTAAAATGGCTGACAAAGCGTTGTACTTAGCTAAAGACCAAGGTAGAGATAGGGTGGTGAATTATCAGCAGTACAATGAGTTTAAGTCTCCAGAGCTCGGATTGGTTGAGAATCAGTGATTCTATACTAGCCCGATAAAACCATAAAAAAACGCCTCGATAGACGAGGCGTTTTTGTGTATTCCCAATGCTAATAACGGGTCTTATTTGCCTTTAAGAAAGGAAAAATTGATACGATGAGTTATCGGTTTCATCTTTGCATTGATAGCCCAACTCCCTGAGGTGCTGTGAGAACTCCGCAAGATCGCTATCTTGCAACTCAAAACCACACAGTACTCGACCATAGTCCGCACCGTGGTTGCGATAGTTAAACAGGCTGATGTTCCAATGGGTGCCCAGTGTGCTCAGAAACTTCAGCAACGCACCAGGATATTCTGGGAACTCAAAGCTATACAATCGCTCTTTAAGTGGCTTAGAAGGCTTACCACCAATCATATAACGCACATGCAGCTTCGCCATCTCATCATCAGACAAGTCGACGACTGGATATCCTCCAGTGTCTAAATCTTTAATGATGCCTGCCAGTTCTTCCTGACCCCCAGCAAGACGCACACCGACAAAGATATTTGCCAGTTTGTCGTCATTGTAGCGGTAGTTAAACTCTGTCACCGCTCGGCCACCGATGATGTTACAAAACTCAAAGAAGGCACCTTGTCGCTCTGGTATGGTGACGGCAAGTAACCCTTCACGTTTCTCACCAAGCTCACAACGTTCTGATACATAACGCAAACCATGGAAGTTGGTGTTAGCTCCGGATAAAACCGTGCCGAGCTTTTTATCTTTGAGTGCATGTTGCTCAGCAAATTTTTTCAGGCCTGCTAATGCAAGGGCACCCGAAGGCTCAGCGATGGCACGGGTATCTTCGAAAATATCCTTCACCGCAGAGCAAATCTCATCACTGGATACCGTGATATGGCCATCAATGTACTGTTGGCATAAGCGGAAGGTTTCCTGACCAATAATTTTAACCGCGACACCGTCAGCAAACATGCTCACTCGATCCAAGGCTACGGGCTCACCAGCATCAAGCGCGGCTTTAAGGCAGGCTGAATCCTCTGGTTCGACAGCAATAATCTTTATCTCTGGCATGAGTTGCTTGACGAGTACGGCAACGCCAGCGGCCAAACCGCCGCCTCCTACAGGAACAAAGATATAATCAAGGTGGCCATTTTGTTGTAGCATTTCCATGCCAATCGTTCCTTGCCCAGCAATCACCAGTGGGTGATCAAAAGGAGGAACAAAGGTATAACCATACTCTGCCGACAGGCGTTCAGCTTCTGCTTTTGCTTCATCAAAGTTGTTACCATGAAGGACCACTTTTCCGCCAAAGCTTCTTACCGCATCGACTTTAATATCGGGTGTGGTCTTGGGCATCACAATCGTGGTGCTGATGCCCAATTTTGTACCAGATAACGCCATGCCTTGTGCGTGATTGCCCGCAGAAGCCGCGATCACCCCAGCATTTTTTTGAGCCTCAGTCAGGTTGGCAACCATATTGTAAGCGCCACGTAGCTTGAATGAGTGTACCGGCTGGCGATCCTCTCGCTTGATCTGCACGTGGTTATTAATACGCGCTGAGAGTCGAGGCATGTCTTGAAGCGGAGTAACGGTCGCGACTTCATAGACAGGAGCCCGCAGTACTTGTCGCAGGTATTCTGCGCCAGTGCTAGGGTAATGGTTGGCTTCACTCATGTCTTATCCCTCGAGCTTAGACTTGTCTCTTACCGCGCCTTTATCTGCACTGGTAGCCATACTTGCGTAGGCTTTTAGTGCGAGAGAAACGACACGTTCACGATTCGCTGGCTTCCAGCCGAGCTTATCTTGAGCGGCACGACGAGCACTCAGCTCTTCGTCAGAAATATCCAGAGTGATCGAACGTTCTGGAATATTAATATTAATGATATCGCCATCGTTGACGAGACCAATAGTGCCACCGCTTGCGGCTTCTGGTGACGCATGACCAATAGAAAGACCCGATGTGCCTCCTGAGAAGCGTCCATCCGTTAGCAAAGCACACTCTTTGCCTAGTCCCATTGATTTTAGGTAGGTCGTTGGATACAACATTTCTTGCATGCCAGGGCCACCCTTCGGTCCCTCATAGCGAATGATGACGACATCACCGGCTTTGACTTTACCGCCTAAAATACCGTCTACCGCATCTTCCTGGCTTTCAAATACCACGGCAGGACCGCGGAAGACTAAGCTTCCTTCATCCACGCCGGCTGTTTTGACGATACAACCATCTAAAGCAATATTGCCGCTCAACACTGCCAGCCCACCTTCTTGGCTGAAAGCATTTTCTTTGGTGCGGATACAGCCTTCTTTACGATCATCATCAAGACGATCCCAGCGACAATCTTGAGAAAAGGCTTTGGTGGTGCGAATACCGGCAGGACCGGCACGGAAGAATTTAAGCACCGCTTCATCTTCGGTTTGCATGATGTCGTATTGTGCCAGTTGTTCTTTCATTGAAAGACCAAGTACGGTACGAGTATCGCTGTTCAATAACCCTGCACGATCGAGTTCGCCAAGAATGGCCATCACGCCACCCGCACGGTGAACATCTTCCATGTGGTACTTCGGTGTGGATGGGGCCACCTTACAAAGATGAGGCACACGACGAGACATCTCATCGATATCATCCATATCGAACGCAATCTCACCTTCTTGAGCAGAAGCAAGCAGGTGCAATACCGTATTACTTGAACCGCCCATAGCAATATCCAAGGCCATCGCGTTTTCAAATGCAGCGCGATTCGCAATATTACGTGGCAATGCCGAGGCATCATCTTGCTCATAGTAGCGTTTCGTCAATTCGACGACGCGTTTACCGGCATTGATAAACAACTGCTCACGATCGGCGTGAGTCGCGAGCATGGAGCCGTTACCCGGTTGAGAAAGGCCTAATGCTTCCGTTAGACAGTTCATCGAGTTGGCTGTAAACATGCCAGAGCATGATCCACATGTTGGACACGCAGAACGCTCTACTTGCTCACTTTGCTCATCAGAAATAGTTGGATCGGCACCTTGGATCATGGCATCAACCAGGTCCAGCTTAATGATCTGATCAGAAAGCTTGGTTTTACCCGCTTCCATTGGGCCACCGGAAACAAAGATCACAGGGATGTTAAGGCGCATAGCCGCCATCATCATTCCTGGGGTGATCTTGTCGCAGTTAGAGATACAAACCATCGCATCTGCACAGTGCGCATTCACCATGTATTCCACAGAATCTGCAATAAGTTCACGTGATGGCAGTGAATACAACATACCACCATGGCCCATCGCGATGCCGTCATCGACAGCGATCGTGTTGAATTCTTTGGCGATTCCGCCTGCTTTCTCAATTTCGCCGGCGACCAGTTGGCCCATGTCTTTTAGGTGAACGTGGCCAGGAACAAATTGAGTAAATGAGTTCACGACGGCAATGATTGGTTTGCCAAAATCTTCGTCTTTTACACCAGTGGCACGCCAAAGTGCGCGGGCACCCGCCATGTTGCGTCCATGTGTTGTGGTCGCGGATCTATAAATAGGCATTGTACTCGTTCCTTATTTTTCAGCTGCGTTGCTGGTGTCGGCATCTTGAGGGTAAACGTAGTCAAGCCAACCCCATTTATCTTCAGTTGTGCCATTGAATAGGCCAAAGTAAGCGTCTTGCATGACTTTTGTGATTGGACCGCGTTTGCCTTCGCCAACCTCAATCTTATCGACAGAGCGGACGGGCACAATTTCAGCCGCCGTTCCGGTCATGAAAATCTCATCAGCAAGATACAGCGCTTCACGAGCGATGTTGGTTTCGCGAACGTCATAGCCCATGTCTTTGGCCATGGTCATAATACTGTCGCGTGTAATACCCGGTAGGATCGCACTGGTGGCTGGTGGTGTCATGATGATGCCATCTTTGATGACGAAGATGTTCTCGCCAGCACCTTCAGATAGGTAACCATCGACACTGAGAGCGATGCCTTCATCATAACCATGGCGACGAGCTTCACCACCAACAAGTAAAGAAGACAGGTAGTTACCACCAGCTTTTGCTGCGGTTGGGATAGTATTTGGCGCGGCGCGATTCCAGCTTGAGATCATAGCATCTACGCCATTGGCTAGGGCTTCTTCACCTAAGTAAGAACCCCAAGGGAAAGCTGCGATAATCAATTCCATCACTGAGTCTTCAGGAGGGCAGACACCTAAACCGACATTACCAACAAACCCGAGTGGGCGAATATAGGCTGATTCTAGTTTATTCTGACGCACGGTCTCGCGCGTTGCTTCCATGATTTCTTCTTCCGTATAAGGAATTGGGAAGCGGTAAATTTTTGCTGAATTCTTAAGGCGCTTTGCATGCTCTGGGTGACGGAAAATAACCGGACCTTTCGGTGTGTTGTAACAACGCACTCCTTCAAAAACTGACGTACCATAGTGCATCGCATGAGTCAGGACGTGAACGTTTGCCTCAGCCCATGGAACCATTTCACCATTAAACCAAATAAAATCTGCTGTACTTGTAGCCATTTAGCGTTCTTCCTTATGCACTTTGTTCTTGTAGGTTGTGATTGGTCAGCTGGTTAGTTTTGAGCTCAGTGACGTCAACAGTACGAATATCCCAGAGTTTTTCAATCTGATTAATCAGCGTAGAAATAGGACGATCACTATCAACGATAATTTCTACACTGGCAATCTTGCTTTCATGATTTTGTGTTGCAGCGACTTGCTTGATGATAAACCCGCGGTGGCGAATGACGCGCAGTACTCGTTCAAGTAGGACGCTTTTATCATCGGCTTTAATGTCTAGTAGGTATCGGTTCATTAGGTGTTCTCCAACATCTCGCTGTTTGAGGCACCTGGTGGTACCAATGGCCATACATTCTCTTCTTCATCGATGAGGACATGAAGAAGGTATGCGGTCTTGCTTGCTAGCATTTCTTTCAATGCCGGCTCGACTTCTTCTTTTCGAGTAATGGTTTTGCCTGGAATATCGAACGCTTTAGCCAGCATCACGAAATCAGGGTTGTCATCTAGGATGGTTTCACTGTGTCGACCATCAAAAAAGAGTGACTGCCATTGTCTTACCATACCCAAGCGGTGGTTATTCAAGAGCACCATTTTTACAGGGATTTGGCGACGCTTAAGCGTGCCTAGCTCTTGGACATTCATCATGAATGAGCCATCACCTGAGATTAGGATAGATTGATCGTCAGGTCGACCTACTGCTGCGCCCATAGCTGCTGGCAGTCCAAAGCCCATGGTGCCCAGCCCGGCAGAAGTAATGAAGTTCTCCGGCATTCTTGGCTGAATGTGCTGTGCAGCCCACATCTGGTGTTGGCCTACGTCGGTCGAGACAATCGAAGACTCTGGCATCATGTCGGATAATTGCTTCAGAAGTAGTGGAGCAAAAATCAGGTCGCCTGGGTGGTCATAGCGCCATTTAAATCCGCTGCGTAGGCTTTCACTATGGTGAACCCATGGTGCCAGGTCTTTCGACAGCTCAAGCTGAGGTAAAATAACATTGATATCGCCACGCAATGCGGCATGGGCTGTTCTCAGTTTATTAAACTCAGCAGCATCGATATCGATGTGAATGACCTTAGCATGTGGTGCAAATGTATCCAGCTTACCTGTCACTCGATCATCAAACCGCGCGCCGACGACGATAAGCAAGTCGCTTTTTTGTACGACTAGGTTTGCCGCTTTGGTGCCGTGCATACCGAGCATGCCTAGATAATGTGGATCGTGTCGCTCAACCGTACCCAACCCTTTAAGTGTGCTCACACATGGCATCGGGTTTAGGCGCAAAAACTCACGAACCGACTCTGTGGCATCCGCTAACTGTACCCCACCGCCTACGTACAATACTGGACGAGAACTTTGGTTGAGGATTTGTTGTGCCAGTTGCATTTGTTCCGGGCTTGCGACGGGAATAGCTGGAGGTGTGAAAGCGGGCAGCACATCAACAGGCGTTTGAGCAAGTTGAACATCTTTCGCTATATCAACAATAACCGGGCCAGGTCGTCCTGTTTTTGCCACCTCAAATGCTTCAGCAAGTGTAGGAGCAAGGTCATGGATGTCGGTCACTAGATAGCTATGCTTGGTACAAGAAAGTGACATACCAATCACATCCATTTCTTGGAAAGCATCGGTACCAATATGAGAGCTGGCAACTTGGCCTGTTATGGCGACGAGAGGGACGGAGTCAAGGAAAGCATCGGCAAGGCCGGTAACGAGGTTAGTGGCGCCTGGGCCTGAAGTGGCCATACATACAGCGACATCCTTAGTCGCTCTAGCCATTCCGATGGCTGCCATGGCTGCGCCTTGCTCGTGTCGGCAAAGAATGTGTTCTACACCGCCATCATAAAGCGCATCGTAGATGGGCATTATTGCCCCACCGGGATAACCAAACACAGTCTTAATACCTTGTTGCGCTAGCGCTGCAACAACTAATTCAGCTCCTGTCATTGCTTCCTCCTTGTAGACCGCATAATGAGTAGCGGTTTTTTATCGTTCGACTGCACATAGTGTGCCCCCATATTCTTCCGTTTTTATCATCTTTACGAGACTGGACTCGCTTTCGTGATCGTCATCAAATTTTTGTTTTACAACTTGTAAAAAAACCCCCGGACTTTTCAGTGCGGGGGTTTTTAGAATCTTGCGGCTATTTTCCGCCCATATTCCCCCGTGTGTTCCTAATCAGGACCACAATAATCAGGGTAATCAGAGTGTGAGCGTAAGCACTAAAAGTCATTTCTAATATCTAATCGTTTGCTTTATGTTGAACGAAAATGTCTGCGTCCTTAGTGGTATCACATATTTCTGTTACCTGACAAGCAAAACCTCATTCTTTTTTCACATTTAATCAGCATCAAATCAGGCTATATAACATGTTCTATTTATAAAACTCTGCTTTTTGATGGGTTTAACTGACTAATTTAGGTGAAAAAAGGAAATTCATGGGATTATCGATTATTTACAGCCGTGCCAGTGTTGGGGTGGAAGCACCGTTAGTAACGGTAGAGGTGCATATCAGTAATGGTATGCCAGGTTTTACCTTGGTTGGGTTGCCTGAGACAACAGTAAAAGAATCTAAAGACAGGGTTCGTAGCGCCATTATTAATTCTCGTTTTGAATTCCCTGCAAAACGGATCACCGTTAATTTAGCGCCGGCTGATCTGCCTAAAGAAGGGGGGCGTTTTGATCTGCCGATTGCATTGGGTATTTTGGCTGCTTCGGATCAATTGCC
This sequence comes from Vibrio sp. 10N.261.51.F12, assembly GCF_041471725.1. Taxonomy (NCBI): domain Bacteria; kingdom Pseudomonadati; phylum Pseudomonadota; class Gammaproteobacteria; order Vibrionales; family Vibrionaceae; genus Vibrio; species Vibrio sp. 10N.261.51.F12. Next base: position 24,383 of record NZ_JBFROV010000008.1, on the reverse strand, counting down.
CAAGACCTTGTTGCAACAGCATGAGTTTATTGGTGAGTTGGCATTGTCGGGCTCGTTGCGGTCCGTTAAAGGCGTGTTACCTGCAGCATTGGCCTCGGATAAATCAGCTCGCCAACTTATCGTACCGGAAGGGAATGCCAATCAAGCGGCTTTGGTTGGTAAAGACAAGCATAAATCGGCGTCCGGGTTACTAGAGGTGTGCGCTCATTTAATGGGACAACAAGCCTTGACGCTGGCCACTTCGCCGCCACTCAAGACGCTGGCGGAGGATGTACGCGATCTACAAGACATTATTGGGCAGCAGCAAGGTAAACGGGCGCTGGAGATTGCGGCGGCAGGAAATCACAACCTATTGTTTCTTGGACCGCCAGGGACAGGTAAAACGATGCTTGCTTCTCGACTGCGTGATTTATTGCCGATGATGAGTGATGAAGAAGCGATCGAGACGGCCTCTGTTGGCTCTCTTACTCAGCAAGAAATCAATGAGGATAATTGGAAGCAAAGGCCTTTCCGATCGCCACACCACTCTAGTTCAATGGCCGCGCTGGTGGGCGGGGGAACCATACCAAGACCAGGAGAAATATCTTTAGCACACAATGGGTTGTTGTTTCTTGATGAAATGCCAGAGTTTGAGCGTAAGGTGCTGGATTCCTTGCGAGAGCCTTTGGAATCGGGTGAAATTGTTATTTCCCGAGCGCAGGGGAAGACTCGCTTTCCCGCTCGATTTCAGTTAGTGGGGGCATTGAACCCTAGCCCAACTGGCTACTACGATGAGAATCAAGCTAGGGTGGCACCGCAAGCAATACTTCGTTATTTAGGGCGATTATCCGGCCCCTTATTGGATCGTTTTGATATGTCGATTGAGATCCCCTTATTGCCCAAGGGTGTGTTGGCGGAGGGGGGCGATCGGGGAGAATCAACCACACAAGTCAAAGCACGAGTGATTGAAGCCAGAACTAAGATGGTGACTCGCTCTGGCAAAGCCAATGCCTTATTACAAAGCCGAGAGATTGAACGCTACTGTCATCTTGCCAAGTCAGACGCTGAGTTTTTGGAAAATGCATTACACCGTTTAGGGTTGTCTATTCGCGCCTATCATCGAATCATTAAAGTCGCTCGAACCATCGCTGACCTATCGAATGAACCGGATATTCAACGGGCTCATTTAGCCGAAGCGTTGGGGTATCGAGCGATGGACCGACTATTAAAACAACTGACGGCACAAGCGGTATAAAATAGACATCGTCTTTTTTGTTTATTAATTTAAAAATTAACACGTTAAAAAGAGAAGTTCATGCCAACGGAGGTGATCCAATCTGATGAATCATAAAAGGCGATCGAGGAGTCTGTCGCATTGTAGCCAGACAATGAAATGAGCGAAAGGGTATCGATATTCCACAATGATAAATACTCGTATGCGAAAAACCCGCTGTACTTTTCATCGATTCGCCTTGATTGCTCGAAGATAGTGTTTTGGCCTTTATATTCGTGATTCATGTAGCTTAATGTGGCAGCAAAACTATGCTGATCATAAATAAACAGTGTGGTGAGCTCGGTCCCAACACCTTGATTCCTTAAGGATGAACCTTGACTGTCATCATTGAGGTAAATCAACGATGGAAACAGTGTCCACTGCTCCGTGGCTGATAGGGTATAAGAGCCCTTTGCATAGTAAAGGTCGCTGTTCCGATTGAAGTCTTTTGCGTACACATTTGTAAGGTTATAGGCGGATCGTTCTTCATCGATAACTCGAGTGCCATAGGCCATATCTAGAGTGAAAGGGGTGCCGGCAATATTTTCATACTGAAAGCGAAATGCATCGCCAGTGGCCTCTGCCGCTTTTAATTGGCTCGACTCCACATAAGGGTTACTCCAGATGGGTTCTCCGATAACGGTTGGGAGATAAGAAAACGTCATGACACTAGTGTCTGGCAATTGTTGCCGATATCCGCCTTCGAGGATGAACGTGCCCACCGCGATGTCATTCCGTGAGCTACCAATAAACCATTCTTTGTCTAATTGAGTGCCGTAGGTATACCGTAATGTCCCTAAAGGAAGCCAGAATTCATCATGAGCCTCGGTCGTTGACGTTATTGCCGGGTCATTACTGGCAACAAGGTTCGACTTCTCACCGATGATTGCGTTGCTCAAAGAAAGTTCACCGCTAAAGCCTGAGGTATCTCGCAGTGCAGCATAAGTTGGAATAGTTAGGGTTGAGGATATGAAGGCGATAATCATCCAGTGTGAGCGAGGCATATATGGGATCTGGTCGGTTCAAAGGGGGCTAAGATTACGCCGTTCGTTGGTATTTACCATTGATTTTAGTCACATTTATAAAATAAAAAATGGCTTAGATTGTTAATTCTAAACCATTGATTTATCTTGTTTATAGTGTGGTAGTGAATGATTGGTCGGGTGATTAGAACTCCCAGTTCACACCCACGGCCGTGATCCAGTTTTGTTCTTCATAAAAGGCAATATTAGAGGTGCTATTGGTGAAGCCACTGAATGCAACCAACGAGACATTGTCCGAATAGAAGATGCCCGGATACTCATAAGCAAGGAAGGCTTTCCACTCATCATCGCTACGGGTCACGTCGTAAATCGGGTTGGCGGCATCGAAGTCACGTTTGAGGTAGCCGACGGTTAGTGCCAACTTGTGGTTCCCAAGAGACATAAAAGACGAAATCTCAGCCCCATAGGTGTTGTGCTTCATTGCACTACCCTCTGCATCTTGCTGCGTGTAAATAAGAGCAGGATAGAGCAAGACTTCGCGACTGATAGGTAGCATCATTTTAAACTTACCATAGAGGATATCAGCATTGCGGTTGAGCATCTGAGCTTGTTCATCCGTTAGGCCTACACTCGCATCTTGCCCCGACTTTTCTTCGTCAAGTTCACGCTTACCATAGGCTAAATCGAGGCTGAATAAAGACCCTGCAATATTGTCGATCTGCATACGGTATGCAGTGCCCTTCTCATTGGTGGTACTTCGGGTGCCATCCATATATGGGTCTTTCCATACCTCGCCTTCCAGTATGGTTGGTAAAATAGCAAAACTGATTTTAGTACGGTCTTTGAAAAGATATTTATAACCCGCTTCGAGTGCAACGGTACCGACCGCGATATCGGCTCGAGAGGTACCTAAGAAAACCTGATGGTTTGACGCTGAGCCAAATGTATATTGCACGTTACCTAACGGGAGAACGAGGGCACCACTGTCTTCTTGTTGGCCGCCGGTATATACACGGTAATCGTCATCGGTATTCGTGAGGTTGGATGTTTTACTGCTGTAAGCCGCGTTGATGGCAATCTCACCACTGAAGCCATTGCTCTCGCCTAACTTGGCAACAGCGGTTGTTGATACGAGACTGACTGCAACCGCTAAGACACTCCATGTCGGTTTCATATTGGTTCCTTCTTCGATTCTGAATATCGTTAATAACAAATGTAATTATATGTTTACCTTATGTTATTGGTTTAGCATAAGCTTGTTTTATGTGGGTAACAAGACAATTTAAAAAGCATTGATGTGTATGGCGGATAAATGGATAGGCTGTCGTTAATAGGCATGTTTATGGGTAGGCTAAGCCCGTATCAGAAAGGAAAATGTAGAACGATAAGATAAAAAAGACAAAGCCGAGCATATTGGCTCGGCTTTGTCTTTACATTGAATAGCTGGAGATCGTGGTTACTTCTTCAATAAGAAATTTACCAGCTCAAAATATTCGTCTAGTGATTGTATACCACCTGCTTCAACCAGGTATTTGTTATTGACGATAACGGCAGGAACGCCAGAAAGTCCACTGTCTTTGAATTGCTTATCAAAGCGGCGCACCATTGAATCGACAGCAAAGCCCTTGAATGCCGAATCAAACTTCTTCGCGTCTATGCCTTCATCAATAAAGATTTGACGTAACTCTTCGTCGTTACGAGGAGGCTTGTTCATGTTGTGGATGCGGTTAAACATGACAGGAACCATCTTATCCTCAACTTTCAAGGCAATCATCGTCGCATAAGCCTTGCTCATCGACATGCCCATGTTACCACCCATAAATGACACGTGGTTCTTTTGGAATTTAGCATCGGCTGGGATTTTAGTTTTTAATTGCTCAATGATTGGCTCAAAACTATTACAGTGAGGGCAATAAAAAGAGAAAAATTCAGTAACGGTTGGTTTGATTGATTGCTTTGTTTCTAGCACTTTATAGTGAGTGCCTTCTTCAAACTGAGCGGCACTAACGCCAAGAGTGACGAGCAGCGTGGCGAATAGTGCGATAAATCTTTTCATTGTTGTCTCCATGTAGAATTCATTCCGTAACGATATTCATTAGTGTGTCACCACTGTGGCTGTAATGAAAGCGGCGTTTCATTTAATGCTGCCATTTGCTCTTTAAAGCCCAGTACTTGTCCTTCCCAGTATTTAGGGTCGTTAAACCATGGGAAAGCCAGAGGGAAAGCAGGATCATGCCAGCGTTTAGCCAACCAAGCCATGTAATACACCATACGTAGACCGCGTAAAGGCTCAATTAGTTTCAATTGACTCGAAGGGAAATCATTAAACTCTTGATAGCCTTCTAAAATCACATCTAGTTGCATCATTTTTTCTTGTCTATCACCGCTTAGCAGCATCCATAAGTCTTGAACTGCAGGTCCATTTCGAGCGTCATCTAAATCGACAAACATGGGGCCGTCACGCCAAAGAATATTACCGGGGTGACAATCACCATGTAAGCGAATCATCTGACTGGGTTCCCAGTGTGTTTCTATTTGAGCGATCAGCATGTCGAGGTCACTAAAGAAGGCGTTCTCAAGATGTGATGGGATGAACGTTGAAGATTGCAGCAGCTTTCTGGGTTGATATAAATACTCTTCTAGCCCAATGGTCGGTCGATGCTCAAACGGTTTTGCTGCGCCAACATTATGTATGCGACCCAGAAAGCGTCCGACCCATTCTAATTGTTCGAGGTTATCCACCTCGAACTGTCGACCACCTTCACTGGCAAATAGCGTGAACCAATAGCCGTTATACTCATGAATGGATTGATTATTGATGACCAGTGGCGCAGAAATGGGTACATCATGTTCCACAAGTTCATGTGCAAACTCATGTTCTTCTTGGATTTGTGCCAATGTCCAACGTTGTGGGCGATAGAATTTTACGACGAATCGTTTTTTATCTTCGTCGGTAAATTGGTAGACCCGGTTTTCATAACTGTTAAGGGGAAGGAGCCCGGATTCTGCGCGAACGCCGATACTTTCTAGTGCATACCACATAAAGTCTGGTGTTAACGCATCGAAGTTAAACATTTGCTCTGTCATGCTGAAACTAAAAAGGCTCATTACTGAGCCTTTTCCTATTATAAATCGCGAAGGGAGAGGTTAAAGCTTCACAAATCGGCTCTCTACTTCAACGGAAAAGTCATTGCTGTCACTTAGTATAAACTGAATCGTGACGACGGGTGAGTCGAGTTGGTCAGGATCGACACCTAAACTCATTGGTAGGCTTAACACTTCTCCAGGATCAACGATGACAGTTTGTTTTCCGTACCACGTTGCGGAATCTAAACCAGCTACCGTTAGCGTGTATTTTTGCTCTTGCTGCGTCTTGTTGATGACCTTAAGGGTATAAGTGTTTTCTACTAACCCGTCGCTGTTGATGCGTGACAGCGCACTTCGGTCTTTTATAACACTCAGTCCTACAGGCTCAACCGCAGAAATTTGTGCGAAGAACAGCCCAATCATCACGAGTAAAATAGCCCCATAGCCGAGTAGTTTTGGTCGCATTACTTTTGTGTGTTGACCTGATAATCGGTGCTCTGTGGTGTAGTTGATCAAGCCTTTCTCATAGCCCATTCGGTCCATGGTTTTATCACAGGCATCGATACAAGCGCCACAGTTAATACATTCGTATTGCAGGCCATCACGGATATCGATACCGGTTGGGCAGACCTGAACACATAAGTCACAATCAATACAGTCTCCAAGTCCGAGCGCTTTAGGGTCGGCTTTGCGAGAACGAGGCCCGCGTTGTTCACCACGCTTCGAGTCATAGCCGACAATAAAGGTGTCTTTATCAAACATGGCGGATTGAAAGCGAGCATAAGGGCACATGTGAATACATACGATGGAGCGCATCCATCCAGCATTAGCGTAGGTGCACCCTGCAAAAAATAGAACCCAAAAAACCGGCCAGAAACTCGCATCGAAGCTAAAGAAACCGATCACTAAGTCACCAATCGGGACAAAATAACCCGTAAACGTGAGGCCGGTGGCGAGCGCAATCGCGAGCCATGCAATGTGCTTAAGCGTTTTCCTTGCGAATAAATTCGCCGTGAGCTTGTTGGAGTCTTGTTTTCGCCTTTTATTTGCGCTGCCTTCTAGCTTTTCTTCAAACCAGATATACATAAAGGTCCAGACGGTCTGTGGGCATAGATAGCCACACCAAACTCGACCTAAAAAGGTGGTAATAAAAAACAATCCGAAGGCGGCGACCATAAATAACAAGGCAAGTAAGGTCAGGTCTTGTGGATAAAGGGTTGTGCCAAAAAAGTTGAATTGCTGATTGCCAATATCAAGTAAGATTGCCTGCCTTTCACCGTATGGTATCCAAGGAATAACCGCAAAAAGTAGCAATAAAAACCAACCGCCATAGCGCCTAAGCTTTTGGAATGTTCCTTTGCTTTCACGTACATAAATACTATTGCTGGGATTAAACCGGTCTCCGGTCCCTTTGTGTGTTTTAGGATTGAACGTTTTTGGTGTGACGTCCTTAATATCAATCTTATCCTGACTCATGTGAAGCGGTCCTTTTTGGGCTGACGGCATGTTTATACATGCTCTACTTTTCCGACACTGCGAGGTATTCCTAATCAATCGTCGACGCGTGTATTGTCATTCATGGCTGATCGGGCATAACTATCTATGTAAATAGAAAACCTATGTAAATAGAAAACGCGCCGATTATAACCTCGATAACAAACTCTTTTCTTTAAGGCTATCAACCTTTAACAAGAAAAATGATATTTCACGTGTTATGGCACCGTACGTAATAGGATAACGCAGCGTTGTGTTTCTCAAATGAGGAAGCGTTATTTTAAGGCGTGAAGCACAAAGCAAAGAAATTGCTTCGATGATATTGACGTGATGTAAATGAAGATAGCACGGTTGAGGCGTGCTATCTCTGGCTTTTTAGTCAGCGTATTTGCCGCTACTTGATGATACCGCGCGCTTTCAATAACGCAGTCTTGAAGTCATCTTCTTGGTCTTTCGCAAGGCCTGGGATCATGTCCTCTTTTTGGCTGTTACGCATCTTCAGATGGTAGATCAACACATCATCAGTGAGATCATTAAGATTACCGTTGTAGCCAGCTTCTGCAGCAAGCTTAACGATAAACTCTAGCAGGTTTAGGTCTGGTTCTTTCTGCCATTCTGGGTGAATAAGTTCGATCAGTTCGTTAACGCGATGACACTTCATAGCTTTCTCCACAATTTTTATAGTGATTTTTGCATCAAAATATCAAAGTTTACGTTGATAACCAATATGGGAAAGCAATAGACATAAAAAAAGCGCAGGGTGTCTGCGCTTTTTTATTATGCTGCTTTAATTACTTTTGCTGGTGTCGGTGCCATAAAAGCACTTTTTTCAACAAGCGTCATTGAAGGAGCGGCTTGTTTTGCGACAGGCGCAGAGGCAAAGCCACTACGACGACGCGACGCACCACGATTTGAGTGCGAAAACCTGACAGGAGTAGGGCGCATTGCTATACCTAACAGTCAGACAATTCCATTGCCAATCTAATGGCCTGATTATCTATGAGACATTGCATCACAATGTGCTCTTTTTTGGCATTTGCCAGTCCAAATAAATAATCAGGAATAACGATATGCATGCATATCACGTATAGAATATCACCAACTACGGATAGGTTCGACAATCTTATCTAAATAATTGTTGCTTTTTTGAACACGTGAAGTGATGGGGGTTATTTTGTCAGGAGTATTTGTTTTATCGGGCTATATGGGATAAAACTGGTAACCAGTGAATGGAGGTGCGTATGTCTTTTTTTAAGAAAACCTTAGCAAGTTTTGGTATTGGTGCTGCGCGAGTGGACTCGGTACTGCATCAAGAATTTTTATACCCAGGTCAGACTGCAAAAGTTACTGTGCATGTTTACGGCGGAAAAACAGCTCAAACGGTTGATAACATTAATATGCGACTGTGTTGCCGTTATATTGATGAGGTTGCTCGTGGCAACCACGACAATCAAAATCAGCCAGGTAGCCCGAAAAAGCGCGTAGCAAAAACCTATGCCTTGGAAACATGGAAATTGCCTTATGCTTTTACCATTGAGCCCGGTGAGACACGTGACTTTGAGGTTGAGCTCATGGTGCCTTGGAATACGCCGGTCACGCTTGGTGACTCCAAAGTCTGGCTAGAAACTGGGCTTGATATTGCTTTAGCGGCAGACCCAACAGACAAAGATTTACTGACGGTGAGGCCTGATCCGCTGCTTGATGGCATTTTTTCGGCTTTAGAACATGAAGGCTTACGCATTAGACAGGTTGAATGTGAGGCAGCCAAAGGCTTTGCTATGCCATTTGTTCAAGAGTTTGAGTTTGTCCCAACCACTGGTCCTTATCATGGGCGTTGGCGTGAGCTTGAGATTGTGGCATACCGAGATGAAGACGTGCTTAAGCTATGGTTTGAAATTGACAGAAATAGAGACGGTATTGGCGGCATGCTGTCCAGCTTAATAGGGGTGGGGCAACTAAAGCGAGAGCTCTCACTGCCAAGCTCGATGAGTGCAGAAGAGGCCGGTAAGAAGGTTCTCGATTACTTGGACCAAACTTCCTAGTTACAATCACGATTGCTTTTTCAGCTTACATTTGTAAGCTGAATGTGGCATGCTGCTGCCATTGCCATATTGTGAGTACAAATTATGTCTTCAGTGTCACTGTATAGTTTGCAAGAAGAGCGTGCCAACAGCCTGACCCATGCACTGGGTGTGATATTATCAGTGATTGGCTTGGTCTTATTGATATTGAAAGCGAATCAAGCAAACTCCGATGTGCTCACATTAATCAGTATGAGTGTTTATGGTGGCAGTATGGTCACCTTGTTCTTGGCCTCTACGCTGTATCATTCGATTGATAGTCCTAACCAAAAACATCGCTTAAAGACGTTTGATCATTGCGCTATTTACTTATTGATTGCCGGCAGTTACACGCCTTTTATGTTGGTATGTCTGCGAACCCCGCTTGCGGTATCTCTTATGGTGGTTATCTGGATGATTGCCGTGGTCGGGATTGTCATGAAGCTCTTTTTTGCTCATAAGATTGAACGGCTGTCTTTGTTTATCTATTTAGGAATGGGGTGGTTGTCGGTTATTCCGCTGTATCAACTCTCCCAAAGCCTCGATTTTTCGGGACTGATGTTGTTAGCTTTGGGTGGTGTCGTGTATACCTTAGGTGCCGTATTTTATGCTTGCGATCGAATTCCATTCAACCACGCGATTTGGCACGTTTTTGTGCTTGCTGGCGCTGCCTGTCACTTCTTTGCTATTTATCTGTACGTCGAACCTATTTAATACTCACCATCCGATGCTGAGACTACCGCTGAGCTAGAGCGGTCAAATTTAATGGCGAAGCCTCAAGCTAGAGTACTACTGAGCTGGCCTTTAGAAGTGCACAGTCAATGTTTAGACACGTGCAGTTAAATAGCGACATATAAGGTATTGAGTATTGAGTGCTAACGACGCCAAAAGGCAGGGAAAAAGAGCACCAATAACGTCAATATCTCTAAGCGTCCCATTAACATACCCAAGCTTAGTAGCCATTTCGCGGCATCTGGAAGTGGCGCAAAGTTACCCGTCGGACCAATGATATCGCCCATACCCGGGCCCACATTTGCAACCGCAGTAATGGCGCCAGAGATGCTTGTCACCGGGTCGAGCCCCATCGCACTCAGTCCTGCAGCAAGAACCATAATGGTTGCAAAAAACATCAACACAAAAGCCACTACAGAACGGACAATATCGTCATTGACCTGTCTATGGTTATAGCGCTGTACAAACACACCAGAAGGGTGGATCAGCTTCATCATCTGCTTGTTGAGTAAGGTAATGGCAATTTGGAAGCGAAAGATTTTGATGCCACCTGACGTAGAACCAGAACATGCACCGGCCATCATCATGAAAGCAAACACCACGCTTGGTAACGCTCCCCATGCGGTAAAGTCTTCTAATCCAAACCCGGTTGTTGTTACGACAGAGACGATGTTAAACATGGCGACACGGAATGCGTCACTGATGGCGTAACCATCTTTTAGGGTTAGCCATAAGGCAACCAAGGTACTTGATGTTAGGAATAAATACGTAAAGCCGCGAACCTGGGCGTCATTAATGAGGACGCGCACGCTGCGCTTAGATAGGGCAGCAACAAACAGCAAGAAAGGTAACCCGCCAAGGAACATAAATACGGTGCCTACCCAATGTGCGCCGTTGGTAAAGTGGTTCATGGAGCCATCAGAGGTTGAATAGCCACCCGTTGATAAGGTCGTGAAGGCATGATTGATGGCATCAAAAAATGACATGCCTGTGGCTAAATAGCCAATAAGGCACAGTATTGTCAGCACCAAGTACACTAAGACAATGTTCTTTGCGACGGTCTTGGCTCTAGGGCTACTTTTATCCGACCAATCTGATGATTCAGTTTGGAAGAGGCGCATTCCCCCGACATTGAGCACTGGTAATATGGCCACGGCCATGACGATGAAACCAATGCCGCCGAGCCATTGTAAAATCGAGCGCCAAAGTAGGATGCTCGGCGCCATATTATCTAACCCACTTAACACGGTTGACCCGGTTGTGGTTATTCCTGACATGGTTTCAAAATAGGCGTCGGTAAAGCTGATGTGATTGATGAACACAAAGGGCAGCGCCGCAAATGCACTGGCGATGATCCACACTAAGCTGGTGATGAGGAACATATCACGCACGCTGAGGTGGAAGGTTTTAGTTCGGCCAATCGATAAACAGATAAAGGCTGCTAAGTGCGTGATGATGACCGCTAAACCAAAATCTAAGAACCCTGCGGTACCAGTGAAGAAGGCAACTAAGGTAGGCACGTACATAAACAGGGCTAGCTTTGAAAGTACTAACCCAATAACAAACAAGACCGGACGAGCATTAACCATAAGAGTGCCTTATAAGAAGAATGCACTAGGTTGGAATAGCGCTTCTACGTCAGGGACGTATTTCTTATCGACCAAGAACATCACCACATGGTCATCTTGTTCAATGACGGTGCGGTCATGAGCAATTAAGACCTCTTCACCACGAACAATCGCACCTATCGTTGTACCTGGGGGTAACTTGATTTCACCGACCGCTTTGCCGACGACTTTCGAGGTTGTCTCATCACCACGAGCGACCGCTTCGATCGCTTCCGCGGCCCCACGTCTGAGCGAGGATACGTTAACAATATCGGCACGTCTTACGTGAGTGAGTAGTGCTGAGATGGTGGCTTGTTGTGGCGAAATCGCGACGTCAATGGTGCCGCCCTGTACTAAGTCGACATAAGCACCACGCTGGATGAGTACCATGACTTTTTTTGCGCCCATTTTTTTCGCCAGCATGGCGGACATGATGTTGGTTTCATCTTCATTAGTCAGTGCGATAAAGACATCAACCTGGTCGATGTTTTCCTCTGCTAATAACTCTTGATCAGCCGCATCGCCACAAAACACAATTGTGTTTTCAAGTTGCTCTGAGAGTTTTTCGGCTCTTTGGTAGCTGCGTTCGATGAGTTTGACGCTGTAATTCTGTTCTAAGCGCTTTGATAGGCTTGAACCAATATTACCGCCCCCCACAATCATAATACGTCGATACGGTTTTTCGAGGCGCTGCAGTTCACTCATTACGGAACGAATATGGTTACTCGCCGCGACAAAAAACACCTCATCATCCGCTTCGATAATGGTGGTACCTTGCGGGCGGATTGGGCGACCTTGCCTAAATATCGCCGCTACGCGCGTATCGATATGTGGCATGTGTTCTCGTAAGGTCGACAGGGCGTTTCCTACAAGTGGCCCACCGTAATATGCTTTGACGGCGACGAGGCTGACTTTTTCATCGGCGAAGCTGACAACTTGAAGCGCGCCAGGATATTGAATCAAACGCTCAATGTAGCTGGTAACCAGTTCTTCTGGTGCAATAAGGTGATCAACCGGTACTGCTCCAGAATTAAACAAGGTTTCTTTTTCCATTAGGTATTCACGCGAACGAATTCGAGCGACACGGTTTGGGGTGTTAAAGAGCGAGAACGCCACCTGACAGGCGGCCATGTTGGTTTCGTCCATGTTGGTGACCGCAACCAGCATATCGGCATCCTGAGCGCCTGCTTCTCGCAATACGTCAGGGTGGCTCGCATAGCCATTTATGACACGTAAATCATACTTATCTTGTAGTTCACGCAGACGGTCACTGTTTTTATCAACAATGGTAATATCATTGTTTTCACCCACCAGATTTTCTGCGAGTGTGCCACCGACCTGCCCTGCACCAAGAATGATGATTTTCATAACGTTTCGCTCTTCTTATTATGTCGACTCAACGACTTGGTAGAATAACTATCAATACGTTAGCATTCTACGATTTTTTTAATACCGCGTAATAGAAGCCGTCCATATCTTCTTCACCAGGTAAAATTTGACGACCAGGATTACTGATATCTGAGCCAATTAATTCGGCGTTGGTCGTGCGAGCCAAGAAGGCTTTTACTTGCTCGACGTTTTCTTGTGGTGTGATCGAGCAGGTGGCGTAGACCATGGTGCCACCTGTCTTTAATTGTTGCCACATTGCATCAAATATCTCACGCTGTAATTCAGCCAGTGCCGCAATATCATCAGCACGACGCAGCCATTTAATATCTGGGTGACGACGGATGACACCCGTTGCCGAGCAAGGAGCATCAAGCAAAATACGGTCAAACTGTTCACCCTGCCACCACTCTTGCGGTGTTCTTGCATCGCCACACACCACCGTCGCTTGTAGCTGTAAGCGTTCTAGGTTGTCGTGGACACGTTTGAGGCGATTTTCATCACAATCAATCGCCACCACATTACTACCCGTAGTGCGCTCAAGGATATGAGCCGTTTTGCCGCCAGGCGCTGCGCAGCAATCCAAAATTAGTTCGCCATCTTGAGGCTTTAGGTAATTCAATGACAGCTGAGCCGCGGCATCTTGTACCGATACCCAGCCTTTATCAAAGCCAGGTAAACTGGTGACGTCACAAGGCGCGGCCAATCTTAATGCATCTTGCGCTTCGGAGTGAGGGGTGCAATCAATGCCTTCATTTTTGAGCAGCTCAAGATACTCATCTCTTGAATGGTGTTGATGATTTACGCGTAACCACATTGGTGCCTTGGTATTGTTGGCTTCTAAAATGTCAGCCCATTGATCTGGGTAGCTTGCTTGCAGTAGCTTTAATAACCAACTTGGATGCCCATATTTACCAGCATTATGGCTCATGGATATCTCATCCAGTTTCTCTTGATTGCGTTGGTAATTACGCAGTACAGCATTAATGAGGCCGCGCAGTTTAGGACCTTTCAGCGTTTTTGTCGCCTCTACCGTTTCGCCAACCGCCGCGTGAGCGGGAATGCGCATATTGCCAATTTGATAAATACCAACCAAGATCAGGTGGTGGAAAACTCGCTGTTTACCTTTCAGCGGCTTGTCCATCAACTCTGAGGCAATAGACTCTAAACGAGGTAGGATTCGCAGGGCACCAAAACAAATTTCTTGCAGTAAGGCCTGATCACGAGGTTTAACTTGCTGCTGACCAGCAGGAAGTGCATTAGAGAGGGATTGACCTTTATCAACCACTTGAAACAGGATATTGGCCGCAACAGCACGAACGTTCATGATAGTTCCCAAAATTGATTGCTACGTAATGGTATGGCTACGTAGGTTAATAGTGTCTTAAATAAAGTAGGGCCCGCACTTATGAAAGTACTGGCCCTATTGATCGAGGGGAAGTGTTAGCTAAGGATGGTGCCCACTTCGAACCAGTTCGCTTTTGAGTTCAGAACATCACTGACAGGCATGGCTTTTTTTCCCGGCACCTGAATCTGATCAAGTACGACAATGCCTTGTCCGGTTGCGATGTAAATTCCTGTTTTATCGGATTTAAGAATAGTACCCGGTGCTTTATCTGTCTCGCCGCTTTCAGCAATAGCACGCCAAACCTTGACGTTATTTTCTTGTACTGAGAAGTAACTCATTGGCCAAGGGTTAAAAGCACGAATGCAGCGCTCAATAAAGATGGCGTCTTGAGTCCAATCGATTTTTGCTTCTTCTTTGCTCAGCTTACTCGCGTAATTGGCTTCGTCATCATTTTGTTTGACAGGCGTGGCCGATCCATCTGCGATGGTGTTCAAGCACTCTAACAAGGCGCCCGGACCTAAGTCCGCAAGCTTTTCGTACATAGAGGCGCTGGTATCATCGGGCTCAATTGGCGTCGTTGCAATGGAGAGCATATCGCCAGTATCGAGTCCGATATCCATTTGCATAATGGTCACGCCTGTTTCTTTGTCGCCAGCCCAAATCGAGCGCTGGATGGGCGCTGCACCACGCCAGCGAGGCAGGATGGAGCCATGCACATTAATGCAACCTAGCTTTGGAGTATCAAGAACCACCTGCGGTAGCAGCAAACCGTAAGCGACCACAACCATGATGTCAGCATTTAAATCGGCGAGTGCTTGTTTTGCCTCTTCAGATTTAAAATTTTCAGGCTGATAAACCGGAATGTTATGCTCGCTTGCGATATTTTTTACTGGGCTAGCGGTCAGTTTTTTACCACGACCAGCAGGTCGGTCTGGTTGGGTATAGACAGCAATTACCTCGTGCTCCGAAGACAATAACGCCGCCAAGTGACGGGCGGCGAAGTCTGGAGTACCGGCAAACACAATACGTAATGATTGGCTCACAGAAACCTCACTTTAGTGGTTATTGTTTCGCGTTGAAGCGCTGAATTTTTTCTAGCTTATCTTTGATGCGCTTACGCTTGAGAGGGGAAAGATAATCAACAAAAAGTTTTCCCTCTAGGTGGTCAAGCTCATGTTGAACACAAATCGCCAGTAGGTCATCAGCCTCAAAAGAGAACGTCTCGCCTTCGCGATTTAGCGCAGTGACACTGACTTCTGCTGCGCGAGCGACGAGCGCGCGTGCACCAGGTACAGACAAACAGCCTTCTTCAATACCATCTTCACCACGTTTTTCCGTGATCTCTGGATTGATGAGCACCATAGGTTGGTCGCGGCTATCGGAAATATCGATGACGACGATACGTTGATGAAAATCAACTTGTGTCGCGGCTAGGCCAATCCCTTCTTCGTCGTACATGGTTTCAATCATGTCATCGACAAACTTTTGAATCGCCGGAGTAACCTCAGATACTGGCTTTGCTACCGTTCTTAGGCGCTCATCCGGGAAAGTTAATACTTGTAATACAGACATATACACTCAAAATATTGAACTGTGCCGAATAGGCACGGACTTCGTTGGTTCAATTCTAGACATTTTCGGACCTAAATGACAGCATCCCATGAAACAAAGCAAGGGAATGCTGGAGATGAGGCAACGAATATTTAGGTTGGTGCGGGGTCTGGCTCTATTCAGTTTGACTTTGTTTTTTGCTTTCCCAGGTCAGTCTAATGAGTTGAGGCTTAAATCAAATGTGCCATCAACGTATGTCGTGGTAAAAGGAGACACCCTTTGGGGTATTTCGACGCTGTACCTTCGTTCGCCGTGGCGATGGCCAGAGTTATGGGGCTACAACCAGCATGTGACTAATCCGCATTTAATCTATCCTGGCGACAAACTTAATCTTACTTGGGTTGATGGTCGGCCAAGACTCAGTATAAAAAGTGTTAAAACGTTGTCGCCGGTTGTTCGTATTGATAACAAGCGTCCGATTGCTGGTGCAGACCGCTTAACGGTGATGCGTTATTTAGAAAAAGAAGGCTTGGTAAACAGTAAGGTCCTTGAGTCATTTCCTGTGGTCGTTGGCTCTAATCGAGGGCTAGATTACGTGACGGATCGTGATGAGTTGTACATCCAATACCAAGGCCGTGAGCGAACATGGGGTATTTACCGAGTAGGTAAAGCGTATTCCAATCATCTAGGTGCTGATATGAAGGAGGTGCGCTTACTTGCGGAGGCACACACAATCGGACACAACAATGGGGTGACGACGCTTCAAATATCGAGCTTAAAACGAGAATTGAAAAAGGGGGATGTTGTCATCCCACTTAGCGCGCACCAAGACCTATCGCTGGCATCCAATTTTTCACCACGACCAGGCCCCTCTATCGACACTGTTAAGCTATTGGGGGCCATGAACTCACTTAACTATGCGGTCCAAGGTCAGACTGTTGTTTTAAATATCGGTACAATGGCAGGGGTTGAACAAGGCAGTATTTTTCTTATTAAGCGCAACAGTGAGGACTTTCGTTTCTCGGCTGGAGAGAAAAGTATCGAAAAAAAAGACAATAGAGCGTCTCTGTCATTTCCCAAGGTTGAGATTGGTCAACTGATGGTGATTCGCCCCTATGAGCATTTTAGTATTGCTGTCATCACGACATCAACTGAACCCGTTTCAATGCAGGCGATTATCGAAGCACCCAATATGTCACATTCGGTAGACTGGTTCCCCAACACTGACGATGCCATTGATGGGTGATAGCGAATTAAGAGCATGGCTAACGTTGGCTTTATGTCCGGGTGTTGGGTCGATTACCTTTCATAAATTGTGTGCAATTGCTTCCCCTAGCGCATTGGTTCAATTCGATGCGCAGCGACTCCGATCTATTGGTTTAAAAGAAAACCAGATTCGGTTCATTCACTATGATGCCTGCAAGAGTGTGGAGGCATGTCTTGAGTGGCGTTGCGAATCGAGTCATCATATTATTCTATCCACAGACGCTCATTATCCTGCGCTGCTTCGCGAAACGAAAGGATACCCTCCGATGTTATTTGTTAGTGGGCACTTACCTGCATTAAGTCACCCACAGATAGCGATGGTAGGTAGCCGCAATGCAACGCGAGAAGGACAGGAAACCGCCGCACAATACGGGCAAGCATTCTCTGAACAAGGTTTTGTCGTAACGAGTGGCTTAGCGCTGGGTATTGATGGTCATGCTCATCAAGGCGCGTTGAGTGTTGGTGGTAGTACCATTGCCGTATTGGGTTCGGGTTTAGGTAATATCTACCCTCATCGCCATAAAGGACTCGCCAGTCGTATTCGAGAGAAAGGTGCTCTCGTTAGTGAGCACCCTCCGTTCATTAAGCCTAGGCCAGAGTTCTTCCCACGACGAAACCGGATTATCAGCGGTCTTTCTGCTGGGGTGTTAGTGGTTGAGGCAACGGAAAAAAGTGGGTCCTTGATTACGGCCCGATACGCTGCTGAGCAAGGTCGTGATGTTTTTGCTATTCCAGGTTCGATTCGTCATCCCTTTCACAGTGGTTGTCACTCTTTGATAAGAAGTGGTGCATTTCTCGTACAAACACCTAAAGACGTGGTGGATGAAATAGAATCTTTAGTGAACTGGTCTAAAGATCATCAACCGACACTTTTTGACCAAGTTATTGATAAAGAAGAATTGCCATATCCTAATCTGTTGGCTAACGTAGGAATAGACGCAACACCTGTTGATATTTTGGCTCAAAAGACCCATATTCCTGTGCATGAGGTCATGCAACAGCTCCTTGAGCTTGAACTGCTTGGCCATATTGTTGCCGTTACCGGTGGTTATATTCTCAAAGGGAGAGGCAAGCTATGATGATGGACATACTGATGTACCTGTTTGAAACCTATATCCATAGCGATGCGGAACTGCAGGTAGACCAAGACGAGCTAGAAGATGAATTGCTTCGGGCAGGCTTCCAGCAAAAAGATATCTACAAGGCGCTGCAATGGTTAGAAGATCTAGCGGAGCTTCAAGACACAGATAAGCACTCTGCTATTGCTATGAGTGCAGCAACATCGACGCGGGTTTATACCGCCAAAGAAATGTCTCGTATCGATGTCAAAAGTCGCGGATTTCTCATGTTCTTAGAGCAAGTTGGTGTTCTGACAACTGAGACTCGTGAGATGGTGATTGATCGCGTCATGGGCTTAGAAACGAACGAGTTCGAGTTGGACGACCTAAAATGGATTATTTTGATGGTACTATTTAATGTACCGGGTAATGAAAATGAGTACACGCTTATGGAAGAGCTGATCTATACCACTGAACAGGGCGTTGTTCACTAAAGAACACGTTGATATCGTCAATAAAAGAGAGTGTATGAGCGGTAAAATTGATCACCAGTTGTTTTCGGCTCATGAGCATGCGCTTAATAGCGAGTCGTGTCCTCAATGCCAGCAAGGAACATTGCAGCTAAAAAATGGTAAGCACGGTCCTTTTTTTGGCTGTAGCGATTACCCAGGTTGTGATTACATCAAGCCTTTGCATCAAAATGACGGTCATGTCATTAAAACACTCGGTGTTGCGTGCCCTGATTGTGGGAGTGAACTGCTGCTTCGACAAGGACGGTACGGGATGTTTATTGGCTGTAGTGGCTACCCAGAGTGTCACTTTATTCAATCACCGAACAAGCAAGAAGAGAATAAACCGCAAAAAGATGCAGAAGTGGCGTGCCCCGAGTGCGCTAAAGGGCAACTGATCGAGCGAAAATCTCGCTTCGGCAAGGTCTTTTATGCGTGCGATGCCTACCCTAAATGCAAGTTTGCCATCAATCACCCTCCTATCACCGGTGATTGTGAATTCTGTGGCTACCCCTTGCTGACCGAAAAGAAGCGAGCATCCGGCACGGTATTTGAGTGCGCCTCACGTGCATGTCACAAGGTTCAGAGCGAAAAAACGGCCCTATAATGAGCCATTTATCTTGGTTGTACCATTTTATTAAACACTTAACTTTCTAGGCTAAAGTGCTTGTGCTGCTGGCATTAAAGCAGGAAACGCATTGTGGTCTAAGATGTCGGCAAGCTTAAGAAGTTGAGCCTTCAGTTCAGCGTTGTTCGACGCGGACACATTGATATGGCCCATTTTTCTGCCAGTACGTTTTTCTTTGCCATACCAATGCACATGGCAGCCAGCGAGTTGATATACCGCTTCCGGAACGCAATCTTGGCCTAGTATATTCACCATCGATGTTGCTCTGGTGAGCTGAGTGGATCCGAGTGGCATATCACACACTGCCCGTAAATGGTTCTCAAATTGGCAAGTATCGGCACCTTGTTGTGTCCAGTGTCCTGAGTTGTGCACACGAGGTGCAATCTCATTGACCAGCAATTCACCATCAACATCAAAGAACTCAAGTGCTAGTACACCAACGTAATCCAAAGAATTAGCAACGGCAGTAAACATTTCAGCGGCTTGTTGTTGTACTGCTCTTTCATCAATGGCAGTAGACAGTGTTAACACACCATCGGTATGTACGTTTTCGGCCAGGGGATAAATAGCAATGTCGCCTTGCTTGTTACGAGCACCTACCAGAGAAACCTCACGCTGGAAGAGAACAAATTCTTCTGCGACAATCGCTTGGTTGTCGGACTGCTCGATACACTCTTGCATTTCCGCCCAGATCGCATCCACATTCTCAAGTGATTTTAAACGCCACTGGCCTTTGCCGTCGTAGCCACCAAGTGCACTTTTTAGCACCATAGGCAGGCCGACGGTCGTTATCGCAGCGTCAAAATCAGCTCGTGATCGAATGACGGCGTAGGTGGCATTTTTTACTTTGGCGCTATCGAGCAATACTTTTTCAATACGTCGGTCGCCGCCAGCTTTAATCGCTTGTGTGGAAGGACGAAATTTGCCACTTTTTTCGCATACATCGAGAACATCAAGAGGAATATGTTCGAACTCCGCGGTAATGACATCAGCAAGATCGATAGCTTGCTGTAAACCATTGCCCAGAACCTCTAAGGTGAGAGGGTGAACGATATTCTCACTGTTCACATCAAACGCTGATATTTTGATATTGAGCGGTGCGCCAGCCAAAGACATCATGCGCGCCAGCTGACCAGCACCTAAGACCAATACGTGCTTCATTATTAACCCTCTGATGGATCTGGGTTTGCGAGCACAGTGTCCGTTTGTGTCTGTCGGAATGCTTCGACTTTTTCCATGACGCTATTATCGTGAATACCGATAATCTGAGCGGCAAGAATCCCCGCATTTGCTGCGCCAGCTTCACCGATCGCAAGGGTGCCTACTGCGATCCCTTTTGGCATTTGAACGATTGAAAGTAGAGAATCCATTCCTTTAAGTGCACGACTTTGAACGGGAACACCTAACACAGGAACGCTAGTGAAAGCCGCAGCCATACCAGGAAGATGCGCCGCACCGCCAGCACCGGCGATAATCACAGAAATACCACGTTCTTTTGCTGACGTCGCGTAGTCCGCAAGTAGTTGTGGTGTGCGGTGAGCTGAAACGACTTTTGTTTCATATTCAACACCAAATTGGTCTAGCATGTCAGCGGCCAGTTGCATTGTTGGCCAGTCTGATTTTGAACCCATGATAATACCGACTTTCATTCGACGCTCCTTCAAAGCATGTTCAAATGGATTAAATTGCGCGCATTATACGAGTATTTTTTTCCAAGGAAAACGTTTGCGTGAGTGAAAGTTGGGTTTTTTTCTGGATTCTAAAGAGTGTTTTGCGCATAGTGCCGTTGAATTGTAAAAAAAATGTATAGATTTAAAGGGAAGGAAGACGCAGTGAATAATGTTCTCTCTATGGTCGATATGCTGAAATCGGGTGAGGTTATTGCTTACCCAACAGAAGGTGTGTTTGGTGTGGGTTGTGATCCTGACAATATTCAGGCGATTGAGAAATTGTTGGCAGTAAAAGAGCGACCGGTAGAAAAGGGCTTGATTCTAATTGCCAGTAATTATGAACAACTGCGTCCTTATATTGATGAAAATCAACTCACTAAAGCTCAACTTGCTCATGTTACGGCGACTTGGCCTGGGCCTTATACGTGGATTATGCCGGCAAGTAAAAGGGTATCCCCATGGCTCAGCGGTCAGTTTGATACGATTGCTGTTAGGGTAACTGACCATGTTTTAGTCCAAGCGTTATGCTTGGCATTCGATAAACCGATTACTTCTACCAGTGCTAATTTGTCGGGTATGCCATCTTGCATGACGGTTCAGCAGGTTCATGAGCAACTTGGAGGCCGACTTGCGGGTATTCTTGATGGAGAGGTTGGTGGGCGCTCAAAGCCAAGTGAGATTCGTGATGCCCGCACCCAACAGCTTATTAGACAGGGTTAAAGAGGACCACTATTGATGTCAAAAGTAGATAAATATCAAGTTAAAGCCTTCTTAATGCAGCTACAAGACACAATCAGCGAACGATTAGCCGCAGAAGATGGAGTGGCTCAGTTTATTGAAGATGAGTGGCAACGAGAGTTGGGTGGTGGTGGACGCAGCCGTGTCCTGAAAGATGGCGCTGTATTTGAGCAAGGTGGTGTGAACTTCTCACATGTGTTTGGCGATAAAATGCCAGCGTCTGCGACTGCGCATCGTCCAGAGTTGGCCGGTCGGAAGTTTGAAGCTATGGGGGTTTCTTTAGTATTGCACCCCAAAAATCCACATGTCCCGACCTCGCACGCAAACGTGCGCTTTTTCATCGCAGAAAAAGAGGGTGAAGAGCCGATATGGTGGTTTGGCGGTGGTTTTGACTTAACGCCATTTTACCCGGTTGAAGAGGACTGCCAGCATTGGCACAACGTGGCGAAAACATTGTGTGCCCCTTTTGGTGAGGCGGTCTATGCGGAACATAAAAAATGGTGTGATGAATACTTTTTCTTGCCTCATAGAAACGAAACTCGCGGTGTAGGCGGGCTCTTTTTTGACGACCTTAATCAATGGGGGTTTGAACGGTCTTTTCAGTATATGCAAGCCGTTGGAAATGGCTTCTTAGAGGCATACTTACCTATTGTCGCGAAGCGAAAAGACGTGGCGTTCGGTTCGCGTGAGCGAGAGTTTCAGCTGTATCGTCGTGGGCGTTACGTCGAGTTTAATCTTGTTTACGATAGAGGCACTCTATTTGGACTACAAAGCGGCGGGCGTACTGAGTCTATTTTAATGTCTATGCCGCCACTCGCTCGCTGGGAATATGCTTATGAGCCGGAAGCGAATACACCGGAAGCGGCACTCTATTCTGACTACTTAAAGCCGCGTGATTGGTAGCTTGGCGAATGCATGCTGAAGTGATAGTGTCTTTCTCATCACTTTAGTATGCAACAGGCAGGGACATGAGCAAACTAGATCAGTACGTTGTTTTCGGGAATCCAATCTCCCAAAGTAAATCACCTTTTATTCATACATTGTTTGCTAGGCAGACTGGACAAAGTATGGAATATGGCCGTCAAGAGCCTAAAAAAGGAGAGTTTTTGTCTGCGGTCGAAGTGTTTTTCAATTCTGGTGGTCGAGGGTGCAACATCACGGCACCTTTTAAAGAAGAAGCATATCAGTTCGCAGGCCGCCTGACAGAACGAGCGCAACTAGCTGGTGCTGTTAATACCCTAAAGAAACTCGATGATGGCGAGATCATCGGTGATAACACGGATGGTGAAGGTTTGGTCCAGGACTTACTTCAACATCAGGTCATCTTAAAAGATGCCTCAATTCTTGTCATTGGTGCCGGTGGCGCTGCTCGTGGGGTATTAAAGCCTCTTCTGGATCAAAACCCTTCTTCTATTACCTTAACAAACCGAACGTTTGAAAAAGCTCAAGAATTAGCGAGTATTTTTACTGGCGTCAATGCTGCTCCAATCGATGAGATACTCACAAGCTACGATGTGGTCATTAACTCAACATCAGCAAGCCTATATAAACAGCGACCAGACATCAGCAACGCTATCTTTAAACCTCAAACGATCAGTTATGATATGGCTTATGGCCAAGGTCTTACTACGTTCAATCAGTGGGCAAAGGATTCGGGGGCATTTCTGACTTATGATGGACTCGGTATGCTAGTTGGCCAAGCCGCTGAGAGCTTTATGCTGTGGCGTGGACTGAGGCCGGGAGCGAAGCAAATCTTACGTGAATTGAGGAAAAACCTTGAGGGAGAGTAAATGAATCAGTCGATCCTATTTTCAGATGACATAACCTGGAATCAAGAACAGTTGATGCTAACATTTCATGCGCATCAATCAGGGATGATGATATGTTGCTCTATTAGCCATGAACGGTTGAGTCAACTTTCTTCCATAGCGGTCAATAATAAAACAGACGCCTTTAACGCTTACCGTATTGCCCAGTTCGATATAGAAGATCTAGCAGAAGCCCTCATCGAAGATGAGGACTTTGATTTAGAGGGTAGCATCACGATACGTTAACGAATGATCTCAACCGTATTTATGTAATCATTTTTGTTTTGCACGTAATTGTCGGATGACTTTTGTAGGAAAGCTTGTTCTTTTTCTGTGAGCAAGCGGATTTTCTTAACTGGGCTACCCATATAGAGATAACCACTTTCTAGTGTTTTATTTGGAGGAACTAAACTTCCCGCCCCAATCATCACATCCGATTCAATAATGCTGCCGTCTAAGATAATGCTTCCCATGCCGACTAATACTCGGTCGTGTATAGAGCAACCATGTAACATAACCTGATGGCCAATAGTGACATCATTACCAATGAGCAGTGGATAGCCATCAGGGTTATCGGTATTTTTATGTGTTACGTGTAAAACGCTATTGTCTTGAATGTTGGTTCTGTCACCGATAACGATCTTGTTCACATCACCGCGCGCTGAAACAAACGGCCAAATGCTCACGTCTTTACCTAAATGTACGTTACCAATAATGGTACTTGTGGCGTCTATATAGACAGAAGAGTCGAATTGAGGACAAATGCCTTTAAAACTGCGAACTGAAGTCATAATTAGCTCTTACTTTATAAATATTCATATCATTTTGTCGAGTTTAAGCGGTTTTATAGCCATTAAGAATAAAAAACAACCAAGCAAACAAAAAAACAAAAAAAACTCGTCTTTAGGGGTTGCCAATGTGATTCGGATCTCTATAATGCGACCCCACTGAGACGGGAAAGGTTGTTAGAAACCAAGACCGAATCAGCAAGGTTATTCAGCTCAATGAGCTAAGCAAAATTAGTTTTAAAAAGTGTTTGACACTGAAAATTAACTCGCTAAAATAGCCGTCCGTTTCGAGTAAAGCTCGAAACAAGCTCTTTAACAATATAGACCTATATCAATCTGTGTGGACACTTGTTGATGATAATCATTACGTTTGCTTCTGCTGCAAAGTAGAAACGAACACTTCTTCGGAAGTAAAATG
>NZ_JBFROV010000007.1:0-75858 GCF_041471725.1 Vibrio sp. 10N.261.51.F12 | reverse complement strand
TAAATCTAGAAAGCCAAAATTATATAATTTTTTTTGATGGCTCCTTACTCGAACCGGGCTCATTCCTGCGAGTCTTCCAATCTTTTTTCTACTGAGTGTATCAATGTAGCCAAAGTCATCAGAGTAATAGATTAGCAATAATAAAACTAATCTATTAGCGAGGTTGATTTTGCTTGGAAAATTTGTGCCCGATATGATTTGAGGTGCTAGTTTGCAAAATGGTGAGCTTTTATCGATGTTGTTAACTCTATCGATAGGTGGCGTTACTTTATAATGATAACTGTGACTACCCTTTGGGGTCTTCCTATCCCTCCTTACCAGAAGTTCTCCACACTCAAGTTCCTCGATGGCTTTACTTAACGTGCTCTGGCTTAGCCCCAATGAAAGCCTTATTTCCTTAGTTGTGTTCTTTAGCTCAAAGGCGGAGGTGTTTGAGTATAGAAGCAGCTTAATCCAAACCATTTTAGCTTCAGGTGTTAAGGTTGTGACGTTGGAATTATTATCAAGACTTAGTAAGAAGTTTAGTATCAATTTGAGGCTGTTCATTAGATGAACCCAGTAATATAAGGGATTGGTAATAGGTATTAAATAGAGATCGAATACTACGTATTTTACATGGTATTTAAAGTGGTACTCGACAAATCTGGTGATGCTGTCACGTTAAAATTTCTTAAGTAAGTTAAGATGATGTGATATGAATAATTGAGGAATGAGTATGAATGGTAAAGATGACTTACAATCTTGGTTAACCAAATCTAAGACTCAAGAGCAGTGGGCTAAGGGATACTTGCTAAAAAAGGCCAAAGGGCTCTCTGGCGTATATGGGGTTGATGTTGCTAGAACGTGGTTAGAAGGAACGAGTGCGCAGGAGTTCCTTAAAGGTTTGAGTGTTAGTGATATATCCCATCGAGAACTATTGAGAAGTGCTCGAAGTGCATGGCGAACGAAAGTAGCAAGGAAGAAGGTAAAACCAAAGTCTGTATCTATATCAAACGAGACATACTCATTAGTAGAGTTAATGTCAAAAAAGCGTAATTCATCAATAAAAAACGTAGTTGAGAATCTATTGAATAGGTCGGAAAATGACGTGCACATGATTCAACAAGCGGAGTCGATTAAAGATAAGTTTGACAATATGAATCAAGAAATTGAGCGATTGGATAAACTTGTTGAAGAGTTAGAAACAAAACATGCAAAAGAAATTATTGTTAAAAATTCTGAGATTAACGAGCTACAGTTAGCAATAGAACAAATGAGGAATGAGAATCAATCGTTAGATACTGAAGAGCCGAAGGCTGTCGGTCAGTTTTAATTAGATTATAAAAGCGGTGGTTGTAGACTCTCAACTACCCGGCAGCTGATGGCCTACCCTTTTCTCTGTCCCACCTCACTACATCCACTAATAAAAATCCGGCGAAGGTCATGCGGTGAGAAGTGTTCAATACAGGATGGAAGGTTGCGCTTAATAAGCGCTTGTACCGCTGGCAGCTCTTGAGCTTATCTTGTATTAACTATCCGGAGTCCCCTAAAGCCGACTTCCATCATTTCACCATGTTCCGAACGTTCAATTCTCTCACTCCACCAACTCATCATCGGACGGCGAGGCTCAAGATAATCAGCCCTGTTATAAGCTTTTCTTATCTTATTTTCTTCTTCATGAGCAAGGGCAGTTTCAATAAGATCACGATTAAAACCTTCAACATTCAAAGTTGTACTAGCAAGAGAGCGTAAACCATGAGCCGTTGTTCTTCCTTCAAAGCCCATACGCTTTAGGGCCATATTAGCAGTTTGAGGGTTACTATGATCTTTTGGTTTTCTATCTGCTGGAAAAATGAATTCTCTATGTCCGGATATAGGCTTAATTTCTTCTAGAATCTCGATCATTTGATCCGTTAAGGGAACAAGGTGCTCTTTCTTCATCTTCATCGTATCAGAAGGAATAACCCATACCCTGTTTTCTAGATCGACTTCTGACCATCGAGCACGTGCAGCTTCACCGGGGCGAACCATAGTGTGCAGTTGCCACATAATTAAACAGCGAGTAACAGTCTTAGTATTGCTCCCCTTTATGGCATTCACGAGCTCAGGAAGCTCTTCAGGGGTAAGTGCAGGGTTATGAACAACCTTCTTATTAGGATAAAGCTTTGTAATGTCTGAGATTGGATTAAACTCAATTGCACCAGAAGCAACACCCAGCCGCATTATTTCATTCAGAATGATACATAGACGTTTTACTGTTTCAATCTTCCCTTCCCGAGCAATAGGATCAAGAAGGCTCTTCACCAGCATAGGCTTAATATCAGTTAATGGAAGAGGATCGAGTTTATTGGACAGATATTTAGCAAGCATCTGTTTGCGCTTAAGGTACGTGCTTTCTAGAGTGTTTTTCTTCTTCAGCTCAAGCCAACGTTCAGATTGTTTGGCAAAGGTATTTTCAATTGCTTCAAGTTCTTCTGTTTCTGCTGTGAGCTTATGTACTTTAGGATCGATACCATCAACAACCAGTGCTCTCGCTTCATCACGTTTTTTTCTTGCTTGAGCTAGGGTTACTTCAGGGTAACTACCAAAACTAATTTTAAAGCGTTTCTTAGTAATAGGAACAAGGTAGGTAAAAAACCAAGATTTACTACCGCTTGGCCGAATTCGCAGAGACAGACCATCTCCATCATTGAGCGAATATTCTTTTTCTTTCGACTTAGCTTGTTTTACTTGAGTATTGGTTAGTGGGATTACTTTCCTAGCCATAGTTCAGTTCCGCTCTACACTCAGGGTTACTTGGGGTTACATAGAGGGTTACATAAAAGGCTGGATTTCACAAGATGAGGGTAGACGTCCATGGACGGCATATTGACTGAATGCCTTGGTATATATAACAAAAAAGGACGCCCGTAGACGTCCTTCTTCTTAAATATGGTACCGGTAGGCGGACTTGAACCGCCACGCCCGAAGGCAACGGATTTTGAATCCGTCGTGTATACCAATTTCACCATACCGGCATCTCTAGGCTATCGCCCTTTGATGTTTGGCATTATACGTAAGCTTGCTTACCGTGCAAGAACAAAACGCTGATTATTCATTTGTTTGCTGTTTTTTTGGTCACAACGTGATGAATTTCAGCTACCGAGGGTTTCACAAGCCCTTTAGAATCGTTATTCTGTGGGCAGATTTGATGATTAATAAGTAGATAAAATGAAAACACAATCCCTTCCTCCTGCAGGTCTCTTTCGTCGGCTTGGCGCGTTGTTCTATGACAGTTTAGTCGTGTTGGCCTTAGTCATGATGGCAGGCGGTCTTATTGTCGCCATATTAGAAGCACTCGTTGCTGCTGGACTGCTATCTTATGGCTCTTACAGCGATGTAAGCGACCTATTGACTCGTCATCCTGTCTGGAGTCCGATTTATACCGCTTATCTCGCGCTTGTCTGGATCTATTTCTTTGTTTATTTCTGGACGAAAGCAGGGCAAACATTAGGAATGAGAGCGTGGAAGTTGCAGGTTCAAAACTTACAAGGGGGTCGTATTACAGTGACTCAAGCACTCATTAGATTAGGGACCTCAGCATTTGGGCTGGCTAATCTTGCCGTTCCTCTTGATACGAAAAAACGCGGTTTTCAGGATATATGGGCCAAGACCCAAGTCGTCGTGTTACCCAAGGCTCAATAGATCATAAGTAACCAGTAGCCATACCTAATACGCACAAAAAAGGCTTACCTAACGGTAAGCCTTTTTCTTTAACGAATGCTAATGACTATGCTTTAAAAGCTTTAAACGCATTAATCAGACCGTTCGTTGAGCTATCGTGTGAATGAACATCGCTGTTGTCAGCAAGCTCAGGTAGAATTTGGTTCGCCAGTTGCTTACCTAATTCTACACCCCACTGATCGAAGCTGAAGATGTTCCAGATAACACCTTGAGTAAAGATTTTATGCTCGTACATGGCAATCAGGTTACCCAGAGTGCGCGGAGTAATTTGTTTAACAAGGATAGAGTTAGTTGGGCGGTTGCCCTCAAAGACTTTAAATGGAACCAAGTCTTTGACCTCTTCAGCGGTTTTACCCGCCGCAATGAATTCCGCTTCAACGGTTTCCTTAGACTTACCGAACGCCAACGCTTCTGTTTGAGCGAAGAAGTTAGACATCAATTTCTGGTGATGATCGCTTACTTTGTTGTGCGTAATCGCAGGTGCGATGAAATCACAAGGAATAAGCTTAGTCCCTTGGTGAATCAATTGATAGAACGCGTGCTGGCCATTGGTACCAGGTTCACCCCAGATAATAGGACCGGTTTGGTAATCGACTGCATCGCCATTACGGTCAGTAAATTTACCGTTCGATTCCATGTTACCTTGTTGGAAGTACGCAGCAAAACGGTGCATATATTGATCGTAAGGAAGAATCGCCTCAGACTCAGCGCCGTGGAAGTTGTTGTACCAAATACCGATAAGTGCCAGTAATACTGGAATGTTGCTTTCTAGCTCAGTTTCAGCAAAGTGATTATCCATCTCGTGAGCGCCAGCTAGAAGCTCAACAAAGTTGTCATATCCAACCGCTAGGATGATGGATAGGCCAATCGCAGACCATAGTGAGTAGCGACCGCCGACCCAATCCCAGAATTCAAACATGTTGTCAGTATCGATACCAAACTCTGATACTGATTTTGCGTTGGTAGAAAGTGCAGCAAAGTGTTTTGCAACATGCGCCTCATCAGAAGCCGTTGCCAAGAACCAGTCACGAGCGGAATGCGCGTTAGTCATGGTTTCTTGTGTCGTAAACGTTTTAGACGCCACCAAGAAAAGCGTGGTTTCTGGATCTACTTTCTTCAACGTTTCAGCGATATGCGTACCATCAACGTTAGACACAAAGTGCATGTTGAGATGGTTTGTGTATGGCGATAATGCTTCTGTCACCATGTATGGACCAAGATCTGAACCACCGATACCGATATTCACGATATCCGTGATCGCTTTACCTGTGTAGCCTTTCCAGTCGCCAGAGATAATACGCTCAGAGAAGCCTTTCATCTTCTCAAGTACTGCATTAACTGCAGGCATTACATCTTGCCCATTAACGATAATTGGTGTGTTGCTGCGATTACGTAGCGCAACATGAAGCACAGAGCGGCCTTCAGTCTGGTTAATGGTATCACCGGCAAACATCGCTTTGATGGCAGTGTTCAATTCAGTGTCTTTAGCTAAAGCAAACAGGTGCTTCATCGTTTCTTCGTTGATTAGGTTCTTAGAGTAATCAACAAGGATATCGGCACCAAAGTTTGTAGAAAACTTATTGAAGCGATCAGCATCATTGTCAAATAATGCTTTTAAATCCATGTCCTGCGCAGATTCAAAATGTGCGGTCAGTGCTTTCCAAGCTTCAGTTTGCGTTGGATTGATATTCTTCAACATAGTCTCGTTCCCAATATGACAGATGGATGTATCCAGTTTCCCCCCAAGGAAAAAGGAATTCCAGTTTAGCGAATAATAAAACGTGTAATTCTAAATACCGCTGAGCAAAACTGCACCGCTCAACGTTAAAAATCTTCTGTGCCGTTTCAAAGCAACGCTTTGATTTAGTAATAAACTTTCAGGCCGTATTATGTACTAGAGCGCTTGCGCGCTCCTTGAGTTAGGTCACGTAACGGTTCACAATATAAACAACTTCAGTATACACCTGACTTATCAATTCTCAATAATACACAGGACAGCCTATGTGGCAACAACAGACCTTACGTCTCAAAGCAAAATCTCGAGGCTTCCATCTCATTACTGATGAAATTAAACAACAGCTACCCCAAATACAGGACTACTCCGTAGGTTTGCTACATCTGTTCATTCAGCATACCTCAGCAAGTTTAAGCTTAAATGAAAATGCTGATCCAACTGTTCGAACCGACATGGAAAGCCATTTCAATCGTTTTGTCCCAGAGAACGCACCGTATTATCAACATACCGATGAAGGTAGCGACGATATGCCAGCACATATCAAAAGTGCATTGCTTGGCAGCAGTATCTCTATCCCAATTAGTGATGGGCGTTTAGCTTTAGGAACATGGCAAGGTATTTACTTAGGCGAGCACCGAAACTGTGGTGGTAACAGGCGAATCATCGCGACCTTACAAGGCCAGATTTAATATTGAATCAGAAATAATCCCTGCAAAGGCAGGGATTAAAAAAACAGATAGCATACTGATTGAACGGTTTTTTCAACCAGTTGGCTTACATTACTTAGCGGTGATATAACTCATTTCAACGCGAGATGTGAGCTTAGTAACCAGTTCGTAAGCGATAGTACCGATGTGTTTGGCTACTTCCTCGGAAGGTAAGACTTCTCCCCATAGCGTTGCCTCATCACCGACGAAGTCGGAGGCATCAGGCCCTAAATCGACCGTTAACATATCCATGGAGACACGCCCAGCAATAGGAACCTTGCGACCATTGACCCAAACAGGCGTGCCATTGGGTGCCATTCTAGGATAGCCATCACCGTATCCTATCGCGATCACACCCACCTTGGTGTCTCGCTGACTGGTCCAGTTAGCGCCATAACCGACACTTTCACCCTGCTTAACGTCACGAACCGCAATCAAATGCGACTTGAGTGTCATCACAGGCTTAAAGCCAAGCTCTTGGGCTGTTTTATCTCCAAATGGGGATACGCCATACATAATAATACCCGGCCGAACCCAATCAAGTTGGCTATCTTTCCAGGCCAGTAAACCGGCTGATGCGGCCATCGAGCGTTCGCCGTTGCAACCCTCTGTTAATGAAAGAAAGACATCCATTTGATGTTGAGTAATCGGTTGTTCAAGCTCATCGGCGCAGCCAAAGTGGCTCATATAACGAAGCGGCTTTGCCACGTTATCACACGCATGTAGTCGGGCCACAAAATTACTGTATTGCTCTTCTCGCACACCAAGTCGATGCATACCGCTGTCGACTTTTAGCCAAACCATCACGGGTGTTTCTAGCTCGGCCTGCTCTAAGGCTTCAAGCTGTTCATCACAGTGAACGACGGTTTGAATGTTGTTCGTCACCAGCACTGGCAGGTCACTAGGCGAATAAAATCCTTCTAGCAATAAGATAGGTTTCACTACCCCACTTGCTCGCAGTTGCAACGCTTCTTCAATTCGGGCGACACCAAAGGCGTCGGCGCCTTTCGCATGTTTCGCAACTTGCTTCAAGCCATGACCATAACCATTCGCTTTAACGACAGACATCACTTTGCTGCTTGGCGCTTGCTGTTTGATGCGCTCTAAGTTATGTACCAGCGCCGATAAATCAATGTGCGCTGTTGCCGCTTTCATATAACTCATAGTGTCGCTCTACTCTTCATCAAACGCAGGACCTGCGTAGTTATCAAAGCGAGAATATTGTCCTTGGAACGTCAAGCGAATAGAACCAATCGGTCCATTACGTTGTTTACCAAGAATAATTTCTGCAATCCCTTTTAGCGCACTATCTGGGTGGTACACCTCATCACGATAGATGAACATGATCAGATCGGCATCTTGCTCTATCGAGCCTGATTCACGCAAGTCGGAGTTCACCGGGCGTTTATCTGCTCGCTGCTCCAAGGAACGGTTTAGCTGAGATAGTGCGACAACCGGGACATTCAATTCTTTAGCTAGTGCTTTAAGAGAGCGAGAGATTTCTGCAATCTCTAGGGTACGGTTCTCAGATAATGAAGGCACACGCATTAATTGAAGGTAATCGATCATGATAAGACTTAAGCCGCCATTCTCACGCGCAATACGTCTCGCTCGCGAGCGAACTTCTGTTGGCGTCAGGCCTGAGCTATCATCGATAAACATGTTTTTCTTTTCCATGAGGATTCCCATGGATGTTGAGATCTTGGCCCAATCTTCATCATCAAGCTGTCCAGTACGAATCTTGGTCTGATCAACGCGAGAGAGCGAGGCCAACATACGCATCATGATTTGTTCGGCGGGCATCTCTAGGGAGAAAATAAGCACAGGCTTATCTTGCGACATCGCCGCATTTTCACACAAGTTCATCGCGAATGTTGTTTTACCCATCGATGGACGTGCAGCAACAATAATGAGATCAGAGCCTTGTAGGCCTGCGGTTTTTTTATTGAGATCGTCGTAACCTGTATTAACCCCAGTGACACCATCTTGCGGGGTTTTGTACAAGATCTCGATACGCTCTAATGTCTTCTCGAGAATGTTATCGACGTTTTGCGGGCCTTCGTTCTCGTTTGTTCTGTCTTCAGCGATCGCAAAGACTTTACTTTCTGCTAAGTCGAGTAAGTCTTCTGAGCTACGCCCTTGCGGGTCATAACCTGCATCAGCAATCTCATTTGCCACGCCAATAAGATTTCGAACGAGCGCACGCTCTGCCACGATATCGGCATACGCATTGATGTTCGCTGCACTCGGCGTATTTTTAGCCAAATCAGCAAGGTAAGCAAAACCGCCAACATCTTCAAGTTGCTCACGCACCTCTAAGAATTCAGAAAGCGTAATCAAGTCTAGTGGTTGCGTTTCTTCTAACAGCGCCTTGATACCATCAAAAATCAAGCGGTGAGGTCGGCTATAAAAATCTTTGCTCACCACACGCTCAGACACCGTGTCCCAGCGTTCGTTATCTAATAACAAACCGCCCAGCACTGATTGCTCTGCTTCCAATGAATGAGGAGGAAGCTTAAGCGCCTCCACCTGAGCATCTTTACCATTCTGATTTCGGATATCCGCCATGACTTTACTCAACAACACACTAAGACCGGTCATTATACGCGAAATAAGAAATGGCTAAAGTAAAGAAACCACTACCAAGGGCGAGAATATCGAATCAATATTTGACCTGTCGCTGACGATGCCTGAATATACGACACTTATAATCCCAGCCCATTTTCATAGTCGTGAGGTTTCTGTGTCGAAGAATTTGCTAATTAGCTTAGTATTGCTTGCTTCGCCAGTAATCTATGCTGAAGAATTCGCGCCACCGAGCGATACGGAAGAAGCGCCTCCTTCACCATTGAAGTCTGAGGTCGAGTTCGGCTATCAATCACACTCTGGCAATACCAATTCGCAATCCTTGAATGCTCGCGTCGCCGCGGAATATACCGAGGGCCGCCATCGTACGAGCGGCGAATGGAAATATTATCAACTTTACAAGGATGGGGATGAAGACAAGAATCAGCAAAACTATATGCTGCAGTCGGATTATAAACTCAATCAACGTACCTACTTGTATGGTAACTACAATGGTTTTACGTCTCTATATAGTTCTTATTATGAAGACCATACGGTGTCAGGCGGTTTGGGTTACCAGTTAACCAATACGGAAAAACTGTTATTAGAAGCGGAAGTGGGTCCCGGTTATCGTTACCAAGAGCCAAACCTTGAAGAGATTGGTGATAAGGACATCGTCTTTCCAAATGTGGTTCGCGAGCCCATTATTCGTGCCAATATGAATCTTTTCTGGAAACCGTTAAAGAACCTTTCCGTGGGCAGTAAGCTTACGATTACAGCGGGTAAAAGTAATACTCGTTTTGATACTGAATTGAATGTCACCAATGATATCACTGAAACCATCGCCTTAAAGGTCGCTTATAACAGCCAATACCATGATCAGGTGCCTGGAGATTTAAGTAAGCGAGATTCAATAATGACGATTAACCTCTTATTTAGCTTTTAATCCGTCTCTCAATCCGCTTTTTATTTCAGACATAAAAAAACACCAGCCGAGGCTGGTGTTTTTATTGGTATCTTTTACTGAAATTACTCAGCAGCAACAACTTGAAGTTTCAATGTTGCGAAAACTTCAGAGTGAAGTTGTACGCTAACTTCGAATTCACCAGTGTTACGTAGTGCGCCTTCAGGAAGACGAACTTCGCTTTTAGCGATAGCAACGCCAGCAGCTGTAGCAGCGTCAGCGATGTCACGAGTACCGATAGAACCGAATAGTTTGCCTTCGTCACCAGCTTTAGAAGCGATAACAACAGCTTCTAGAGCGTTAACTGTTTCAGCACGAGCTTCAGCAGCAGTAAGTTGCTCAGCAACTTTAGCTTCTAGTTCAGCACGACGAGCTTCAAACATCTCAACGTTATTAGTCGTTGCCATAACAGCCTTACCTTGTGGGATAAGGAAGTTACGAGCGTAACCAGATTTAACGTTAACAGTATCGCCAAGACCACCTAGGTTACCGATTTTATCAAGTAGAATAACTTGCATTGTTTAATCCTCTATCTAAATAAACGGTGCCGATTACTGATGCTTATCAGTGTACGGCAGTAGAGCTAGGTAGCGTGAACGCTTGATAGCGCGAGCTAGTTGACGCTGATATTTAGCACTTGTACCAGTGATACGGCTAGGTACAATTTTACCAGCTTCAGTGATGTAGTTTTTAAGAGTTGCTACGTCTTTGTAGTCAATCTCTTGTACGCCTTCTGCAGTGAAACGGCAGAATTTACGACGACGGAAGAAACGAGCCATGGGCTATCTCCTGATCTTAAATTAAGTCTATTGTCGGTAAGTTACATAACGGTCCAGCTTTTCAGATGGTGGTAAGAACACGTTCTTACCATTGTTATATCACTACCTTGTACCAAATGTTGAGTCTCTTTGATGACCAACCTAAGCCTTAAAGACTGAGGTAACGGTCAAGCAATGAATTACTCAGCAGCTGCTTCTGGCTTAGCTTCGCTGCGCTCTTCACGACGAGGAGCACGCTCTGCACGTTCTTCTTTCTGCTTAAGCATGATAGAAGGCTCAGTAACAGCAGCTTTAGTACGCATAACCATGTTACGTAGAACTGCATCGTTAAAACGGAAAGCAGTTTCTAGTTCATCAACAGTTTCTTGAGGCGCTTCAACGTTCATAAGAACATAGTGCGCTTTGTGAAGCTTGTTGATTGGGTAAGCCAGTTGACGACGACCCCAATCTTCTAGACGGTGTACAGTACCGCCAGCTTCAGTGATAGAACCAGTGTAACGCTCGATCATGCCAGCAACTTGCTCGCTTTGATCAGGGTGCACCATGAATACGATTTCGTAATGACGCATAGGTTGCTCCTTACGGATTATTAGCTTCCACGAGTGGCTCGGTCGTCCAGAGGAAGCAAGGAACTAATAAATAAGACCGAGAATTAAGGACCGCGAATGTTATAGAAAGAACGGAAAATAAGCAAGGGATTTTGCACACCATTCACGCATTTGAATCTTGCCTTTATTCATCAGCATAAATCTTTACGCTTAGCTGGCCAGCAACATCGATTGATGCTCGATACATGCCCGAGCTATTCATCGCAAAATGAATCTCCCCTTTGCTGTCGATTGCAATCAAACCGCCTTCGCCACCCATGGCTTTAAGCTCTCCCTGAATCACAGACTCACACGCGCTATGTACATCCTGCTTTAGGTAGCGCATTCTCGCTGCAACATCACTCGCGACCGTTTTTCGAATGAAATACTCCCCCATCCCTGTCGTGGACACCGCGACATTCCCATTCTCAGCAAACGTGCCCGCGCCAATGATTGCGGTATCGCCTACACGGCCATATTTTTTATTTGTCACGCCGCCAGTACTCGTTGCAGCCGCGAGGTTACCCTGTTTATCAAGCGCCACCGCGCCAACCGTGCCGTATTTCTTATCATCCGGATACTTGGGTTGAGCGTCAGGAAATGACGATTCTGATAACGCAAACAAGCCTTTTTCTTTCATCGATTGAAGCTGTTCATAGCGGCGGTCGGTATAGAAATAGTCTTGTTCGGTGTATTCAAACTGGCGTTCAAAGGCAAAGGTTTCGGCGCCGCTACCAATAAGCATGACGTGCTCACTGTTTTGCATAACCTCGCGGGCAAGCATGATCGGGTTCTTGATATGTTGTATACCTGCCACCGCTCCTGCATCCATCTCGCGCCCATGCATCACTGAGGCATCCATCTCGACCATTTCGGTGTGTGTCAGCACCGAGCCTTTACCTGCATTAAAATGGGGAGAGTCTTCTAATACCTTCACAGCCTCAACAACCGCGTCAAGTGCATCACCACCTTGCGCTAGAAGACGCTCACCCGCCTTGACCGACTGCGACAGTGTCTCAAGAATATCTTGTTTTAATTGAGGCGACATTTGCTCTGGCAAGATGGTGCCCGCTCCGCCATGAATCGCGATAGAAAAAGACATCGTCATCCTTTGATTCCTCTAAGCTCTGTCCAAATAAAAACCATAAAAACACAAAGGCCTCCCATTTGGGAGGCCTTTGATGTCATTGATATTAAAAAGTGCACTTACAAGAAGTGATACTTTCTAAAAATTCGATGAATTAGTGAGAGCCACAACCGCCGCCACCGCAGCAGCCTTCTTTCTTCTCAGCTTTCTCACCATGGTCGTGATCGCCACCACCACAACAACCACCTTCATGATCATGGTCGTGATCGTGACCACAGCCACCTTCTTGATGAATATGACCGTGCTCAGCTTCTTCCGCTGTTGCTTCACGCATTGCCACAACTTCAACATCAAACGTGAGTGTCTGACCTGCGAGCATATGGTTTCCGTCAACCACGACTTCGTCGCCATCAACTTCCGTGATTTCAACTGGGATAGGACCCTGGTCTGTGTCCGCTAGAAAGCGCATACCGACTTCAATCACGTCAACACCTTGGAATACATCTGCTGGAACACGCTGTACTAGTGCATCATTGTACTCGCCGTACGCTTCTTCAGACGCAACAACAGAAGTGAATTTGCTACCGACTTCCTTGCCTTCTAGCTCTTTTTCCAAACCTACGATCAGGTTGTTGTGACCGTGAAGGTAATCAAGCGGGGCTTCAACTGTTGATTGATCAACAACAACACCGTCTTCAGTTTTTACTTGGTATGCGACGCTAACGACTACGTTCTTAGCAATTTTCATGTGAACTCCAAAGGATTGGCACTTGAGGCGATGCCTCACAAAATAATCACCGCTTGTGCGGCTTATGTGCACATTATGGGGACGAAATTTAGAAACTCAATCACTCAGGCTTAAAAATGCCAATTAATGCCTCTTCGCCTCGTTCACTTTTTTCGACCGATTGTGGGGTGCGTTGCTCTAAAAATTCACACTCAACACACTCAACCCACTCAACATTATTTTCTATCCACCAGCGCAGGCTGTCTTGAGTGGAACACTTAGGGCAACTTGCGCCCGCGATAAATCTTTTTTTAATACGCGTCATTTTGCTTCCTAACTGGGGTTAATCCCAAAAATTTCTTGATTGGCGATCATTTTCCATTTCTCTGCCAAAAATTTCTTCTAATTCTTTACGTGCTTCTTTCGAACGCTGCGCCAATTGAGCGTCTTCATTATGTTGAGGCAACAGCTCTTTCAGCATCGCGTTATCTAGCTTTTTAAAATGTGCTTCGGCGCGCTTGGCCTCGTACGGATGAAAACCCAGTTCGATCAAGGTTTGTCGCCCCAGATCTAGCGCACCCAAGAAGGTTTCTCGTGAGTACTTACTCACACCATGATTCATAAGCTGATACGCCTCAACACGGCTTCGAGCACGAGCCAATACCTTGAGTTTTGGGAAGTGCGTATGACAAATATCCACCACGTTCATGATCTCTTCTGGTGAATCCGTACAGACCACAATGGCCTCTGCTTTATCCGCTCCCGCGGCGCGCAATAAATCGAGTTGCGTCGCATCGCCGTAAAACACTTTATAGCCATATTTTCGGAGTAAATGTATCTGGCTCGCATCACTCTCAAGCACCGTAATTCTCACCTTATTGGCGTACATCAAACGACCAACAATTTGCCCAAAACGACCAAATCCAGCGATGATAACTTTGGGCTCTCGATCATGAACATCGCTTTCCAGCGAGGCTTCCTCGGTATTGTTGAGTGACATTTCGAACCATTTTTTCTGCCCCATCAAAAGCAATGGTGTCGTCACCATCGACAAACTGACAACCACTAGCAGAAAAGCCGACTCTTCAATCGATAACAACCCTTGCGCACTGGCCGCCGTGAAAATGACAAACGCAAACTCCCCCCCTTGACTCAAGATCGCCGCCATTTTACTTCGTGCTTTGGGTCTAATACCAAACAGTCGCGCCAAAACGTACAGCAATAAGCCTTTGATCACGACAAGTGCAGCGACCGCCATCAATACTTTTAGTGGCTCCGAAACCAATAATCCCAGATTGACCGCCATGCCAACGGCGATGAAAAACAGCCCAAGCAGCAGCCCTTTGAATGGCTCAATCGCCACCTCTAGCTCATGACGATACTCACTCTCCGCCAACAACACACCAGCCAGAAACGTACCCAACGCCATCGACAACCCAAGCTTTTGCATGAACACGGCAATCCCCACCACCAGCAACAACGCCGTGACAGTAAATAGTTCTCGAACCCCGCTCATAAGGACGTAGCGAAATAACGGACGAATCAAGAAGTGACCGCCAACGAGTAAACCCACGATACCAGCAAACATCCAAGCAATATCGGCCCAATTCCCTGATGTGTTGCCCGCTAACAGCGGTAACAACGCCAGCATTGGAATCACCGCGATATCTTGAAACAACAACACCGCAAAACCAGATTGCCCCGTTTCCCCCCCTTCTAGCCCTTGTTCTTCAATCACCTTCAGAGCAATCGCCGTCGACGATAACGCCAACCCCATACCGATCGCTAAACTGGTTTGCCAACTAAGACCAAATAAAGATGCAATCCCCGATAGCACCATGGTGGTCACCACCACCTGTGCCCCTCCGAGCCCCAAAATAGGAACACGCATTTGCCATAGCTTCTTGGGGTTTAGCTCTAAGCCGATCAAAAACAGCAGCAATACCACGCCAAACTCTGCAAAATGCAGGATTTCATCGACATCGCTGATAAGGCCAAGCCCCCAGGGGCCAATCGCAACACCAGCCAGTAAATAACCAAGTACCGACCCTAAACCGAGCCTTTGAGCAATCGGGACGGCAACAACAGCGGCAGAAAGAAAGATGACACTGTTTTGCAATAGATCACTGGTCATCGCCATTGCCACTCTCCTGCTTCAGGTTGCTGGGAAGGATGTATTCATCATCCAATGGATGCATCAGCCATTGCCGATAATGCTCGGCATGCTGATAGCGTTCAATATCGTCAACACGTCGTGACCAATACAAAACAAGGGGCTCCACCCAATGCATCTTGCACAAGGCAGCGGAAAGTTCGAAAGGTTGCAGTATCTGCTCAAGCGGGTATTTGTTGTAGCCAGTTTGGCTGAACGCTTCTTCTTTGCCGCCAGCGGTAATAACGCTACGCCAATACTTGCCTTCTAATGCACAGTCATCGCCAAAAGCAAAGCCTTTGCCTAATACCCGATCAATCCATTCTTTTAATAACGAGGGACATGAATACATATAAAGCGGATGTTGAAAGACAATCACATCGTGCTCTAACAGCAGCTGATGCTCAGCATTTACATCAATAAAAAAATCAGGATAAAGCGCATAGATATCACGCAACGTGACATTATCGAGCGACTGAATTTTCTTGAGCATTACCTGATTGGCAACCGAGTTTTGTGGCTCTGGATGGGCATAGATAACCAGAACTTTAGGAGAGGGAACTGAACTTAATAATGCAGACGTCATGTCTTGAAATCGTTCCTTGTAGTACCTAGCAATAAGATAATTGTTATAACTTTGATCCATCATAACGTAAAACGGATAATGATCGACATTTATCCACTTTGCCCCTAGTATTCCAAAGTTCAAACTCACCGTTAGTTATAGCCTTATGATCACCTTTTCCGACATCCAATTGCTTCGAGGTGGAAAGCCTCTACTCGATCAAGCCTCTGCCACTATTCACCCTGGAGACAAAGTTGGTCTCGTGGGAAAAAATGGCTGCGGCAAATCTACATTATTTGCGTTACTTAAAGATGAACTGTCTATTGATGCGGGTACCTTCCATCAACCATCACATTGGGAACTCGCCTGGGTCGCCCAAGAAACCCCTGCGCTTGATCGCAGCGCAATTGAATATGTCATCGATGGTGATCGCGAGTTTCGAGGGTTAGAGCACGATCTTCTCAAGGCCGAGCAAGCAGACAACGGTAACCTTGTAGCAGAGCTGCATGGAAAAATAGAAGTGATTAACGGCTACAGCATTCGAGCCAGAGCGGCTGAATTACTTGACGGTTTAGGGTTTACCCAAGAACAGATGAGCTGGAGTTTGACCCAATTCTCAGGGGGCTGGCGTATGCGTCTTAACCTTGCCCAAGCCCTGTTGTGTCGCTCAGACCTATTATTACTCGATGAACCAACCAACCACTTAGATCTTGATGCTGTCATGTGGTTAGAGCGCTGGTTACAAAACTATCCGGGGACATTGATCCTGATCTCTCACGATCGCGACTTCCTTGATCCGATCGTCAGCCGAATTGTTCATGTCGAAAACCAAGCCCTCAACGAATACACCGGCAACTACTCCTCTTTTGAAGAACAACGCGCGCAGAAATTGATCTTGCAGCAAGCGATGTTTGAGAAACAAAAGAAACAGATGTCGCATATGCAAAGCTATATTGACCGCTTCCGCTACAAGGCCTCAAAAGCCCGCCAAGCGCAAAGCCGTATCAAAGCACTGGAGCGTATGGAGAAAGTGCTACCGGCTCAACTTGATAATCCGTTTAGCTTCGAATTCAGAGAGCCTGCCGCTTTGCCTAATCCAATCATGATGATGGATGACGTCTCAGCAGGCTACGACAACAATCTGATCCTAGAAAAAATTCGTCTCAACCTCGTTCCAGGTAGTCGCATTGGTTTACTGGGACGAAACGGTGCCGGTAAATCCACTCTCATCAAGTTACTCTCAGGTGAGCTAGCAGCAAAGGGCGGAGACTTCACTTACTCGCAGGGCGTAAAGATTGGCTACTTTGCACAGCATCAGCTTGAAACGCTCCATCCCGAAGAAACGCCACTGCAGCACATGATGCAGATTGCCCCTAATCAGACTGAGCAACAGATCCGTGATTACTTGGGCAGTTTTGGATTTCAGGGTGAAAAAGCACTGGATAAAGTGGCGCCGTTCTCAGGTGGTGAAAAGGCACGCTTGGTATTGGCGTTAGTGGTATGGCAAAAGCCAAACCTATTGCTACTCGATGAACCAACCAACCACCTTGATTTAGACATGCGTCAGGCCCTCACGTTTGCATTGCAAACCTTTGAAGGGGCGATGGTCATTGTCAGTCACGACCGCTACCTACTGCGTGCAACCACTGACGACCTTTATCTTGTTCATGACCGCCAGGTTGCCCCTTTTGATGGCGATCTAACGGACTACTACAAATGGCTAACAGAACAGCAAAAGCTTGAGCGTAAAGAAGCGCAAGCCAGCGAGCCGAGCAAAGCGTCGACAAACAGTGCGGCCGCAAAAAAAGAGCAAAAACGCAAAGAGGCTGAATTCAGAAAGCTGACAGCGCCAATACGCAAAACCATTGATAAACTCGAAAAGCAAATGGATAAGCTAAATACACTCCTCAGTGAAGCAGAAACACAATTATCTGATACCTCACTGTATGAAGCGGAAAACAAAGCTAAACTGACTAAAGTCCTTGCCCAACAATCAACGAGTAAATCGACACTCGAAGACGTAGAGATGGAGTGGATGGGGCTGCATGAAGAGCTAGAAAACATGGAACAGGAAATCAATGAATCATGAGTAATGAGCACGCGCCACTGACCCTCGAACACCTATGGCAATTCAGCCTGCAATACTATGGTGTGCGAGAAGTTAAAGAGGCGTGTCTTGCGATTCAGAACCACTATCATGGCAACGTAAACCTGCTGCTCGCGCTCAAATGGTTAGACGAGCAGCACTGTCATTTCTCTGCTGAAGATTGGC
Organism: Vibrio sp. 10N.261.51.F12; assembly: GCF_041471725.1. NCBI lineage: Bacteria > Pseudomonadati > Pseudomonadota > Gammaproteobacteria > Vibrionales > Vibrionaceae > Vibrio > Vibrio sp. 10N.261.51.F12. The sequence continues at coordinate 58,016 of NZ_JBFROV010000007.1, read as the reverse complement.
ATTTAATACAGGGTTGCTTGGGACGCACTGAGCAGCTTCTCCACCATTTTCGCCACCTCAGGCGGCAGCTCAAAAACAACATCAACGACAGCCTGTACCGCGAGGCCCTAGAGTTTGAGCTTAGCCTAGAAAAGCAGCAGCAATCTGATCTGGTCGACTGCATCAATGCACGCCACATCACCACCAACACAGGGGCGCTGCTCGTCACTAAATACTGCCAGCAACTTGGTGCGGATCACCTTGGTTGTGTATTTGCCAAACCTTTCGCGACCTTCTTCCCCTCTCGCCAGTAATCGCTCCCTGGATAAGTCATACTCGTTTTAATTCTCGTACATTAGCGACTTATTCCTCACTCGGACAAGCAAGTAAACGACATTACCAAATAAACAAGACACACGATGCTGTCAGCATAGCCATGCTCGAATTAAAGCGCTTCCAAGCTATCGGTGTCGATAAGTAGCGGCGAATTATCGTGCCAAAGCCGATCCAAACAGAAGACGTTTGGACTTGAATCAATAAGAAGATCAAACAGATCGCCCCAAGTGAGAACCAATAACTCTCACCGGAAAGCGCAAATGAACTCACTGCAGTGATCGACATCAGCCATGCTTTAGGATTTAAATACTGAAATAAGACCGCTTGAAAGCATGTCATCGGTTTTGCTTGATCATCTTGCGACGAAGTGCTGATCCCAGCCGATAGTATCCGCCACGCTAAGTACAATAAATAACCGCTACCCAGCCATTTGAGTAACGTCTGAACCACAGGGTAATTGGTAAAGATCACCCCTAACCCTGCGCCATTAATCAGTATCAAACTGATCAAGCCAAGCCCGATACCCAGACAATGTGGCAACGTTTTAACATAGCCAAAATTGGCACCCGACGCCGTTAACATCACATTGTTAGGCCCTGGCGTACCTGTCATGACAATCGCAAACAAAGCGACTGACATTATAAACGACCATTCCATGCTGCTTCCTTAATCCAATAGCTTAAATTGTATCGATACAATTTGCCATTTTATGGTTGCATAAATGATAAATTGCCGACAAAATAACCATAACAATGGATTAAACTTGACGCAAAAGGTTTATTGTCACCATGACAATCTCAAGCATTCGTGTAACTAAACAAGATCCGATGCCGATCTATAAACAGATTGCCGATCAGATCAGCGATCAAATCAACAATGGCACACTCTCGAGCAATGAAAAGCTGCCCACCCATCGCTGGCTAGCCGATCAGCTCTCCGTCACCGTGGGTACCATTACTCGCGCTTACGCAGAGGTTGAGCGTCGCGGGCTTGTCGAAGCACGAGTTGGAGCGGGAACGTATGTCACCGACAATGAGAAGCCGAGCTGGTTGTTTGAAGAGCTCCCAGAACACTCAAACGAGTGCAACTTTAGCTACAACATTCCACCGCGGCTCGATCGCAGCGACATGCTCAAGCAGGCCATGCAGCGTATAGGACAATCTTCGCAGCACCTTAATCAACTGATGCTATACCAACCGCCAACTGGTTTGGATGCTCATCGCTCTATCGTGGCAAACTGGTTGAAAGAGCAAGGCATCCTTCTCGATGTCAACAAGCTGCTGTTTAGCTCGGGGGCTCAACACGCCATTCAGATGGTCCTTGATACCTTTACTCGTCCGGGTGATACGGTGTTGGTGGAGCAGTACACCTACCCCGGTGTCATCTCACTTGCAAGGCAAAATCAGCTCACATTAAAAGGGGTTGAAATGGACGATGAAGGGATCACACCGGAGTCGCTCGAGGTATGCTGCAAGCGCTATTCTCCGCGCTTTTTATACCTCACACCCACACTGCAAAATCCAACCACTGCTATCATGTCACCCGCAAGGCGCCAAGCTATCATCGCACTATGCCAAGCCAACAATGTCTATATCATTGAGGATGACATTAACGGCTTGTTACTCGACTCGCCCCCAGCACCACTTGTAAACTCGGCACCAGAAACCGTCATTTATATTGGCGCCTTTTCAAAATGCTTAGCACCAGGGCTTCGTGTCGGCTATCTCAGTGCGCCAGAAAAACTGTACCCACAGCTTGTTCTAACTCTACAAAACCACAGCTGGATGATCAGCCCTTTGCTGATTGCACTCACCTGTGAAATGCTGCTATCTGGCGATGCAGAGCGCAATATCACCGCCATTCATAATGAAATGAGTCAGCGACTGGCCATCACCAAGCGCGTTCTCGGTGCTTTTAACATGCGCTACCAAAACGGTGGTTTTCATGTGTGGTTAACCCTACCTGAGCAGTGGCGACTCAGTGAATTTGTTCAAAAATCGGCAGAATTAGGGGTCATTGTTAAGTCTGGGGAGTTGTTTGCCCCTCCGGGCGGAACGGTCATTCCTGCGGTTCGGCTTTCATTAAGCTCCCCCCAAACGATCGAACAGCTAGAGAGCGGCGTAGAAAAGCTCAATACACTATTATTATCAAACCCAATCAGTGAATTCACATTATGAACACACCGACACTACAACCTTTTATCGCCGCCAAGGGACTCGGTAACCCGCATATTCAAACCTTGATACCTCGATTCATCCGTCGTCGTTCCTTGTTTGACCCCGTGTGGGAAACGCTTGAGACCCCCGATGATGACTTTGTTGAACTGGCATGGAGTGAAGATCCCCACAGTGATAAGGCAAAGCATAAACCGGTCTTTGTCCTCTTTCATGGACTAGAAGGCTGCTTTAATAGCCCGTATGCCAATGGGTTGATGCACGCCTTCGCAAAACAAGGCTGGCTCGCGGTTATGATGCACTTTAGAGGGTGTGGTCCCAATCTAAACCGTCTGGCTCGGGCCTATCATTCTGGTGAAATCGGGGATGCAAGACACTTCATTGAGCTTTTGGATCATCGCTACCCAAATGCCAAAAAGGTAGCCGTAGGCATATCCCTTGGGGGCAATATGTTGACTAACTATCTCGCCCATTATAAGACGGATACTAAGCTCGATAGTGCGACGATTGTTTCTGCCCCTTTAGACCTCGCAGCGTGCTCTAGCCGTATTGAACAAGGTTTTTCCAAACTATATCGACGCTACCTACTCTCTTCGATGAAGAAAAATGCATTATTAAAAACTCACCTACTCAGCGAGGCATTAGGGTTAACCGCCGCTCGAATAAAAGAAATGAAAAGGCTTTATGAATTTGATGATTTAATTACCGCGCCACTTCACGGCTTTAAGGACGCTGATGACTATTACCAACGATGTTCTGCACTACCACGCTTGAACGATATCGTCATCCCTACGCAGTTTATCCACGCTAAAGACGACCCATTTATGAATCATGAGGTGATTCCTGATTATGAGCTGACCCCTCATCTAAGCTATCGTTTACTCGAACAAGGTGGGCACGTCGGCTTTTTATCTGGAAGCTGGCGCAAACCCGTTTTCTGGCTTGAAGAAGTATTGCCAAGTTATTATCGACACCTTGCTGAATAACTCCTGTCGGGCTCATCTCTGATATACTCTCACCATCATAGAAGAGAGAGGTATTTATGATTATCCCATGGCAGCAGATCGCATCGGAAACACTCGATAATTTGATTCAAGAATTTGTATTGCGTGAAGGCACCGATTACGGTGAAAGCGAATACACTCTAGCCGATAAACTTGCACATGTACGAAGCCAACTAGAATCGGGAGAAGCCGTCATTGTCTTTTCTGAATTACACGAAACGGTCGACATCAAGATGCGTAACTCGTTGTAAATATCTCGCCTTTGGCTATGAGGTGCTATAGTAAGCCTCTGCTTATCAGTAAATAGTTGATGGTAGCTATACGTTTACCGTTAACTACATATTTACCGTTAACGATACGTTTGCCGTCAATTATAGATTGAATCGCTCATGATAAGCTCGTGCCCAGATTAAGATAAACCATACATAAACAACATTTCCCAGCTTATCGGGATATGAATACTAAAAATACACAGGAAGTGTTATGTCAGCGAAACACCCTATCATCGCGGTGACAGGCTCCTCAGGAGCTGGAACAACGACAACATCAGAAGCATTTCGCAAGATGTTCAACATGATGAACATCAGACCTGCGTTTATCGAAGGCGATAGCTTCCATCGCTTTACTCGCCCAGAGATGGATGTCGAGATCCGCAAAGCAAAAGAACAGGGTAAGCACATCAGTTACTTTGGCCCTCAAGCCAATGACTTTCCTGCACTTGAAACCTTTTTTAAAAACTACGGACAAAATGGCGTCGGCCAATTTCGTCGCTATCTACATACATTCGACGAAGCGGTCCCATACAATCAAATGCCGGGCACCTTCACGCCTTGGCAAGACTTACCCCAAAACTCTGACGTATTATTTTATGAAGGGTTACATGGTGGTGTTGTTGATGGTGCCATTAATGCCGCTCAGCACGTTGACCTCTTGATTGGCATGGTTCCAATCGTCAACCTGGAGTGGATCCAAAAATTTGTTCGCGATACACGTGACCGTGGACACTCCAGAGAAGCAGTGACCGATTCCATAGTACGGTCAATGGACGACTATCTCAGCTACATCACACCACAATTTTCGCGTACTCATATCAACTTCCAACGCGTCCCCACCGTTGATACGTCGAACCCACTTAATGCGAAGGGAATCCCAAGTCTCGATGAGAGTTTCGTCGTCATTCGCTTAAGGGGCATTAAGAATGTCGATTACCCATATCTACTCTCAATGATTGACGGTTCCTTTATGTCACGTCATAACACCATCGTCGTGCCGGGCGGGAAAATGAGTTTTGCGATGGAATTAATTGTCCGTCCTATACTACAGCAGCTAATAGAAACAGGGAAAATAGGTTAGTTTTTTGCGCCTAAACTTAGATGATTTTTTATACCGTGATCATGTGCACAGTTTTGTATAGGAAAATGGTCTGATGACACGATTAAAATCAAGAAAGTCCGCGCAAAAAAGGATACTATTTCTTTGAAACAGAAGATCGCTTGCGCCATCTTCAAAGTGCTTTTATGCTAGTGAGTCTCAACACAATGGACTTGCTATAATATATGGAAAGCAGCAAGCATACCCTGCAGAGGAAGTAAGAAATATGGTTCTAGGTAAACCTCAAACCGACCCAACGCTAGAGTGGTTCCTTTCACATTGTCATATTCACAAGTACCCTTCAAAAAGCACGCTAATCCATGCGGGCGAGAAGGCTGAAACACTTTACTACATCGTAAAAGGTTCAGTAGCAGTACTTATCAAAGATGAAGAAGGCAAAGAGATGATCTTGTCTTACCTTAACCAAGGTGACTTCATCGGTGAACTAGGCCTATTTGAAGAAGACCAAGAACGTACAGCGTGGGTTCGAGCTAAATCACCTTGTGAAGTGGCTGAGATTTCTTTCAAGAAATTCCGTCAACTTATCCAAGTTAACCCAGATATTCTCATGCGCTTATCTTCTCAGATGGCAAGTCGCCTACAAGTGACAAGCCAGAAAGTTGGTGACCTTGCGTTCCTTGACGTAACTGGTCGTATTGCTCAGACGCTACTTAACCTAGCAAAACAACCTGACGCAATGACGCACCCTGACGGCATGCAAATCAAAATTACTCGTCAAGAAATCGGCCAGATCGTTGGTTGTTCTCGTGAGACAGTAGGACGTATTCTTAAAATGCTGGAAGAGCAGAACCTTATCTCTGCTCATGGTAAGACTATTGTGGTCTACGGCACGCGTTAATATCTAACGTTACTAATAATTAAAAAGCCACCGCAAGGTGGCTTTTTTTATGGCGAAAGGGTGAGTCTATTTATTGATGGGTACTCTCAAAAATTTTATCCGCAGACGCTGCCACAAACCCTTGATAGTAGGTGTTATCATTCATTTTATAGCGCTTAGCAAACTCATAAAAACCTCCAGGCACACGCTTCTCTTCGCCTAAAAACGACACCAATACTTTATCGGCCATGGTCGATGATTGCTCCAGCAATACCTCAGGCGATCCCTTGACCTCACCACCTGATTCATTGATCTCAAAACCGGCCTGGCGCAAATAATGATTCACAGCCACCACGTCTTCAAAGCGCTGCAACTGATTCACACTCACGGTAAAGTGATTCGCACCATAACCATGAGCGGCAAGCCAAGAGGCATACTCACTTTCTTGCGCCAGTGTTTGATAATCTTCGCTGCTCAACGTCCACAGACGCCCACCAAACAGAAAATCTGCCGACGATACGGCCGCACTATCAACTTGATCCACCAGCTTGGTCACAATGGCCTGTAGCTCGGGTGAGCACTGCTCCACACACAGTTCGCTAATAAAAACCTTAGGTAACGTGTGGTCTGCATGCTCTAAATGAATGGCTGACAGCTTTTTAGCTTTGAATTCATACTCGCCTCCTTGCTGGTAACCAAGCTCAAGAAAAGGCTTGGCCAATGTCTCAATACCAACAGGGTCGAGATTAAAGGTGCGCAAGGCAATGTGATCATTAATCAGTGCTTCTTGCTCCTTCAGCAACCCCTGAATTTTCGCGGCGGATGGACACAGGCGCGTCGTATAATCTTGCCACAGTTGCTCAAATAACCATTCAACTTTCATATGTCGCTCCTTAGAGGTCGAGTCCTGGGCTTAAGGTCGCTGGAAGAATCGTTTCGTCTCCCTCCATCGATGCCATCGGATAGGCACAATAGTCTGCGGCATAGAAAGCACTCGGCCTCAGGTTACCGGATGCACCAGGGCCACCAAATGGTGCATCACCGCTCGCGCCCGTCAACTGACGGTTACGATTCACAATACCAGCACGGATATGGTCAACAAAATACAACCACTCGTCGTCATTGGTTGAGATAAGTCCTGCGGATAAACCAAAACGGGTATCATTGGCAAGTTCAACCGCTTGCTCTAGCGTTTCATAGCGTACAAGCTGCAACAACGGGCCAAAATATTCTTCATCCGGTAATACATCAATTGTGGTCGCATCAATCAACCCTGGCGTCACAAATGCTGCCTGTCGCTGCTGTGACTCAACCAAACTCTTGCCGCCTAAGGCTTGCAATGCGGACTGAGCCTGTATGATGTTTTGTGCTGCCTGCATGGATATTTGTGGTCCCATGAAGGGTGCCGGATCGGCAAACGGCTCATCGATACGTATTTTTGCTATCGCGGCGACCAGGGCCTCAACAAGCTGGTCACCTTTATCGCCAAAGGGAACATACAATCGGCGGGCACACGTACAACGTTGCCCTGCACTGATATAGGCAGACTGAATGATGGTGTAGACCGTTGCATCAAGATCGCCATACGCCTCACTGACAACTAATGGGTTGTTGCCCCCCATCTCTAGCGCCAGCATTTTATCAGGCTGACCGGCAAATTGACGATGTAGGACATGGCCAGTATTCGCGCTGCCAGTAAACAACACGCCATCAATACCTTTGGCATCGGCTAAAGCAATGCCAGTTTCTTTACCGCCTTGCACTAGGTTAATAACCCCTTCTGGCAACCCTGCTTCCTGCCAAATCTGCATGGCAAGCTCACCCACTAGTGGCGTTTGTTCAGAAGGCTTAAAGACAACCGTGTTCCCTGCCAGCAACGCTGGAACAATATGGCCATTGGGCAGGTGCCCTGGGAAGTTATAAGGCCCAAATACTGCCATTACACCAAGAGGGCGGTGACGAAGGACTATTTGGTTCCCCGCCGCTTCTCGCTGTGAGCGACCAGTACGCTCGTGATAGGCTCGAATGGAAATCGCAATCTTACCGGCCATCGCGCCCGCTTCCGTTCGAGTTTCCCACAACGGTTTCCCCGTTTCTTTAGCAATCGCTATAGCAATCTCTTCACTGCGCGCTTTTAGCTTTTCGGCAAAGGCTAATACAATGGCTTCACGCGCTTCAAACGAGGTTTTTTTCCAAGAGATAAACGCCTGTCTTGCGGCACTAACCGCGGACTCAACCTGCGCCGGTGTGGCTGATTGTCCCTGCCAAACCACCTCATTATTGTAAGGTGACAATGAATGAAATTGTTCACCAAGTCCTGCTACCCACTGTCCTGCGATCCATTGAGTCATCGAGAATTCCTTAACATATAAAAATGGTTGGAGCATTGTCTTCAACGCCACGAAAAATAACCAAACGTGGCGGGATAAACATCAAGAGCCTGTTACTGAGCGAGCATACGTACCATATCACCTTCAGAAAGGTTCAAGGCCTCGGCCACGCTTGGAGCTAACAAGACACGCTGGCTTTCTGCGTCATAAGCGGCTTTCGCGGCTGTTGCTCTAAAGTGTTCAAATGACGTATTTGCAATAAGGTAATCTTGTGAACTGGCGTGCTCTGAGATCGATACCTTGGCTCGGAATGAATTCCTAATCGCTTGGATATTTTGTAGATCGCACTCCACGGTCGGGCCAGCATCAAAAATATCCACATAGTTTCGACAGGTGAAGCCTTCTCTCTCGAGCAACTTCAAGGCGGGTTTGGTATTGTCATGCACCTGACCAATCACCGCTTGCGCTTCTTTACTCAACAAATTGACGTAAATCGGTAACTTAGGCATAAGATCGGCAATGAAACCCTTCTTACCAATACCCGTCAGGTAATCTGCCATGGTGAATTCAATCGAAAAGAAATGCTCTTGTAACCACTTCCAAAACGGTGAGTTACCTTCAGCATCTGATACACCTCGCATCTCTGCAAAAATCGTTTTAGAGAAGCGCTGCGGGTGCTCTGCCAGCATCAAAAACCGCGATTTAGACATTAAGCGACCATTAAGGCCAACACGATAGTCAGGCCTTAGGAACAAGGTGCAAATTTCACTGCATCCGGTGTAGTTATTGCCAAAGGTGAGCAGCTTAACGGTGTTGTTAACGCCCAGTTTGGGAGAGGAGTGAACCACAGTACTAATGTGGTAAGAGTAAAACGGCACATCCCAACCAATCGCACCTTCTATACCGGTGGTACCAGCAACCTCACCGGTTTCACTGTCGACACCAACCATCAGATAACCTTCATCGGTTGGCGAGGTGACATCGGTCTTACTGAAGCTGTATTCAGAGTGAGTAATTCGATTGGAAAGCAGCTCTTCATTTACTGGAAGAGACGTGAAGCCGTGACCAGATTCTACCGCGCACGTGTGCAAGGCGTCATAATCAGACATCGTAATAGGACGAACAACAAGCATCAATAATCCCTCCGACGCAAACTCTCCTGGTACATCCACAGCCAAGAGAGGGTTTCAAACGAGTAGCACACCAACGTACTTTTACATCAAAGTACTGATCGCTTTATCTAGTTTCGCTAGACCCGATTCCACTTCTTCTTTGGTAATCACAAGTGATGGCGTAAAACGAACTACGTTGACACCAGCAACCAAAACCATTAAGCCTTGAGCGCCAGCGGCGACAAGAACATCACGAGCGCGCCCTTGCCACTGTTCGTTAAGCGCAGCACCAAGCAACAAGCCTTTGCCACGAATCTCAGAAAAAATATCGTATTTATCATTGATGGCATTGAGCCCATCGCGGAACCAAGCCTCACGCTCAGCAACGCCGGCAAGGACTTCCGGAGAAGAAACCACATCAACCACGGCTTCTGCGACGGCACAAGCCAATGGGTTACCCCCGTAGGTTGAACCATGCGTGCCCACTTTCATGTGCGCCGCCAATTCCTTTGTGGTCAGCATGGCGCCAATTGGGAAGCCGCCGCCAAGAGATTTTGCCGTACTGAGAATATCTGGGGTTATACTCAAACCTTGATATGCATAGAACTGACCCGTACGGCCGTTTCCGGTTTGGACTTCATCAAAAATTAGTAGCGCGTTGTACTTGTCACAAAGCTCTCGAACCGCTTGTACAAACTCAGGCTCTGGCGAAATAATGCCTCCTTCACCTTGCAAAGGCTCCATCATAATCGCACAAGTTTTATCCGACATCGCCGCTTCAAGTGCTGCAATGTCGTTATAAGGGATATGGCTAATGTCACCCGGCTTAGGACCAAACCCATCCGAATAAGCCGCTTGACCACCCACTGTCACCGTAAAGAAAGTACGGCCATGAAACCCTTGATTAAATGCAATGATTTCAGACTTTTCTGGCCCATGGACCTCGCTAGCCCAACGACGAGCAAGCTTGAGTGCGGCTTCATTAGCTTCAGCGCCAGAGTTCGCAAAAAAGACTCGTTCCGCAAAGCTGACTTCCGTCAGTTTTTTCGCCAAACGCAAAGCAGGCTCATTCGTCATCACATTACTGAGGTGCCATATTTTGTTCGCCTGTTCTGTTATCGCATTCACCATGGCAGGATGACAATGCCCTAAACAGCTCACGGCGATACCACCAGCAAAATCAATATACTCATTACCTTGCTGATCCCAAACGCGTGCGCCCTCGCCCTTAACTGGGATCATTTCCATTGGGTTGTAACAAGGTACCATCACCTCATCAAACCATTTGCGGGATACTGTTTTTTCCATTGTCATAACACGTTCCTTTTAATTACTGCACACGAGGAAAGGGGGATATTCGCACAAAGATGACATCAAGCATCAGCATCGCACCGCGAGTGGTTGTCATACCGTTAGTGGTGCCTTATCGCTATACGCTTTAGATGAATTTACATTGCATAGAGTGAACCTTCATAGACTTAAGATAAGCCTTTATAAGTTTAGGACGAACCTTCACACTTTCTACTGATGAAAAAATTTCTCACCATCCCTCATTGATGCAGCATTGTATTTACAATTATTTAACCATTACAATAGCAGAAAATGCTTTTCGATCATCAATCTGCTCTGCATAGGCATAACACCTTGAGTATTTATGCATTAAATTTGAATTTAAATGAAGTATTTTTTAACAAGTTCGGAAAGAAATGAACAACACGGGCTTTGTGGTGCTCGCTCATCAGTATTAACGAATAGTTTTGCATTTTCATAAGTAAAACTTATGAAGGATAAGAAAAGATGAAAGGGTGATCTCGATCAAGCACTAGCCTTGTAAGAAATTACTCAACAGCTCGTGACCTTGTTCGGTTTTGATGGATTCAGGATGAAATTGTACGGCATGAATGTTTAACGTGCGGTGTTGATAGCCCATAATTTCATCAAACTCACCGTTAGGACACTCCGTCCACGCGGTCACTTCAAAGCAATCGGGTAATGTCTCCCGCTTGACGATAAGCGAATGGTAGCGTGTGACCGTCAATGGGTTATTGAGCCCAGCAAAGACACTTTGATTGGTGTGCGTAATCGGTGATGTTTTACCGTGCATCACCTGCCGCGCTCGCACAACATCGCCGCCAAAAACCTGTGCGATGGCTTGATGCCCAAGACAAACCCCAAGCAGAGGCAATTTACCCGCAAAGTAACGGATAGCCTCAAGCGAAATACCCGCTTCATTTGGCGTGCATGGACCCGGTGAGATCACGAGGTGTGATGGGTTCATTGCCTCAATACCTGCAATATCAATCTCATCGTTACGAACCACATGTACTTCTACCCCGAGCTCAGCAAAATACTGATACAGGTTATAAGTAAAAGAGTCGTAGTTATCGATGATAAGTAACATGGCACTCGCTGCGGTCTGGTGTTTGTAAAAATAAGGCGGTATTTTGCAACAAGATGGCAGAAAGGCAAGAAAAAAAGCAGAAGAGGTTAGGCAGCAAAGCTAAGGTAAGCTTTGCTGCACGAGGGTTATCAGTGGCGTTGTTGTCTACGCCAACCAATGATAAGCATGGCCGCCAACCCTAAAGTACCGATAGAACCACCATTGATATTGAGATCAATCACCGCAGGATCATGATCAGACGAGCGGTAATGATCCAAATACTTAGGCAGGTCGCCCTTGTACTCGTCGTTGTAGTCAAACAACGTCGATTCACCGGCATTGATGTGCCATTCCGTTGCGTCGACCACTTTTCCAGATAAACTTGGGCTGATCAGGATATGATCCAACGCCCCAACCTCGTCGTTGTAAGAATAGCTCCAGCCTTGTGAATGCGTCTCTCCTAATACGTTAATGTACCCATAACTGTGAGTAATCACCGCCCCATCATCACCAAATTGTTGTTGATCTCCGATGAACGTATTACGAGCCGCCCGGATCACCTTGTCATAGTTGCTGGTACTGTAATCCGTCAGTATCAATAAAGGATCTTCTTTACCGTAAGCATTCAGATCGCCCAGTACCATTTTATGGCCATCAATCGCCTCAAGTGCGTCACCAAGTGCTACGGCAGCGGCAACCCGAAACTGCTCACACGAGCCCTGCTGATCCACATCTTGTCCACCTTGACCGCCTGCTGATTCAGGAGCCGCATCTTCCCAACATTTTGAGCCTTTTGACTTAAAGTGATTCACCGCAATCGTCAGTACCTCTTTACCACCTTTGACTTTAAAGGTTGGAGCGAGGGTGTCTCTTTGATAGTTTTTACCATCTTCAATCACCTTACCCTTGTCATCTACCACTTCAGGCGCCACCTGTCTTGGCATTTCAAATACGTTAACGTTTTTGAGTTTTACTGACTTAGGTCGATAAATTACACCGGTGGTAATCGCATCGGTTCCGACACTATCAAGCTTATCAACCACACCATCATCATTTGAATCGGTACTGACATACGCATACTGTTTCTTTTTCGAATCTAACCGTTCATTCAGCTCACGCACCAGTTGTGCAATCGCGCCATCATCGCCAAATCCGTTATTTTCAATTTCCATCAAGCCAATGATATCGGCGTCCAAGCGCACCAAAGCCTGCAAAATTTTCTCTTGCTGCGCAGCGAACTCATCGGCCGTGTTCGCACCTCGGTTGCTGCCAAATCGATTCTCGTCACCACCAAATGGCGAGTTGAAGTAATTCAGAACATTAAATGTCGCCACTCGAAGATCGGCCTTAGTCCACGGTTGATCGACTAAATTAGGCTCGGCTGTACGCGGGGTATGGCGAACAAAGTTGTTTGAAGTAATCGTATTGGTCGCGATAAGGCGATACTCACCATAGCTATAACCAATCACACCTTCGATACCAAACAAGCCATCGTTAATTCGAATGTAGTCCTCGGTACTGCCATCTTGGTCAATATCCGTTTTAGCAAAATCAGGGTAATAAGGGACGACACCATTAGGCGCTGGTTGATCAGATTCCACAAACAGACGCCTTAGCGCATTCTCTTCGCTTTGTGATATCGCCTCATCAGACCCAGCGGGGAAAGCTTGATTTGGATGTGGGTTTACCCGTTCATGTGATAGCACCATGTTGTTTCGGCGTGATGCGTAATCATAACCAAACGTCCTCGTCACTCGCATATCAAGGGTTTTGGGCAGCGCCACTAACATCCCTTCGTATCGCTCCAAGGTTTGTTCAAAGTTTTCATCGGACTCTATCGCGACAACAGGCACCGCCGACGGTGGTGTTTGCTCATCTTGTTTTAGCCAATCTTGTTGCGAAGGCTTAAGCTGTGTTTGTCCATAATATTCCTGAACCTGGCCTTTCACACACACCACATCGCCAGGTTTCAAGTTGTGGTTCGATTCGGTGTAAACAAACAATCCATTCGATGTCAGCTCGTTATGGTCATCCTGCAAGGCATTCAAATAAAAGCCTTTACTGATACTGGTTGTCACCGCAGACACTACCCCTTCAACAAAGAAGCTTTCTGTGGTGATGTACGGATAACCGCTAATAAACGGAGAGTGCCCACCTTCACCCTGTATGGTTTGAATAGCGGTAAAGAGCGGAGGGTTTCCCTCCTCTAAACACTGAAAAGCCACCGGAGGTGTTACGGCTTCCAGCTGACCTAAACCGGTAATGTCATTGCTACCTAAGACTGCCCACTGCTCTGGCTGATAGCTCGAAGAAGGTTGGAAGTGATTCGCGTAACGCACTAAGGTCTTATTCTCACCAAAGGTACTCCCCATTTCGCCAATCACATCGACAATTTCCCCATCTTTAAACAGGGCAATCGGGTCATCACCATTGAAATTGACGACTTGATTTGCCGTGGCCAATGTCGATTTTTCTAGAATTTCCGGGCTGGCTTTTTCATTCGCAAATACCAACACTGAATTAGCAGGTATGGTGTAGCTGGATAGATCTAATGTATTCCAAGTGCCATTACCATTGGGTGATTTTGCCAACTGATAATCGCTAAGTGAAACCGCTACGTCACTGGAATTCGCCACCTCGATGGCTTTATTAAAACTGGTTCCTTCGACATATTGTGAAAGAAATACCTCAGCACTTGCGCCACCCGCTAATGCTGACGATACGAAAAGTACTAACCACTGCTTTTTGTTTGTGCTTGTCATTATTCACCTCGAATTTGATGGCAATGTATCCTTTGCCTGAACGCACATCGTTGTATATAAGTTGCTATTTTCGAGACGAGTGTTGTCATTTATCTTGCAATTGATAAACGATCACATGAATAACTGAGGTGAAGATCTCATTCGAATTATGAAGTATTGAAACAAGACCCAACTATCAACAAAAAAAGTTAGTCACATAAACACAAAAATCAGGCATAAAAAAAGCCCCTTGGGTAAACCAAGGGGCTTCAATATAAACACGAGGTTAATCGCTATGGGCGGGTAACAAAACCCACCGCTTTAAACGCTTTTGCTAGCGTTACCGACGCGCGCTCAGAGGCCTTAGCAGCGCCTTGACGCATTACGTCATCCATATAAGCTCGGTCCGCACGAACACGCTTATACTCGCTTTGGATTGGCTCTAGCATTGCCACCAAGGCTTCACCGACATCTTTCTTGAACGGCCCATACATCTCAACACCTGCGTACTGTGCTTCGATTTCTGCAAACGATTGACCGGTTGCGGCTGAATACAAGCCCATCAGGTTAGAGATACCGGCCTTGTTTTCCCAGTCATTGGCAATACGTGGCGGCGTTTCTGCATCAGTTTGTGCCTTGTTGATTTTCTTCAAAATCGACTTAGGCTCTTCTAGTAAGGTGATGACGTTTTTACGGTTATCATCTGACTTCGACATTTTCTTCGTTGCGTCTTGCAGGCTCATCACGCGTGCATTCACCGTTGGGATGTACGGTTCTGGTACAGTGAACAACGGCGCCTCTGGCGTATAGATGTTATTAAAACGAGTCGCGATATCACGAGCAAGTTCAAGGTGCTGCTTTTGGTCGCTGCCTACCGGCACTTGGTGTGCGCCATATAGCAAAATGTCTGCGGCCATCAATACCGGGTAATCATATAGGCCGACATTCACATCATTGGCAAAACGCTGAGACTTGTCTTTAAACTGAGTCATACGATTCAGCTCACCCATCTGGGTATAACAGTTAAGAAGCCAACCTAGCTGAGCATGTTCCGGTACGTGTGACTGGACAAATAACGTGCTCTTCTTAGGGTCAACACCAACTGCGAGACAGATTGCCAGAGCGTCTAGTGTGGCCTCATGCAAGGCTTTCGGATCTTGACGAACCGTAATCGCATGAAGGTCAACTACGCAGTACTGACAATCGTAATCGTCTTGCATCTGTTGCCATTGACGTAGAGCACCCAAGTAGTTACCGATACTTAGTTCACCTGATGGTTGAACACCACTCAATACGATGGGCTTGCTCATAACTATGATTCCTTCGACTTCTTAACGAGATAATTAGGATAATGAAAAACCGCGCAATTTCTTACGCGGTTTTAGCAGTGTACTCATTGCAAAGTATTTTGCCATAGCCATGAAGACTTTTTTATCGCTCTGCCCCGTATATTGATACCTTGTGGCACTTCAGCGCTAGTTTGTCGTGAGTAATGCACCCTTTTCGACGGCATTCAGTACTTCAGCAACATCATCAGCAACAAAGTCGGGGTTTGCATTCGCGATTGGCTCACCATGGTTATAACCATAGGTTAACCCAAATGCTAGGCAACCGGCATTGCGGGCAGCAAGGATATCATTTTGAGAATCCCCAACCATCAAGACTTCATGTGGCAAGACACGCTCTTGTTCCATTAACCAATTGAGTGCAACGGGATCCGGTTTTTTATTGGGAAACGCGTCGCCACCTAGCACATGAGTGAAATACTTATCGAGTTGGTGTTGCTCAAGCAACTCAGGCACAAACTTAGACGGCTTATTGGTAAGCAGCGCAACGGTATAACCATTTGCTACTAACGTATCCAGCGTACTGTGGACGTTCGCATAGAGGTGGCTAAGTTTGTGGCCACTAGCCGCATAAAAGTCATCAAATAACACGCGGGCTTTATCACACAACTCCGGTGATAGCTCGGGGTTCACCGTCACACTCTGACTCAATGAACGGGCAATAAGCACATCGGCACCGTTGCCAACATAATCACGGACCTGTTCTTCAGTCACGCTTGGGTAACCCAGCGCTTGCACGGCTTGATCAGCAGCAAGGGCAAGATCGGGAACACTGTCAAGGAGCGTACCGTCGAGGTCGAAAACGACAAGTTTAATAGATGGCATTCATTAATTCTCTTGATTACTTCTGTACTTTCGCAAGCTCAGCACGCATTTCATCGATCACTTCTTTGTAATCAGGACGATTGAAAATAGCAGAACCTGCGACAAACATATCGGCGCCCGCTTCCGCGATTTCACGAATATTATCCACCTTAACACCACCATCGATTTCAAGACGAATATCACGACCAGAAGCATCAATAAGACGACGAACTTCACGCAGTTTATCAAGCGCAGAAGGGATGAAAGATTGACCACCGAAGCCTGGGTTAACTGACATCAGCAAGATCATGTCAACTTTATCAAGGATGTAATCAAGGCAAGTTAATGGTGTGGCTGGGTTAAGTACCACCCCAGCTTTACAACCATTTTCTTTGATCAATTGTAGGGTGCGATCCACGTGGTCAGTTGCTTCAATGTGGAAGGTAATCATAGAAGCGCCCGCTTTCGCAAAGTCAGGAACCAGGCTATCTACCGGTTTTACCATCAAATGTACGTCAATTGGAGCCGTAATACCGTAATCACGAAGCGCTTTACAGATTGGCGCGCCAAAGCTCAGGTTAGGTACGAAATGGTTATCCATGACATCGAAATGGATAACATCAGCGCCAGCAGCTAGCACTTTTTCAACGTCTTCGCCAAGACGTGCAAAATCAGCGGATAAAATGGATGGCGCAATTAGAAAATCTGTCATACCTGACCTCAATAGAATGGATTAGCGAGCAACAATTGCGCGCAATTCTACCGAAGGCGGTCAAGAAAGCCTAGCGCTTATCCAAATCCGATATCACTTTTGCTTCAGGCTTGGCTTTAGCTTCAAATAACGCAAGTAACTCATCCACCTTATTACGCCCAGAGCCATTGCGACTGATGGTACGTTTCACCTTCACCACATTGAGTTGAGCGCCGTGATATAGGCGTCGTGTCAACGTGGTATCGTGATTGGAAATCAGCACTGGAATCTGGCGGTCGAAGGCCGTATGTTCCGCGATATCCGCTAATGCGGCTTGGTCATCTAAGGAGAAGCCATTACCCGTGTACGAGGTAAAGTTTGCCGTATTCGAGAGCGGCGCATAAGGCGGATCGCAATACACGACACATCCCTTGCGAGCGCGGCTGAAGGTTTCTGGGTAACCCTCACAGACAAACGTTGCTTTTTTGGCTTTTTCTGCGAAAAAAATCAGCTCTTTTTCTGGAAAATAAGGCTTTTTATAAGAACCAAAAGGTACGTTAAAGCCGCCTTTTTTGTTGTAACGGCACAAGCCATTAAAACCGAATCGATTCATATATAGAAAGGCAACAGAACGAAACAACACATCATCGCTCTGATTAAAATCAGCACGCACCCCAAGGTACACCTCTTTGCGATTATGCTCAGGGGTAAAGAAGCGCTTGGCTTCTTCAATGTACCTATCTGGATCGTTTTTTAGCAGATTGTAGAGATTAATTAAATCCGGGTTTATATCGGCGAGTAAATACTGGTCATAATCGGTATTCAAAAAGACAGAACCAGCACCAACAAAGGGCTCCACCAATTTCCTAGCGTCTGGTAAATGCTTTTGAATATCTTCGACTAAGCCATACTTTCCACCAGCCCACTTTAGAAAGGCGCGTTGCTTTTTCATTGCTTGCTCTATTTACTGCCACCCAAAATTTAAGGGAGGGGAATATATCATAATTCAATCTGTTATGTTGACCTTTCTCGCATCAACACAGCCTTGAACTTACTGCGAAGACGACGCTTGCCCACGATCAATTTCCCGATGAACTTGGCTCAATGATTTTGCCCAAGCCCCAAGCGAACGCAGCGCCTCAGGTAACGCCTCAGCCGCATCACGTGCTGCCTGAATACTCGAATACTGATCGTAAGTCACGATGTACCACTTCTCGTCATTACGAATAGTTGGGTATACGCGCACTGGCTTGTCAAACGTGTGTTCATTCAAAAAACGTTGCACGTCATCCATGCTCGTCATCGCTGACATTTGCAAGGTGTACGTGTTGGCTGCCATCGCTTTTAGCTCATCACGGGCAAAAGAGAAGGTAATCGGTGTTTGCAGCACCTCATCACTCTCTACATCCACAACCGTATTTTCCGGTAGCACTACCGCTTGGATCTCAGCGGCCTTCGCCACCGCAATCGCTGTATTATCTTCTAATAAGGCATCAACGACATCAGAGGTAATAACCACTCGCTCGCCACTTTCTGATTCCCCCACACTAGCGGTCTCAGAGGTCACCTGAGGAGGCAACGCCATAGAATCATCAATGGTAGATTCCACTGCCGGCATTTCTTGATTAGCATTGCTAATTTGCTCCGCAGAGGACGCATCAATATCAGAATCCGGTGTGGTGATCACGACGTCGTCACTGCTATCGATAACCTCAACTTGGTCATTTGACGGTTGCAGTAATGAGCGGTAGCCTAAAAAAATAAGAATGATCAACACAATAACCAATGCTGCAATCTTAGCTGGCGAGCCAACCAGTGAACGAATAATTACTTTCTTTTCCATTGTTTGCTCTCCTAGTACCAAGATATCCCCAGGGATGGGTCTCGCCTTAGTAAACGCAGTTTTGATTCTTTTTTCAACACTTTCATCAGCGTAGCGTAACACTAATGTCTCAAAAAGCCGTTTGGCTTCCGATTTAGACAGCTCTTCGACTTCCAACTCTATCGGTTTAATCTCTAAACCATGGCTAAGCCGAGCAACACGACCGTATGTGTGATTGCTGGCACTGAACAGCACCACACTCACCGTTTGGTGACCGACATTATGCGTAGCAAGAACAAGTAACCAAAGCTCAGCCAACAGCGCTTGAGATAAATGCTGGGCGTCATCAACAACGACCACCACATCGCAAGCCTCTCCTTCTAGAATTCGCTCAACGCTGTCGTGTAAGGTATCGGTCTCACTATACAAAGCCAATGGAAACAGCTGACGTAATATATTGCCACGAATTACCTGGTCATCTTGATTGGGAAAACTGGTGACCAACGACTGATTTTTGCCATGTGCCCATGATTCCAAGTAACGATGCGACAGCCATGTTTTTCCCATCCCTGCCTCTCCTTTCACCGCAACAAAGTTCGATGAAAACTGAGTCAGTAACTGCAGTCGTTCTAGAAGATGGGTCTGCGAGTCCAATTCCATCACTCGCATTTCATAAGACAAACTCATTGGCTCGTTACTCTTCGTGTCAAAGTTCTTCGTGTCAAAAATCCCCCTCACACTTAAGGCTTAAGTTCAAAGGTGAGGTGTTTCAATTTAACGGCGAAACGCTAATGTTAAAAGGAAAAACGCTAATATTAAGACACGAAACGCTCAAAACCACACGCAATTCGGGCCAGTAAAGAATCCTGAGATCTAAAAAAGGCCCCTATTAGGAGCCTTTTGTCGATGAATCAAATACCTACTAACTTATTGTTCAGCAGTTAGATACGGCACTTATCAATCGCTTTCTCAATCAACTCATTGGGTACATCAGAGACAACTTGAGCATCACCGATCGTCGTTGGCAATACCAAACGAAGCTGACCAGACAACACTTTTTTATCTCGCATCATATGACTCATGAAATCATCAAATGTCATTGATTCTGGTGTGTGAACAGGCAGTTTTGCGCGCGTTAAAATCGTGATAATTCGTTCAACTTGCGCTGCTGAAATATCACCAAGCAACTGCGCTGTATGCGCTGCCATCACCGTACCAGACGATACCGCTTCTCCATGTAGCCATTTACCATACCCTAGTTCAGTTTCAATGGCATGACCAAATGTATGACCTAGGTTCAATAATGCTCGAATACCGGATTCTTTCTCATCCAACGCCACCACTTCAGCCTTGATGGCACAACAACGCGCAATGGCGTAAGTCAAGGCAACTTGATCCCGTTGATACAGCTTATCAAGATTACTCTCCAGCCAATCAAAGAATTCCGCATCGTAGATGATCCCATACTTAATCACTTCGGCCATACCCGCAGCAAATTCTCGCTCCGGCAATGTGTTCAAGCAATTAATATCGATAATCACCGATTGAGGTTGATAAAATGCACCAATCATATTTTTACCTAGACTATGATTAACTGCGGTTTTACCCCCTACCGAAGAGTCGACTTGGGAAAGTAGAGTTGTAGGGATTTGGATAAAATCAACACCGCGCTGAAAACACGCTGCCGAAAACCCAACAAGATCACCAATAACCCCCCCACCTAATGCCACCACTACAACATCACGGCCATAATTACCGGATAGTAGGTGCGTCATAATTGTGTTGAAGGTCTCAAGTGTTTTGTATTGCTCACCATCAGGCAATTCTAGCAAAGAGGTTTGACAACCTTTGCTATCCAATTGATTGAGGATGGCTTGAGAATAAAGAGGGGAAACCGTGGTATTGGTAATCAGTACCACCGATTTTCCATCTGGAATTTGAGAAAATTGCGCCGAGTCATTAAATAACCCGGCACCAATTGAAATAGGGTAGCTACGCTCACCAAGATTAACCGTAATCCGTTCCATGGTTTGCTCTCCGTTCAAGAAGGTTGTAATTAACCTTCTTCTAGCATTTTTACGATTTGGTTGGCTACCACTTTTGCACTTTGATCATCAGTACGCACAGTGTAGTCCGCCACATCTTTGTACAAGTTGTTGCGTTCATCCGCGAGCGATTCCAATACTTCACGCGGATCATCCGTTTGCAGTAATGGGCGCTTTTTGTCGCGGTTGGTGCGAGCAAGCTGCTTTTCAATTGTGGTTTCTAAATATACAACGATTCCGCGTGCAGATAGTCGATTACGGTTTTCTTTACTCTTAACCGAACCACCACCAGTCGCAAGGACAATGCCTTGCTCCTCAGTCAGATCATTAATCACTGACTCTTCACGAATGCGGAAGCCTTCTTCGCCCTCGACGTCAAACACCCAAGAGATGTCTGCACCAGTGCGTTCTTCAATAACGGTATCAGAATCAACAAACTCCATATGAAGTTGTTGAGCTAGGTGTCTACCGATAGTGCTTTTGCCGGCGCCCATAGGGCCAACAAGGAAAATATTACGTTTTTCAGCCATGTTTAGCAGTAATTTACAACGTTAATTCAATGACATCGCCACAAGAAAATACCGAAAAAAAAGCATCGGAAAAAGGGCTTGTGACACCGATTCCTCACAGACAAGACGTGATAAGACCCGAAATTATCAAGGTAAGGTGACCGTAATGCAACTTTATTTTTCACTATTTTCAATAAAGCGAGCGTTTACAATCAGTTACTGCACAATTATTTCAGGCGTTACAAAGATCAATAATTCGCTTTTCCCCACTTTTTCGTAAGTTCGCCTAAATAACGCCCCTAAACCAGGAATATCCCCTAACAACGGGACTTTATCGACGCTATTGGTAATACTGTGTTGAAAAATGCCGCCCAACACGACCGTCTCACCATTGTTGACGAGCACTTGTGTCCCGATCCGTTGCGTATCAATGGCAACAGCCTCCCCTTCCCTTGTTTTCACGACTTGGCTGGGTCTATCTTGAGTGACGTTGAGGTCTAAAATAAGTCGATTATCCGGCGTAATTTGCGGCGTAACCGTCAACGATAATACCGCTTTTTTAAATTCTACCGCTGTCGCGCCACTAGAAGCAGCTTTTAGATAAGGTATCTCCGTTCCTTGTTCAATATACGCGGACTTCTTATTGGTCGTAATCAGCCTAGGACTCGATATAATTTCGGCTTTTGATTCTTGCTGAAGGGCAGACAATTCTAAATCCAGCAAGACATTAGACCCTAAACTGGCGACCTGAAACGCCAGTCTTGCCGCGCTATCTGATGTGGCTCCAAGATTGACATTCAAAAAATCATCCACAAAGTCATCGCCCGAATCATAGAGCCCAATGGTCGCTAAATTATTTTCAATTGAGCCCCCTATCGTCGTATCACCACTCACCTTAGTGACGCCCCAGCGAATACCCAGTTCATCCATATTGCCTTCATTAATCGTGACAATACGCGCCTCAATCTGGACCTGCTTTACCGGTACATCCAATGAGGCAATAATCTCTCGAATCACGGTAATGTTACTTGGCAACTCTCGAATTAACAGCGAGTTTGTGCGCTCATCAATGGCAATGGAGCCGCGCTCAGACAACATACTCACTTCACCTTCTCCCCCTATCATCACTGCGATCTCAGAGGCTTTGGCATAATTAATCTTAATAATCTCAGAGTTAAGCGTACCAATTTCCTCTTCGAGACGGCCTTTCTCCAGCGCCAATTTTTCTTGCAAATCTAACTCTGCCTTTGGGGCGACCAAAACCACATTGCCATTCACCCGCTTATCAAGCCCCTTCACTCGCAGAATAATGTCTAGCACCTCAGTCCACGGCACGCCATCCAACCTCAACGTTAGATTCCCTTGTACAGTGTCAGACACAACCAGATTAAAATCGTTATAATCCGCCAATAGCTGCAATACACTTCTCACTGGGATATCCTGAAAATTAATCGATGTCAGCTTGCCTTTATTGGCGAGCAGAAATTGCTGTTCATCGGTTCTGGCTTTCGTCATAGGAACGATGGTCACTCGGAGTTGATTCTTTTGTATTTCATAGACGTAATCTACGTTAGTCTTGGTTTCAACCAATAAACGAACATCAGGAGCGTCATCAAAAAGTTCGAGCTGATTTACTGGGGTTGCAAAGTCTTTAACATCCAAAATCGACAGTTGCTCTGGCCGTATCTTGGTCTGCTTCAAGACCACACTGAGACCATTATTCATACCTTCTACATCCACAACACTGCCGTGATTCAACAGATCGACAACGATAACACCCTGCTTTTTCGCATTGAGTTCAAACGACACATTTTTCAATGCATTGCTTGGGATGTTTGCCATACTGCACATTGACGTCAATAGGCATACAAGGCTTATAACACCACTGAGCAACTTTCTATTTATCCCTAGCACGACGACTTCTCCATCAATTCAACGTGAGCTTAACTTGTCTTTGAAACCAACAACCTAGACCATCCGATAAGGTTTCGCTGACAACCAAACCCTCCGCTGTCACCTGTTTAATTTTTCCGTTATTTTCTCCAACATACTGCCCCTTCCGGACCTTAACCAACTGACGATTTGGCAACAGCAACAACCCAGTAAGCGCTTCTCCTTTACTCATTATTCCCTTTAGATGCAGCTCATTAAGTCGGTATTGCTCTAACCGCCCCTTAACCCTAATCTTAGGTTGCCAACACACTTCGCTAAAAGCGGGTGTCTGTGCCTGCGCTAATTGAGGTAGCTCAAAGGGTGACCCTTCAGGATGAGATAAAAATGGCATGACATGAAAAGACTGAGTTGGCTTGAGCTTATCGACCTCAACCTCCACATTAGCCTCGGTTTTCGCAACAAAATCTTCAAGCGAGTTATCGTTGGCCTGGCACCCCAAAAGCATGACAACAAATAGTATCCAACCTTTATTGCTCACGATTCCCTCGCTGGGTTTGAGGTATGTTTATCTGTGATTTCTCTCGAAACTGGTAGGTATAGGCCCTCACACGAAAGTGCAACGTACTGCTTTCTTGGCTGACTCGTTGCCATTCTGCATTTTCAAGTAAAACGATACGCGGCAACTGCGCGATTGCGTGGGCATAATCACCAATACTGTTGTAATGCCCGGTGAGCTCAATATCGAGTGGCAACTTTAATAAAAAGTCTTGAGGAACCCGCTTACCCCAATCAATACGCGTAAAAGTCAGCCCGTTATTTAGCCCCTCCTCATT
Organism: Vibrio sp. 10N.261.51.F12; assembly: GCF_041471725.1. Lineage (NCBI taxonomy): Bacteria > Pseudomonadati > Pseudomonadota > Gammaproteobacteria > Vibrionales > Vibrionaceae > Vibrio > Vibrio sp. 10N.261.51.F12. The sequence continues at coordinate 33,808 of NZ_JBFROV010000007.1, read as the reverse complement.
CACGGCGGCCAATAAGCTCGCCAGTTCTTTTTGCTCCGGCAGCTGCTCTAATAAAAAATCATAGTGTGTATTCAGCTCATCAAGCTGGGCTTGCATCAACGGTAGGAGAGCCGCTTTTTTCGCCATACGAGTGAGCTCTAATTTAAGTGTTAGTTCTTGGTGTTTGTGTGCACTCAACTCATCTAAATCGGGTTTGACTATAAAATAACCACCAGCGCACAGCAGTAATAGCGACAACAAGATCGCGACAAAACATTGTGCCGCAAAAGGCCAATCTGCCATTTCGTCTAACTCGAGGGCCGGTATATTCATCTTAACGCGCTCCGACCACATGCGATGGGGGTGGGACCCACTCACTTAAGCGCGCTGAGTTAAACTGAAAAGAAATATTGAACGACTGATAGCTCTGACCAAAACGCTGATTACCATGCACAATCGAGTGCATGTCGACGTTGATTAACAACGTTGAGCGCTCAAAAAGATCCAACATCTGGGCCAAATTAGCGGTTCGACTACTAATACCACTCAATTTAAAACGCGTCCCTTCCATAACAATCTTATCGACATAGACACCTTTCGGTATGAGCTCTGGGAGAGCATTCATAACAGCAGTGGTTTTATTGCGCTGTCTTTGCAGGGTTTCGACATAATGCAAACGCTGCTCTAGTGTGTCATGCAATTTTACGATGTCAGATAACAAGGCAATGTCTTTTTGATACGCGTCGATTTTCTTTTGAAGGTATTGTTGCCGCGCCTGTTGCACGTCAATCTGAGAAGACACATACCAGGTTGTTATTTGCACACCGATGATTGCGACTAACACCGATAGCATGACGGCGACCACAAAACGCTGACGATGATGATTACGTTTTCTTTCTCGCCAAGGCAGCAGGTTAACCATCTCCATTTAATGCGCCTCCATCCATTGGATTGCGTTGTAGGCAACCCCTAATGCCGTCGCAAAAGAACCATTCAATCGAGCACCGCCTTCACTCGCGACATCCACACAGGCATGTAAGTCTATTGTCTTTATCGGCATACCGGTGAGCCTTTCAATCAAACCGGCAATATTCGAGTCGTTAGCATGCCCACCACACAACACTATGCCTTGTAACTCCTGTTCCCCTTGCATAGACCGATAAAGTTTCAGTTGCGCTAATATCTTACTGGCCAAATGTTCAATCATGACCTCGGCTGGCGACTTTGGCGCAATACTATTGAGTGAACCACCTGCGCGCTCATGACTTTCATAAGACCATTGCTTAGCCATATCTTGTGATAACGGTTGAGGCGGGCACAGGGCAACATGGTGATGCCCTAAGTCCAGAACTCCCCAGTTTTGTAGCCATGGTTGCTGTTGAACGAGCAACACCTGCAGTCCACGAAGTGCGTTAATATTCGTGTCCATATATTCTGGCCGGTAGCCAATTTTCTTTATGGGCTGGATCCAGTTATCGACGATAGCGTGCTTAACGACATGAACACGATATGCCTCGGTATTGGCGCCCGACATTGAGGGTTCTTTGTAAAAATCTAAGGCCAGTTCTTCTAATGGGTATGGCGTCTGATGAGCCATCGCCTGAAATACGGCAAAGACTTGCTCCTGACCATCAAGTCCATGCTCTAAGGTGATGACCTTATTAATTGACACACTATCCGGTAATGCAATGGCTGCCTTTTTTCTAAAAAAAGGCGCGGTTTTTCGTATTTTTTTGAGATTCTTTACAGTTTCTTGATGCTTTAACGTATGAGGATCGGAGAAAATAGAATCAGAACCCTTCAGTTCTAGATGGTTTACTATCGTAATATGAGCGCAATCAACCTTTACAACCACGGCTTTGACGCTGTAGCGCCCGATATCAATACCCGTAATCCATTTCTTAGTCATAAGAAATAACCTCAACAAATACAATAACCAAGTGAAAAGGTTGAGATTGACGCCCAAATAAGCGTTAATTAACCCTATAGGTAATTTTTGGTCTAGAGTACAAGTAATTACCTACCCATAACCTTAATCAATCAGGGAATCTCCGGTGAAGTTCATAAAGAGACTGTTGGTATTTGCATTTATTTGCATACTCTTTGGAGTGAGTACTATTATTGGGTTTTACTACTACGTAAAACCAGAACTGCCTGACGTTGCAACGCTTAAAGACGTCCAGCTCCAAACCCCTATGCAGGTGCTTAGCCAAGACGGGAAGCTGATCGCACAATTTGGCGAGAAGCGACGCATCCCCCTTACTTATGATGAGATTCCCCAGGATTTGATTCATGCACTCATTGCCACAGAAGATAGTCGTTATTACGACCACTATGGCTTTGACCCAATAGGAATCACTCGTGCTGCTGTTGCCGTTATTGCATCAGGCAGTGCGTCTCAAGGTGCCAGTACTATCACTCAGCAGCTTGCTCGTAACTTTTTCTTATCCAATGAGAAAAAAGTCATGCGTAAGATAAAAGAGATCTTTATCGCCGTGCACATTGAGCAGCTGCTAAGCAAGCAAGAAATCATGGAGCTGTACGTCAATAAGATATTCCTTGGTTATCGCTCCTACGGTTTTGGTGCAGCAGCGCAAGCGTACTTTGGTCGAGATCTTAACCAGCTCACGCTGAGTGAGATAGCCGTTCTTGCTGGATTGCCAAAAGCACCATCTACAATGAACCCAATTTACTCCATTGATCGTGCCACCCATCGCCGCAATGTCGTATTGGCACGTATGCTCAGTGAAAAATACATCACTCAAGCCCAGTTCGATGAAGCGCGTTCAGAGCCGATCATTTCGCAATACCATGGGGCAGAAATCGAACTCCGAGCGCCTTATGTCGCTGAAATTGCACGCGCTTGGATGGTTAAACGCTACGGTGATGACGCTTACGAATCCGGCATGCGCGTGACCATGACTGTCGATTCTAAGCTGCAAAAAGCGGCGCATACCGCAGCGATCAATAACCTTTTGGCCTATGATGAGCGCCACGGTTACCGAGGTGCAGAGAAAGTCGTCTGGAAGGCAGATCAACCAGCCATGTCTACTGAAGACATGACTAAGTACCTGCGCAAACAGCCGACTTATGGCGAACTACGCCCTGCACTGGTCACTAAAGTGAATGCGAAATCCATCACGGTTTGGGTCAAGGGTTATCAAGAACAGACCATTGAGTGGGACAACATGAAATGGGCTCGCAAATTTAGAACCGATGAGCGCCAAGGTGCGGCACCAAAGTCAGCAGGAGACGTGACGGCCGTTGGTGAACAAATCTGGGTGCGAGCAAGTCAGATTGAAGCACTTGATGATACAAAAGAAACCGCTACCGCCACTGAAGACGAAGCGGAGATGCCAGCGAAAGTCATCACATGGCGATTGAGCCAAGTGCCTAATGCCAATACCGCTTTTGTTGCTATCGATCCTCAGAACGGCGCTGTACTGTCGCTTGTGGGTGGTTTTAACTTCGTGCACAGCAAGTTTAACCGAGCCACTCAATCGGTACGTCAGGTTGGTTCAAGCATCAAGCCATTTATCTACGCAGCCGCGCTCGATAAAGGCATGACACTGGCAAGCCTAGTCAATGACGCGCCTATCAATAAATGGGACAAGAGTGCGGGCACAGCATGGCGTCCTAAGAACTCACCACCGACCTATACCGGCCCGACTCGTCTTCGTATCGGCCTAGCGCAGTCTAAAAACGTCATGGCGGTACGCGTATTGCGAGAAGTGGGATTAGACGATACTCGCGACTATTTAACCCGCTTTGGTTTTGATAAATCCAAGTTACCACGCTCTGAAACCATCGCTTTGGGGGCTGGCAGCCTAACACCAATCCAGATGGCACAAGGGTTCTCTGTCTTTGCTAACGGCGGCTATTACGTTGAGCCTTATTACATCAGTCGCGTCGAAGACCCATTTGGAAAAGTCGAGTTTGAAGCAAATCCTAAAGTGATTTGTCACACCGATTGTCCAAAGATGCCAACACCAGAAATGTTAGCTTCAAACAATAGCGACGATGCGCCAAGCATCGAAGAGGCGACCAATGCAAGTGCTCTTGAACCTGTTGAACTCACTGACTTTAATGAGGAAGACATGGATTCCAATGAGCCCAATTATGCACCACATGTGTTATCAGAACAGACCGCGTTTCTGACTCGTGAGATGATGTATAGCAATATTTGGGGTGGAGGTAATTGGCGTGATGGAACGGGCTGGAATGGTACTGGCTGGCGTGCTCAAAAACTGGAACGCCGCGATATTGGCGGAAAAACAGGGACGACAAATGACTCAAAAGATGCGTGGTATAACGGTTATGGTCCTGGCATTGTCGCCACAGCTTGGGTCGGATTTGATGACCACCAAAGAAAGCTAGGTCGCACAACGACCAACAGTAATCTTGGTAAAGATCAAATCTCAGGCGCTGAAGCTGGTGCAAAAACAGCGCAACCTGCATGGGTTGATTTCATGCGTGTTGTATTAGAAGACGAGCCACAAACAGCCAAAGCAATCCCAAATGGTATTACACGCGTTCGTATTGATCGTGAATCAGGACTGCTATCAAACAAAACAGATTCATCGTCTATGTTTGAGTACTTTGAGATCGGCACTGAACCGAAAGAATACGTTCAAGAAAGCTTTACTGACACTCTGTATTCCAGTGATGCCTCAGAAAGTGAAAGCTTGTTTTAGCCAGTTATTGGCGAGTAATATCAAACCAAACTTTTGATAGGTAAACAGAAAGCCCTCTAAGTAATTAGAGGGCTTTTTTATGCGTGTTTGTTTCATGCTAAATGTTTCAACATATTGGCATTAGAAGCCGCTCTAGTATTAACATAAAGATCAATACTAATACTAAAAGGTTGAATTAACTTAAGGCGTCAACGAGGCAAACAACCTGTGATCGCCTCGGCTATTTTCTCGAAACGCGCTCGCAGTGGTGAACCGGGACGATACGCTAACACTAAGCTTCTTGACGGCGTAGGATTGACGGCATTCACATAACACACCCCATCCTTTTGCTTTTCTTTCGGCAATGACAACTCTGGCAACAAGGTGATCCCAGCGCCTGCTGCTACCATATTGCGCAGCGTTTCTAAGCTTGTCGCTTTAAAACGTTCATCATCCTTCGCGCCTGCCGCAAAGCAGAAACCTAAGGCTTGATCTCGCAGACAATGGCCGTCCCCCAGCGCCAGTACTGTACGACCATTGAGTTCCAACATATCCAGCTCAGCTTTGCCTGCCCACTCATGATCACAAGGCACAGCGATGCTTAGTGGCTCATTATAGACCTCGATCTCTTTGAATGGTGCGGTTTCTGCAACGGAGGCCAGCACAAGGCAATCCAATTTGCCTTCTTCTAACTGCCTAACCAATTGATGAGTTTGCGCCTCATGAAGATACAATTCGAGATCAGGAAACATCTCTTTGAGTTGAGGAACAATTTTCGGTAATAGGTATGGGCCTACCGTAGGGATAAAGCCAATGTGCATCGGCCCAGTCATTTCCCCGCTTTGCCCTGTCGCCATTTCCCGAAAGGTTTTGACTTCATTAAGTACGCGTCTCGCCTGCTCAACCAACTGTAAACCCGGATCAGTAAAGAGCACTCGTCGGCTGCTACGCTCTAACAATGACGTACCAATCTCATCTTCGAGTTTACGGATCTGTCCGCTTAACGTCGGCTGACTCACAAAACACGCCTCCGCGGCCTTACGAAAATGTTTGTGCTCAGCAAGCGCCACTAAGTATTCAAAGTCTCGAATATTCATTGCAACCTCAGATAGAAAATAACTATCAATACCATAACAATAAACGATTGGAACTATCAACGCGTTTTTTTGATAATGATCCCAACGAAACAGAGCAGCAACCGCTAAGCTCAATGTGAATAATTCACAAATCCAAATTATTGTATTTAAAAGGACATCATATGTTTGCATCAAAAGAAGGCCAGTCTGTTCCACAAGTCACCTTTCCTACTCGCCAAGGCGACGCTTGGGTTAACGTCACAACAGATGAGCTATTTAAAGATAAAACGGTCATCGTATTCAGCTTACCTGGTGCCTTCACTCCAACGTGTTCATCAAGCCACCTACCTCGTTACAACGAGCTATTCTCTGTCTTTAAAGACCACGGTGTTGATGAAGTTGTCTGTGTTTCAGTGAACGACACGTTTGTTATGAATGCATGGAAAGCGGATCAAGAAGCAGAAAACATTACGTTCATCCCTGACGGCAATGGCGAGTTCACCGACGGTATGGGTATGTTGGTAGACAAAAATGACATCGGCTTTGGCAAACGCTCATGGCGCTATAGCATGCTAGTGAAAAATGGCGTGGTAGAAAAAATGTTCATTGAACCAAATGAACCAGGCGACCCGTTCAAGGTTTCTGATGCTGACACCATGCTCAAGCACGTTGCACCAGACTACAAAACACAAGAATCGATTACCGTCTTCACTAAACCAGGCTGTCCTTTCTGCGCTAAAGCGAAACAAAACCTGATTGATCACGGTCTTCAGTATGAGGAAGTCGTATTAGGAAAAGACGCAACAACGGTCAGCCTACGTGCTATCAGCGGTCGCACAACGGTGCCACAAGTCTTCATCGGTGGTAAGCACATTGGCGGTAGCGAAGAGTTAGAAGCATACCTAGGCTAACCACTTCGTGATCTTCTCGTCCAAGTCACCCTGTACTTGGGCGGGAAACACGAGCGCACATTTCCTCTTCTTCTTTCCAATCCCTCAATTTCGCTTAAAGAGATACCGCTATGAAACAATTGAATGTAAATGTCGCCATTATTGGTGGTGGCACCGCCGGTCTGGGTGCCTATCGCGCCGCCAAAGCTCATACCGATAATGTGGTTATGGTAGAGGGTGGTCCTTACGGAACCACATGTGCTCGTGTGGGATGCATGCCTTCAAAGTTGCTCATAGCGGCAGCAGAAAGCGTACACCAAATTGAAAAAGCGCCAGGTTTTGGGATTTACCCGCAGGGTGAAACCATCATCAATGGTAAGGAAGTCATGGCTCGCATCAAAAGCGAACGCGATCGCTTTGTGGGTTTTGTTCTAGAAGGTGTCGATGAGATCCCCGCAGAGGATAAGATCTCCGGCTATGCAACATTCCTTGATAACAATACGCTGCTGGTTGATGGACACACCACGATCACCGCAGAACGTATCGTTATCGCCACTGGATCACGTCCAGCCTACCCTGGCGTATGGAACGAGCTTGGTGACCGATTGATCGTCAACGACAACGTCTTTGATTGGGATGACTTGCCTGAATCCATTGCCGTCTTTGGCCCTGGCGTAATCGGTCTTGAATTAGGACAGGCCTTGCACCGTCTTGGGGTTAAAACCAAGGTATTTGGACTGGGTGGGCAAGTAGGACCATTAACTGACCCTGACGTCATGAATTATGCCAATAATACCTTCCAAGAAGAGTTCTACCTTGATGCCGATGTCAAAGTAGAGAGCATGAAGCGTATCGAAGGCGATAAAGTCGAGATTCAATTCATCAACCTTGAGGGGAAATCTGAAACGTTTATTGTGGACTATGTGCTAGCGGCAACGGGACGTCGACCAAACGTTGACAAGCTATCGCTTGAAAACACCACGGTTGAGCTTGATGAGCGTGGTGTCCCTACCGCCGATCATTACACACTACAAACGTCGGCCAATAATATATTTATTGCCGGTGATGCCAGCAATCAGCTTCCATTATTGCATGAAGCCGCCGATCAAGGCCGTATCGCAGGCGATAATGCTGGGCGTTTTCCTGATATCCGAGCGGGTCTGCGAAGAAGTACCATTTCCGCAGTATTCTCCGATCCACAGATCGCTATGGTCGGTGAGTCGTTCAAGCAACTTGAGCAACGCCTTGGGGGTTGTGGTTGTTTTGCCACGGGCGAGGTGTCATTTGAAGGCCAAGGGCGATCTCGAGTCATGCTGCGCAATAAAGGTATTCTGCACGTCTATGGCGAACAAGGTACTGGTCGATTCTTGGGCGCAGAGATGATAGGCCCAAATGCGGAGCACTTAGCGCACCTACTCGCATGGGCACACCAGAATCAAATGACCATATCGAATATGCTCGACATGCCCTTTTATCACCCAGTGATCGAAGAAGGGGTTCGAACCGCGCTTCGAGACTTGAATGCCAAGCTTCACCTTGGCCCAGAAACCATCAAGCACTGCTTGGATTGTGGTCCTGGTTGTTAATAAAGTAGCGCTCTATGCTTCGTATTTAGCATAGAGACCAGTCATCTAGAAGCAAGTCATACGCAGACAAGCCAATAAACGCTAAACCATAATAGGTTTGGCGTTTTTTTGTCGCTACGCTAAATCTTTTGTCTTTGGGCAAAAAAATGTAGGTCAGGTCAGGTCAGGTCAGGAAAGTAGAGCGAGAAGAGATAAAAGGCAGCGCATACGAAGAGGAATGGGTATACATGACAATGAGGTTACTTACCGCTAAAAAGAAAAAGCCCCAGTGTCAAATCTGACCTGGGGCCTTCTTAGATTCTTCTAAGAAAAAGCAGTGGTACTTTAATAGACCGGGCTTTTTCTCATTGGTTCCCAAAAAAATGATCTTTTCTTGAATTATTTTCGATCATTAAATTATAACATTACAATTCAACAAGTTAGGCAACATTCATTTTGGCAATAATTTGCTCTACAAGGTTAACTTCTAGTGCCACCTCATCACAAGCATGCTGTCTTGGGCACTGATCACAGTCTTTCAGTACTTTTTCTGGTAGCAAGGTCTTCGACGTTGGAATGAAGTCATGTCTCATAAAGAACTCAGGAGTACGAGTGAGCACAAAGACTTTCTTAATCGCCATTTTACGAGCCTTTTCGACCAAGTGCTGCACAATTGCCGTGCCTTGCCCTTGCCCTTGCCAACCAGCTTCTACTCCAAGAGAACGAATCTCAGCAAGCCCCGAATCATAAACATACAACGATGCACATCCCGTCACCTCGCCGTGATGTTCCGCGACGGCAAAGGAGCCAATGTCTCGAACTAATTCGTTGCGATTTCTAGGTAAGTTCTCACCTTGGTTCGCCCAGTACGCAACCATACTTTCTAGTGCATCAATATCGGTTAGTCTTGCAGAACGCACCTTCACAGCGGAATTATCGCGAGAGCTCAAACGCTTCTCTGCTTGGTCGACCGCATAAGCGACTTGCTGTGGAGACACGCCACCCAATGCACTACGTTTTTCTAAACAACTGTCGATAGTAAGAATATCGTAGACATCGTTTTCAATGCTATCCGAGAATACTTTTAGTTCGGCAAGTGACAATTCTTCCAATGCACAGCCTTTATCAATCGCGCCAACCACGGCAACGCCAACAATATGGTGCGCCTCACGGAATGGAATGCCTTTCGCGACTAAATAATCCGCCAGTTCAGTTGCATTCGCATAACCTTGTTTCGCGGCTTCTAGGGTACGCTCACCGTTAACCTTGATACCATCAAAGCACAATGCCGCCATTTCCATGCAGTCGTTCCAAGTATCAAGAGCGTCGAACAAGCCTTCTTTATCTTCTTGCATATCTTTGTTGTAAGCCAGCGGCAAGGCTTTAACTGTCATCATCATGCCAGCTAACGACCCATACACACGGCCGGTTTTACCACGGATCAGCTCAAGTGCATCCGGGTTTTTCTTCTGTGGCATCAACGATGAGCCAGAGGTAACAGTATCCGCTAACTCGATGAAGTTAGATTCACCTGAGTTATAAAAAATCATATCTTCAGCAAGGCGAGAAAGGTGCAGCATTGAGATAGAAGCAATCGACATCAGCTCCATCACATGATCACGGTCAGAAACAGAATCTAAACTGTTACGGGTTGCACGACGAAAACCAAGGTTATGAGCCAGCTCTTCACGATCCATAGGGTAAGCGGTGCCCGCTAAAGCGCCTGAGCCTAATGGACAGGTATCAAGACGCTTGATCGCATCCTCAATCCGTGAATAGTCACGCTCAAACATTTCAACATACGCCATACACCAATGCGCAAACGTGACAGGTTGAGCACGCTGAAGGTGAGTATAACCAGGTAATACCGTTGCCTGATGCACTCTCGCCACACTGACCATTTGAGCTTGCAGTCTATCGAGCCCAATAAGCAGTTGTTGGCCCTGTTGACGGCACCAGAGTTTTAAATCCGTGGCGACTTGGTCATTACGAGAACGCCCCGTGTGCAGCTTTTTGCCTAAATCTCCGACTTTGCCAATCAACTGCTGTTCAACCCAACTATGAATATCTTCAGCATCTGAACGTAAAATTTGCTCAGGATCTTCCATCACCTCAAGCTTCAGCTCGTTTAACGCCAGCTCCAGCTTTTGCTGCTCTTCTATCGTTAACACATCGACTGAAACCAGTGCCTTAGACCAAGCAATAGAACCAACAATGTCTTGCTCAGCCAATCGGTAATCAAAGCGTAATGAGTCATTAAAATCTTTGAATCTCGTGTCTGCTGCTTGGGTAAATCTTCCGCCCCATAATGCCATTGTTACTCTCCTAACTGCTCGGTATTCATTGCTTGCCCAACGATGGAATTTAATCAAAGTCAGTTTGTTTTTTTGATAGGTTCAACTTACGGCAAATCAAAAAGAAAATAAAGTAAAAATTCACTTATTTCACATAATTATTCATAAATATCTACCGTGTTATTTTTTAGTCTCTTTAAAACAAGAAACCCACTTGCATAGCAAGTGGGTTAACCTTAATTCAAATAGCAACCAATGGCATTATTTGTTTTTCTTCGCCTCGTTCAACGCTCTGATACGACTTGAAAGTGAATACAAACGGATGAAGCCTTCCGCATGGCTTTGGTCGTAGACCTCATCTTCACCAAAGGTAGCGAACTCTTCTGAGTACAAGCTATTGTCAGAACGCTTTTGCGTCACGGTAGCTTGGCCTTTGTAAAGCTTAATCACAACCTCACCATTGACGTCTTGCGCCAACTCTTCGCTTGCTGCAAGGATAGACTTGCACAGCGGCGTAAACCAACGGCCGTCATAAACGAGGTGAGAAGCTTTCACGCCAAGCTCTTCACGGAACTCAAATGCCGTTTTATCCAACACCAATTGCTCAACTGCACGCAGCGCTTCCATCATGATGGTGCCGCCTGGAGTTTCATAACAACCACGAGACTTCATGCCCACTAAACGGTTCTCAACGATGTCGATACGACCCACACCATGTTTAGCGCCCTTTTCATTCAGGTAAACCAGTGCGTTATACGGGGTCATCGTCTCGCCATCAACCGCAACCACTTCACCTTTCACCACTTGTACTGTCACAGATTCAGATTCATTAGGTGCTTGCTCTGGATCCACAGTCCAATCCCAGCAATCATCGTTAGGCGCATTCCACGTATCTTCTAACACGCCACCTTCTGTTGAGATGTGCCATGCATTTGCATCACGTGAGTAGATTTTCGTTAGCGATGCCGTACAAGGAATATTACGCTCCGCTAGATAATCGAGACATTCTTCACGGCTCACTAAGTCCCATTCGCGCCAAGGGGCAATAACGTGTAAATCGGGTGCTAGCGCGGCAAATGCCCCTTCAAAACGTACTTGGTCGTTCCCCTTACCGGTACAACCGTGGCACAAAGCATCTGCCCCTACTTTACGTGCGACTTCAACCTGTGCTTTAGCAATGATTGGACGAGCCATTGACGTACCAAGTAGGTATTTACCCTCATAGTATGCGCCCGTTTTAAGGGTTGGATAAATGTACTCTGACACCATTTCTTCTTTTAGGTCAGCGATGTAACACTCCGACGCGCCCGATGCTTTTGCTTTTTCTTCAATGCCAATGAGCTCTTGCTCACCTTGACCGACATCAGCCACAAATGCGACAACCTCACAATCGTAGTTTTCTTTTAGCCACGGAATGATAACGGAAGTATCAAGACCGCCAGAATAGGCTACAACAACTTTCTTTACTGCTTTCTTGCTCATGGTTTCTCTCCTAATGTCCGAGCCTGAATTGGCGGTCAGCGTCTCGGGTTTTAAATTTGGTTTTGTCTATTCATTTCACTGTGTCGCCTATCGCCACACAGTCTAGATTTGGTTATCGTCGGCTTAGTTTGGTACAAACTGAGTCCCGATGCTTTTGCCAGCAAACAGGTCAATTAATTTTTCAGGATAACGCCACGTTGCCACTTCAATCGGGCGGCCTAGCTCACTGGCAGCCTGCAGCGCAGCTTGAACCTTAACAATCATGCCATCGGTAATCACATGCCCCTTGATTAATGCATCCGCTTGCTCTTGAGTCAGCGTCGGTAGCAAGTGACCCTTGCCGTCCAGTACACCACTCACATCCGACAGCAGAACTAATTCAGCGTCCAAAGCACCAGCAACGGCAACCGCGGCTTGATCGGCATTAACATTCATCAGTTGGCCATTATTATCAAGACCGATTGAACTAATGATTGGCAGCGCGCCTGTTTTTAAAATGGCTTGTAACACGGCTGGATTTCCAGGTTGTGCATTACCAACAGCGCCAAGTTCAGGGTTCAACTCCGTCACCTCACACAATCCGCCGTCAGCAAGGCTCAAGCCCACAGCGTTCAACCCCGCTTTGATCGCATCACCTTGCAGGAGTTTATTCGCCGTGCCGGCTAAGGCACCGGCAATCAGTGGAATCTGGTCATAAGGCGTGACACGTAAACCCTGCTTCTTTTCTGTTGGGAGGTTCAGCTTCTGCATCAGGTCATCCACAAGATAACCGCCACCGTGCACAATAACGATCTCACGCTCGGCTTGTTTCTGATAATTCGAAATCGCAACAAATAGTTGATTCAATGTCTGTGTGCACGATAACGCTGCGCCACCCAGCTTGATGACTAAAGGCATAGAAGATAACGATGTCGATTCTTGTTGTGTCAAACTCATAGTGCTCTCCTGCCCTATACCAGCGAAGTCAGCTGGGGAAATTGATTCTTAATATTCAAGCACTGCATCGCTTGGCTTGATGCGCCTTTCAATAAATTATCTATCGCGGAGACGACAATAATATGTTGCCCTTGTACCTTCCAACCGATATCACAAAACGGGGTGTACTCTACGTCTTGAATTCTTGGAATACTGTCCGCTTTGATGCGTACGCAAGGCTGGTCAGAATACGCGCCTTCAAAGGCCTGCTGTACCTGTTCAACACTCACTCCATCTGCCAGCTTCATGGTAATCGTGGCAAGAATACCGCGTTTAAAATTGCCAAGATGCGGATTAAAAATCACTTCACAACCTAGATGCGTGGCCATTTCTGGCTGATGCCTGTGAGTAAACAACCCATACGGCTGCAAGCTCACCTCACAAAAGCTATTGCTTGTCGTTGCTTTACGACCCGCGCCCGTCACACCACTTGTTGCATTGATCACCGGCCAAACTTGCGTATCAATTAGGTTTGCTTCAACAAGCGGCTTAATGGCCAACTGTGAGGCTGTTGGATAACAACCCGCAACCGCAACGAGCTGCGCAGCTTGGATGTCGGCAGCGTTCCATTCCGCCAGCCCATAAGCGGCTTTATCTAGCCATTGGGCGTGCTGATGTTCGAAGCCATAAAATGTTGTATAAAAATCATCGCCTTTTACCCGATACGCTCCAGATAAATCAAAGACCTGGCAGCCTTGTTCTAAAAATACAGGGGCTAAATCATGGCTCACTTCATGGGCCGTCGCGAGAAAAACCACATCGCTCTCACTGGCCACTTTTTCAACATCAATCAAGGGTTGAACGCTGTCATCAACAATACCAGCCAGCTTACCGTGCAGTTGTGAAATCGGTTTACCCGCATCCACACTATTGGCGGACACGTATAAACCTGATAGCGTAAGCTCCGGGTGTTTGGTGACCATCAGAGCGAGTTCAGCTCCTGTATAACCGGTCGCGCCAATAATGGTGGTTTTCAACATCTATCTACATCCATTTTCGTCAGACTTAAACATATCAACTAATGACTATAAATCTAAAAAAATACGCATTAACTGATTTTTTATTCATTAATTATGATTTAATATGTGTTTTACCGTCTTAGAGTTAATCTGTCAACAGTAGAAGTGAAGATAATATGCAATTGCCAACATTCTTAGAGGTCTACAAAGGCCTAATCAGTACCCCTTCTATCAGTTCTACCGACCCAAGCTGGGACCATGGCAACGAAAAAGTCATCGAAAAACTGGCAACCTGGATGAAAGACCTTGGCTTTAGTGTCGAGGTCGAGGAAGTGGAGCCCAATAAATTCAACATGATTGCTAAGAAAGGCCAAGGCGAAGGTGGGCTTCTTCTTGCAGGTCACAGTGATACCGTTCCTTTTGATGAGGGACGCTGGAGTTTCAATCCTCACGATCTCACAGAAAAAGACCATCGCTTTTATGGGTTAGGCACGGCTGATATGAAAGGGTTCTTTGCCTTCATTTATGAAGCCGTCAAGAAAATAGACTGGAGTAAGCAAACCAAGCCCCTCTACGTCCTCGCAACCTGTGACGAAGAAACGACGATGCTCGGGGCAAGACACTTCACGGAAACCGCCCCCTTTAAGCCAGATTACTGCATCATCGGCGAACCGACTAACCTCGTGCCGATTCGCGGCCACAAAGGACACGTAGCGAACGCTATTCGCGTGACAGGGAAGTCCGGTCACTCGTCCGATCCAGCGCTTGGCGTCAATGCTATCGAGATCATGCATGAGGTCATGTTCGCGATGATGAAACTGCGTGACAAGCTCGTCAAAGAATACCACCACCCTGGTTTTGCTATCCCTAGCCCGACGTTAAACTTGGGCCACATTCACGGTGGTGACAGTGCCAACCGAATCTGTGGGTGCTGCGAGCTGCACTACGATGTTCGCCCACTGCCGGGAATCAGCCTTGATGGCTTGGATAATATGCTTAGAAATGCGTTGAAAGAAGTGGAAGCAAAATGGCCAGGACGCTTAACCATCACAGCATTGCATGAGCCAATTCCTGGTTATGAGTGCGATCACCAGCACCCATTTGTGGCTGGAATGGAAAGCCTGTGTGAGACCCCATCGGATACGGTAAATTACTGTACTGAAGCACCGTTCTTACAAGAGTTATGCCCCACATTGGTGCTAGGTCCGGGCTCAATCGACCAGGCCCATCAGCCGGATGAATTTCTCAGCTTAGACTTTGTTGATCCCACCATTAACGTGCTGGCTAAGGCGATCAATCAGTATTGCTTTGATTAATCAGCAATATGTAATAAATTTTCAATATTATTGATTAAAAACGTGTTGCTGTACAATTATTCAGCAACACGTCTAAAGAATGAAACATCATTGAAATCAACAAAAATACACCCCTTATCGATATGAGCATTGTCAGTAAAAAAACACGGTGCGTTAGTAAGTTAACGACCAGTGTGCGTTTTTTATTCCAATACGATTATTGCAAACATGGATTACTTTATTTGACTACGACTAGCATTTTTCGCTAGATTGTTAACCTGAAACGGAATAATGGATGTAGTTAAATTACAAGGCAGGATGACTATGAACGAAAAATACGCCCCACTAAAAAGCAATGTTAGGATGCTTGGGCACTTGTTGGGAAACACCATCAAGGAAGCACACGGGGAAGCGATTTTAGAAAAAGTGGAGAAAATTCGCCAGCTTTCTAAATCCGTTGTACGTGCAGGCAATGAAGCCGATCGTGATATTCTAATCGAAGAGATTACCAGCCTGCCTAACGAGCAGCTCACCCCAGTCGCTCGTGCATTTAACCAATTCCTAAACCTCACCAATATCGCTGACCAATATCACACCATTTCAAGAGGTTGTGAAGCAGATGTCTGTGAACCAGACCCTATTGATTCACTCTTCTCTAAGCTTAGCCACGAGAACATCAGCAAGCTGGATACGGCGCAAGCGGTGCGCGATCTCAATATTGAACTTGTCCTCACTGCGCACCCAACGGAAATCACTCGTCGTACGATGATCAACAAGCTCGTGAAGATAAACGAATGTCTTTCCAAGCTTGAATTAAGCGAGTTGTCTGAAAAAGAACGTAAGAAAACAGAACGACGTTTAGAGCAATTGATCGCTCAAAGCTGGCATTCTGACGTTATTCGTCAGCAACGTCCGACCCCATTAGATGAAGCTAAGTGGGGATTTGCCGTTGTTGAAAACTCGTTGTGGGAAGCCATTCCAGAGTTCCTACGTGAAATGGATGACCGCCTGAAAAACTACCTAGGCGAAGGGCTCCCTATCGATGCTCGTCCGGTTCATATCTCTTCATGGATGGGCGGCGACCGAGACGGCAACCCATTTGTCACGCACAAGATTACACGTGAGGTCATGCTACTTTCTCGCTGGAAAGCGGCTGAGCTTTACCTGCAAGACTTCCAAGAGCTCATCACTGAACTTTCAATGGTGAAATGTAACGACCATGTCAGAGAGTTGGCTGGCGAGCAGCATGAACCGTACCGTGCGATTTTGAAACCGGTACGCAAACTATTGGTGAATACGCTTGAGGTATTGGAAGCGCAAATCAACCACCACGATGTGCCAAACAAGCCGATTCTAGAAGACAGCGCTCAGTTATGGGAGCCGCTATTGGCGTGTTACCAGTCACTACGCGAAAGCGGCATGGCCATCATCGCTGACGGTTCACTGCTGGATACCATTCGCCGCGTGAAAGCCTTCGGTGTGCACCTTGTCCGCCTAGATATTCGTCAAGAAAGTACTCGCCATTCTGATGTAATTTCAGAACTGACGCGTCACTTGGGTCTCGGTGACTACGATCAATGGAGCGAGCAAGACAAGGTTTCTTTCCTTATCAATGAGCTGAGCTCTAAGCGCCCATTACTTCCTCGTGACTGGGAGCCTTCAGAGCCCGTCCAAGAAGTACTAGACACATGTCGTGTCATCGCGTCCCAATCCCGCGATGCGTTTGGTGCCTATGTCATCTCAATGGCACGCACTGCCTCTGACGTCCTAGCCGTTCACCTCATTTTGCAAGAGTGTGGCTGTAAGTTCCGCATGGACGTTTGTCCATTGTTCGAAACATTGGAAGATTTAAACAACTCTGAAGCCGTTATGAAGCAGTTGTTTGAGATCGACTGGTACCGTGGCTATATTCAAAATCATCAAATGGTCATGATTGGCTACTCTGACTCAGCGAAAGATGCAGGCGTAATGTCAGCAGGTTGGGCACAATACAGCGCCATGGAATCCTTGGTTGAAGTCAGTGAGAGCGCTGGCATCGAGATTACCCTATTCCATGGTCGTGGCGGCTCTATTGGTCGTGGTGGTGCGCCTGCACACGCTGCGCTTTTATCACAGCCACCAAAAAGCTTAAAACGTGGTCTTCGTGTTACCGAGCAAGGCGAGATGATTCGTTTTAAACTCGGCTTACCTGAGATTGCAATCAACAGCTTCAATCTGTACGCCAGTGCCATCCTTGAAGCCAACTTGTTGCCGCCACCGAAGCCAAAACAAGACTGGCGCGACCTAATGGAAGTGCTGTCACAAGTCTCCTGTGACGCTTACCGTCGAGTCGTGCGTGATGAGCCTGACTTTGTTCCTTATTTCCGCCAAGCCACACCGGAACTCGAACTCGGCAAATTGCCGCTCGGCTCTCGCCCGGCAAAACGTAACCCAAATGGCGGCGTAGAAAGCCTACGAGCGATTCCATGGATTTTCTCTTGGAGTCAGAACCGTCTTGTGTTGCCAGCTTGGTTAGGCGCTGGTGAAGCCATTCAGTATTCGATTGATAAAGGTCATCAAGCCCTACTGGAAGAAATGTGTCGTGAATGGCCATTTTTCTCAACACGCCTTGGCATGCTTGAGATGGTTTACACCAAGTGTAATATCGAGATTTCTCGCTACTACGACCAACGCCTAGCGGATCCGACACTATTACCACTGGGTGATAAGCTGCGCGATCAATTGCAACAAGACATCAAAGCCGTCTTGAACGTAGAAAACAATGATCACCTGATGCAAAGTGACCCGTGGGGACAAGAGTCCATCCGTCTTCGTAACACCTATGTTGAACCACTCAATATGTTACAAGCTGAGCTTTTGTATCGCACTCGTCAGAGTGAAGAGACGGAAAGTGAGCTAGAAGAAGCGCTTATGGTAACGATTGCTGGCATCGCAGCTGGCATGCGAAACACTGGATAAGCAGGATATAATTCCAAAATAAAGACAAAAGGTCGCACTTTGCGGCCTTTTATTTTACTTCAGATCCTTACTGAGTGTTTTGTTAGTCCTTTTCAACTGATATCACTCTCTATTCCACTTCATGCTTATACAATTAGATATAATCATTTCTCGTTGATCGATAAAAATAATAAACTAATATCGGCAACGACAGGTTGTGTGTTCATACAACCTTCTAGGTGACAAAGGCTTATATAAGGTTACTGCGTAAACCACGCAGGCCATGCTTCTTACACAAGACCCATTCTTTTGCTCTCAAAAGAGCGCTAGACGCGGCTATGTCACATCTTCGATGACAGTACTAAGCACCATAATTATTATTAAGTTATTGATTTGGATTTTTATCATGTCACTACCACACGTTATCCTTACTGTTTTAAGCACTCGCGATGCGACTGGCTACGATATCACTAAGGAATTTTCCGCAAGCATCGGATATTTTTGGAAAGCGAGCCACCAACAGGTTTATCGCGAATTAAATAAAATGGCAGACAAGGACCTTGTCACCTGTAAATTAGAGCCTCAAGACGGTAAGCCTGACCGCAAGGTTTACTCAATCACTGAGTCAGGCCGCAGCACTTTGGCTGACTGGTTTGAGCAACCTACCGTTCACCCTACTGTGCGCGATGAGTTCTCAGCAAAGCTTGCTGCATGTGCGGTTCAACCATCAGCGGCATTCCGTATTCAACTTGAAGAGCTGATTGAAGATTCGAAAAAATTGGTCGCACATTATCGTGAGATTGAAGCGGCGTATTACGCGACACCAAGCACTCTAGACACGCCCGCTCGCTTAGAACGCCTAACATTGCGTCGCAACCTGCTTTCTCGCCAAGCTTGGCTTGACTGGGCAGAAGAGACCCTTGCCGAGCTTGAAGCGATCGCATAATCATTCATTAAGCGATAACAGCAACCTAACGATTCACGACACATCGATAGCGTTGACGATTTATCGCTACATGGCACCAATTAAAAAAGCGCTGAAGTATCACTTCAGCGCTTTTTTTATATCTGGAGAAGGCTTTCTAGGTTCACTATTGGCCTATCACTTATGTGTGTTAATGGGTTAACCTAAATCCACAATATCTAAGTAAGGTCTAAGGTCTTACACCCAACGTATGACACAATGCATAGGTCATTTCTGAGCGGTTCAATGTATAGAAGTGGAAATCTTTTACGCCTTCACGGCTCAAGGTTCGAACCATATCAATGGCCTGGCTCGCCCCAACAAGCTGGCGAGTGGTAGGGTCATCATCTAGACCTTCAAACTGCTTTTGCATCCAGCCTGGTACCTTCACCTTATTCATTCCAGCAAAACGAGATGCTTGCTTGAAGTTAGACACTGGCAAGATGCCCGGTACGATTTCAGCATCGATACCCGCCGCCACACAACGGTCACGAAAACGCAGGTAGCTTTCTACATCAAAAAAGAATTGCGTAATCGCACGGTTAGCACCGGCATCAATCTTTCGCTTGAGGTTTATCAAATCAGACTGCGCGCTTTTTGCTTCCGGGTGTACCTCAGGAAAAGCCGCCACTGAGATATCAAAGTCATGGCGTGATTTAAGCAACTCAACCAAGTCAGACGCATACATATCGGGTTGACCGCCACCTTCAGGGATATCACCACGGAGGGCCACAATGCTTTGGATACCGTTTGACCAGTAATCTTCAGCAATATCAATCAGCTCATTACGAGATGCATCGATACACGTTAGGTGTGGCGCCGCCACTAAACCAGTCTCATTTTTAATATCTTTAATAATAGAGTGAGTACGGTCACGCTCGCCTGAGTTAGCGCCATAGGTCACTGATACAAATTTAGGCTTAAGCGTTTTTAAACGATGTACTGACTTCCAAAGTGTCTCTTCCATCGTTGGGGTGCTTGGCGGAAAGAATTCAAAAGAAACATTAATATTGTCCGAAAGTTCAGCAATATTTTGGTTTAAGGCATCGATATGCCCTGCATGCGTGTATCCCATAACTCTCTCCCTAAATGCCAAAGTTGGTTATCCCAGCCAACCTTAGACGAAAACCTGTCTGTCATTAAAAACAATGAAATGAATAAAAATTCTTTTTTGACGTTTAGACGTCTATATGTCCATAGAATGAAATGAATAGCATTTAAAGTCAATAGCACGATAATGAATTTTTCTCATGATCAGAATTAATGAAATTGAAGAAGAAAAATAACGGGAGTAAGACGACGAATGAAGTGACGCTCAATGCTCTGAATTCGCAGTGGCACACGCTGTGAGTGCATGGCGCTAAACTCACCCAGCATCGCTTAGGGAGACATTATTCTGTTGAGACATTCAGATTATATTAATGAGCTCTAGGCCCAGAATAAGTAGATAAGTAATAAACGGGTAACGGGTAACGGGTAACGGGTAAAACAATGATGACCTGTGAATGAATACACAGGTCATCATGTTGCTTAGAAGAAGCTTGATATCAGATTCAGATCCGACTGGATAGCACCCGCGGTCACCTCACGTCCAGCTCCTGGGCCTCGAATAACCAACGGATTATCTTTGTACCATTTACTTTCTATCGCAAAGATATTGTCGCATGGCAGTAAGTTCGCTAGCGCATGCTCTTTAGACAACGCCTCGATACCCACACGCGCCTTACCAAAGCGATCAAGGCGAGCGACATAGCGCAATACCTTTTCTTCGCGCTGTGCCTTGTCAAGGCGCTCCTGAAGCAACTCACTCAACAACCCTGACTGCTCAAAAAAGCCATCCAATGTGAGGGCTTTAAGCTCTTCCGGTACCAACGATTCAACGACAACACTATCGGGTTCAATCTCAAGACCAGACTCACGCGCCAAGATAACCAGTTTGCGCATCACATCTGAGCCATCAAGATCAGAGCGAGGATCAGGTTCCGTTAGCCCCTGCTGCCATGCAAGGTCAACAAGCTCAGCAAACGGCACACTGCCATCAAACTGTTGAAATAGCCACGACAGCGTACCAGAGAAAATACCCGACAGCGCCATAATGTCATCGCCGCTTTCACGCAAATCTCGAACGGTATGGTTTATCGGTAACCCTGCGCCAACCGTCGCATTATAAAGCCAGTGACGGCTCGTTTTTGCAAAGGCTTCTTGTACGCGATGATAATCGGCGCTAGGGGCAGAACCGGCGACTTTATTTGCGGATATTAAGTGCACACCATGCTCAGCAATAGCGACATATTTCTGCGCTAACTCAGCGCTTGCCGTCACATCCAACACAACCGCTTCATCAAAGCCGTGCAACGCCGCAATTTGTTTTAACCAGCGGTCACCTTCATGAGGTACCGCCTCGTCTTTATAAGATTCTAAGAGCGTTTTTTCGTCGAGTCCGTTTTCGTCAAACCAATAATCTTGGCTGCCGATCACCGCGACCAAATCAAAACTCATGCCTCTGCGTTTTTCAAGCTCGCTTTTCTGTTGCTTAAAGAGTTCAAGCCAACTCGATCCAATATTGCCTTTGCCACATAGTGCAACCGCCACGCGTTTTTGCGCCTGAAAGAGCTGAGTATGAACGGACTTAACAAGCGGCATGACATCCGATTTACGCAATACCGCCGCTAGGCTCAAGCCAGAATCGGCTTCACAGAAAAATTCAACCGGTGCGTGTTTTAGCTGCTGATAGAAACCAAAGCAATGATTCGCATTTTTCGTGACACCAGCGCCAACCGCGGCCAACATGGAGAAGCCTTCTTTTAGCTTAATCTCCGCCTCTATCGCAAGGTCTTGCAATTCATTAAGGGTGCCAGCGGCGATCTCAGGAGTATACGCCAAGCGTAATCGAGATTGATCGGCTTGCGCTTCATAGGCCAGTGGCTCTAACTGCGCACGCTGTAAGCTATGAAGCACCTCTGCTTTTGCTCGCTCAAAATCATGCCCATTGCCAAAAGACAGCTCAATCAATAATACCTCTTCTAGTGAGGTAATGATCTTTGCCCCTCGTCCAGAGGCTAATACGCGTTCAATACGCGTTGAGCCTGATTCTGGTGAGTAACTGCAGCGTAAATTTAACTCCATGGTACTCTGCGCAACAGGCTGTAACGTGCGGCTATGTAACACGGGCGCCGCGAGACGAGCCAGTTCGCTGGCTTCATCCAAACGTAAAAGCGGCAATAAACACGCATCAGAAACCACACGAGGATCCGCGCTGTAAACGCCTGCCACATCACTCCAGATAGTGACGTTTGTCACCTCTGCTAATGCACCGATGACGGTCGCTGAATAATCCGAACCATTGCGACCAAGCAACACAGTATCACCGGCACTGTTCTGCGCCATGAAACCCGTAATCACCACACGGTGGTGCGCATGTTGCGCCAAGGCACTTTTAATCAAGGCGTAAGACTGGGCACGCTCAACCTCGGGTTGAGCACCAAACTCAGCACGCAAAAAGGCTCTTGCATCTTGGGCAACCGCAGGCAACTTACTTTGTCTTAGTAATGCTGCCAACAAGCGAGATGACCAAACCTCACCATGTCCCAAGATTGCGGCTTTCTGCGCCTCAGAAAGGGGCGCTATTTGCTCACCAAGCGTACTAAATTCGTCGCTCAACTGTGAACGAAGGGCTTCCGCTTCTTCGCCATCGAGCAATTCATCAATCAACTCAAATTGAAACTGTCGTAACGCTTGCAGGTGCTCATGAGCAACACGGCCATCCTTGTTTAACGCATCCAGAAACGCAATCAGTCGGTTGGTCGTCTTGCCTGCCGCTGATACCACAATCAGGTCTTCTGCGTGAGAGTAGTCTTTTAGAATCGATACCACACGACGGTAGCACTCAGGGTCAGCCAGGCTACTGCCACCAAATTTATGCAATTGCTTCGT
The DNA here is from genome assembly GCF_041471725.1 of Vibrio sp. 10N.261.51.F12. NCBI lineage: Bacteria > Pseudomonadati > Pseudomonadota > Gammaproteobacteria > Vibrionales > Vibrionaceae > Vibrio > Vibrio sp. 10N.261.51.F12. The sequence continues at coordinate 10,786 of NZ_JBFROV010000007.1, read as the reverse complement.
CACTGGTACGTTAGTATTACTCATTGCCGTGCTTACCCTTCAAACGTTCGTGCTTTATCAAAAGCTTGTTGTAGATCTTCAATTAGGTCTTCTGCATCTTCTAAGCCTACCGATAAGCGCAATAGCTGTTGAGAGACGCCTGCTTCAGCCAGCGCAGCCTCGCCCATCGCGCGGTGAGTCATCGATGCAGGGTGGCAGATCAAGCTCTCCACCCCACCTAAGGACTCAGCCAGCGAGAAGAGATTCAGTTTGCCAACAAAATATTTCAACTGTTCAAAGCTACCAGCGAACTCAAAGCTCAGCATAGACCCAAAGCCCGACTGTTGCTTTTTGGCAATCTCATGGCCTGGATGCTCAGGTAGGCTCGGATGATAGATGACCTTAACCAATGATTCGCCCTTCAAATAATTGAGAATAACTTGTGAGCTTTCTTCATGGACACGCATACGCGCACTGAGTGTGCGGATACCACGCAACGTCATGTAGCTATCAAACGGTGTGCCTGTTGCGCCAATACAGTTACCCCACCACGCCAGCTCTTCAGCATGCGCTTCTGTTTTGGTTATCACCACGCCACCAATAACGTCCGAGTGGCCGTTGATGTACTTCGTCGTGGAGTGAATAACAAAGTCCGCACCGAGGTCTAAAGGCTTTTGGTACACCGGTGTCAAAAAGGTATTATCGACCGCCACCAGCGCGCCAACCTGCTTTGCTTTTTCGCAGACATTCGCAATGTCCACAACGCGTACCAACGGGTTAGACGGGGTTTCTAACAAAATCAATTTTGGTTTTTTTGCGATAGCAGCACTTAACGCCGCGTCATCACTTTGGTCAACAAACTGAACCTTAAAATCACCTTTTTGTGCGCGAGTATTAAATAAGCGATAAGAGCCACCGTAGCAATCGTGTGGCGCGATGATCAAATCATCAGGGCCGAGAAACGCCGATGCCCAAAGGTTCAATGCAGAGGTTCCACAGTTGGTCACCACAGCACCTTTACCGGACTCCAATTCAAATAAGGCCTGTTCAAGTAATCCACGATTGGGGTTACCAGAACGGGTATAATCATATTTTGGCACGTCGCCGAAAGCGGGAAAGCCATAATTGGTAGAAAGGTAAATAGGTGGTACGACAGCGTGGTGCTGAGTATCTGATTCGATACCCATACGAACCGCGATTGTCGCCGGCTTCCGATTGCTCATAGAAACATCCTTTATTAACACGCGCAAGGTGAAGGCTAACCACAACCTCTCGAGAAGGTTGGGTGATAAATAGTGTGATTAATCATGCTTGAACGGACAAGTAAAAGCACCCATCTTTGGAAAAATTAACCGTCCGCTCAACGAAACCCCACTTTACTGTCCATTCTGTGAGACGTCAACACTTCTAGACGTCTATATGTCTTTGCTTATGGCAGTAAATGCCGCTAAAATTGCGGCTTTCCTATAAAACAAATTTACGATCAATAGACGAAGGTGTGCAATGGCAGATTGGAATGGCGAATACATTAGCCCTTACGCGGAGCACGGCAAAAAAAGTGAGCAGGTTAAAAAGATCACGGTATCCATTCCGTTAAAAGTGCTAAAGGTATTGACCGACGAGAGAACTCGCCGCCAAATCAATAACCTACGCCATGCAACTAACAGCGAATTGTTGTGTGAAGCATTTCTGCACGCCTACACTGGTCAGCCGCTCCCGACCGATGAAGACTTAAGAAAAGACCGCCCAGATGATATTCCAACGGAAGTAAAAGCCATGATGACGGCGATGGGTATTGAGTTTGAAGCGTTCGATGAAGAATAAAACATAGGTCCTGGGTCCTGGGTCAAACAATAAAAAAACGCTGACCATCAAGGTCAGCGTTTTTTTCAAAGCAAATTCAAGGCACCAGGCACGTTTTATCCCTAAAGCCCCAAATTTCTATCCAACCATGGCCTTCTAAGCCATGATCTTCTAAAGCATATAGTTCTCAGGCATTTCAATTCGTGCGACGCCCGATTCGACTGCCGCTACTGCAACCGCTTTTGCAACGCGTGGTAGCAAGCGTGGGTCCATCGGTTTAGGAATAATGTAATCCTTACTAAATGACAACGCCTTAACACCCGCCGCATCAAGCACCTCTTGAGGTACGGGTTCTTTAGCAATTTGACGTATTGCCTCAACCGCCGCAAGCTTCATTTCATCGTTAATCTCACTGGCACGTACGTCCAATGCACCGCGGAAGATGAACGGGAAACACAGTACGTTATTTACCTGATTCGGATAATCTGAGCGACCGGTCCCCATGATCAAATCATCACGAACCTGATGCGCCAATTCTGGCTTAATCTCTGGATCAGGATTTGAACACGCAAACACGACCGGCTTCTCTGCCATGAGCTTCAACGCGTCAGCAGGAAGTAAATCTGGACCAGACACCCCCAAGAATAAATCCGCGCCTTCGATGACATCTTCAAGGGTACGTTTATCGGTATTGTTGGCAAACATCTGCTTGTATTCATTCAAGCCTTCACGACGCGTATGAATGACGCCTTTGCGATCCAACATGTAGATTTTTTCACGCATCGCACCGCATTTAATCAACAGCTCCATACAGGCCGTCGCCGCAGCGCCCGCACCCAAACAAACAATGGTCGCTTCACTTAATTCTTTGCCTTGCAGCTCAATCGCATTCAACATACCCGCCGCCGTGACAATTGCCGTACCATGTTGGTCATCATGGAATACCGGAACATCACAACGCTCGATCAAGCGACGCTCAATCTCAAAACAATCCGGTGCCTTGATGTCTTCTAGGTTGATACCACCAAACGTGTCAGAAATATTCGCAACCGTATCAACAAACTCGTCAATCGTGCGGTGTTTGACTTCGATATCAATGGAGTCCAAACCAGCAAACCGCTTAAAGAGTAGCGCCTTACCTTCCATAACGGGTTTGGATGCCAGTGGGCCAAGATTACCAAGTCCTAGGATTGCTGTACCATTTGAGATAACCGCAACCATATTGCCTTTCGCTGTATATTTATAAACATTATCAGCATTTTGCGCGATCTCTCGAACAGGCTCGGCTACGCCAGGGCTGTATGCGAGTGCAAGATCTTTGGCTGAATCAGCGGGTTTGGTTAACGCGATTTCAATTTTGCCTGGGGTTGGGTGGGCATGGTAATCGAGGGCCTGTTGGCGGAATTCGTCGATTTGATGATCATCGGACATGGTATGCGATCCTGCTTATTCGAGTATGAAAGACTGAGTGATTATTGTTATTTTTAGTATAACCCGCTTCGGAATGGTTTGATTTCCTCCATAAGGGGTACACAAAGTGCGCATACGCTATTGTCGTACGTCGCAACTTTAGGCGAATATACTACGCTAGTTAATCAAGGTTTTGAATGGATGGTGTCACGATTCGAGTGAGCTTAAGCCTTTATAGGTAAGCCAAGAGTTTAGGAAAAGGTAAGTCGAGTGTTTATAAAAATAACCACCGAGAAGAATATAACAATCCAAAAACCGTCACAATACACACACCACCGACCGTTTGGCGTTGGAATCAACCATACTCCACACTGATGGTATGGGTTAGTTGGTATTGCTCAACACAATTCAAGTTCGGGACTCATTTTAGCCGCGGGTTGAATAAAATATAAAACGCCAGAAACAAAAAAGGACGCCAAGGCGTCCTTTTTACATCTAAGGAAGTAAAATAATTACTTGCTAGATAGAGCGCCGAAACGCTTGTTGAAGCGATCAACACGACCACCAGTATCAACGATACGTTGCTTACCAGTGTAGAATGGGTGACATTTGTCACATACGTCTAGGTGAATTGAATCTTTCGCTAGAGTAGAGTTGAACTCAAATGTATTGCCGCAAGAACAAGTTGCTGTTACAGCTTTGTATTCTGGGTGGATGCCAGCTTTCATGGGAAACCTCAAATTTAGGCCGTGTCGCCATCCGAGTCTATGCCGGACACCACACGTAGTTAATAAAATACCTGTGTTACCGCTTCCAAAATTCAACATTATTGAAGTGACGGCGATGTGATAAGCAAACGCTATCAACCACACGATTTCTTCAAATATGACGAATAGAAGCCATACCATCAAGGCGCAGTATAGTAATGAATAGTCGAGATAGAATCAAATAAAATTGCCACTTTTTTCACCACCTTTAGGTGGGTTGATTCACTTTCTCTAATTAACTGTTTATCGAACACAACATAGCTAGGTAGAATAGGCGTCTATTTTATCAATATCGACCTTACTATGCGCCCAAACGTTGCTCGTGTTGCACTGCCAGTGCCACTAGATAAACAGTTCGACTACATCGTACCTGCCCACTTGTTTCCCGTAGTTGGCGGTCGAGTCTCTGTGCCGTTTGGACGCCAAACCTTAGTCGGTATTGTGACTCAGTTTAGTCACCAATCAGATTTTCCCATTGACCAGCTGAAACCGATTAAAGCCGCGCTCGATACTCGCCCGATCTGGTCCCCAGCGCTGTACGACTTAATCGTCTGGTGTAGCCAATACTATCAACACCCACTGGGCGATACGCTGCACAATGCTTTGCCTGCCGCGTTACGAAAAGGCAAGCCTGCTGAGTTCGCCACCACGGTCGAATGGCAGCTCACCGAGTCGGGAAAGAACCAGTTAGTGCAAGGATTTGGTCGCGCGGTGAAACAAGCAAAAGCCATGCATTATTTAGAAAATGGCCCTTGTTCACACCAAGAACTGCTCGACAACGACATCAGCGGAACCCTTCTCAAAGCCCTCGATGAAAAAGGCTGGGTATCCTCTTATGAAAAGCAGGCCCCAAACATACAGTGGCCAGCGGACTTCACCAATACTCCAAAAGATCTCAGGCTCAACGAGGAGCAAGCCATCGCGATTGCTTCGGTCAACAGCCAGACTGAATTTGCTTGCTACCTATTAGAAGGGGTCACTGGCTCAGGGAAAACTGAGGTGTACCTCAACATGATCAAGCCTGTACTGGAGCAAGGGCGACAAGCTCTGGTATTAGTGCCTGAGATTGGACTGACGCCACAAACCATCAACCGATTCCGTAAACGTTTCAACGTACCGGTTGAGGTCATCCACTCTGGGCTTAATGATACCGAGCGATTAAATGCCTGGCTAAGTGCTAGAGACAAGGTGGCGGGTATTGTAATAGGCACGCGGTCAGCGCTACTGACCCCCTTTGCTGATCTCGGCATTATTATTGTTGATGAGGAACACGACACCTCTTATAAACAACAAGATAGCCTGCGCTACCACGCTCGCGACGTCGCCGTCATGCGAGCAAACAAAGAAAAAATCCCGATTATTTTAGGGTCGGCCACTCCGGCCTTAGAGACATTACAAAACGCATTAAGTGGTAAGTATCATCACCTTGTTCTGAGCCAGAGAGCGGGCCTTGCCGTCCCAACGACCAATAAGGTCATCGACGTTAAGGGCCAGTATCTAGACAGCGGCTTATCCGCGCCGCTCATCGCTGAACTGCGCCGACACCTCGACGCGGGCAATCAGGTGATGTTGTTTCTTAACCGTCGTGGGTTCAGTCCTGCCCTGATGTGTCACGAATGTGGCTGGATCGCTGAGTGCAAGCGCTGCGATGCTTACTACACCTATCATCAGGCGAGCAATGAGATCCGTTGCCATCACTGTGGCTCGCAACACCCTATCATCCATCAATGCCAAGGCTGTGGTTCGCACCAACTGGTGACCGTCGGTGTCGGTACTGAGCAGTTAGAATCTCAGCTTGGTCAGTTGTTTCCCGAATACAAAACCATCCGAATCGATAGGGACAGCACGCGTCGAAAGGGCAGCCTTGAAGCCGCTTTAGATTCGATCAAGAAAAACGAATACCAAATCCTCATTGGCACGCAAATGCTGGCCAAGGGTCATCACTTCCCCAACGTAACGCTAGTGGCGTTACTGGACGTTGATGGTTCGTTATATAGCAGCGATTTCCGCGCTTCTGAGCGCCTGGCACAATTGTTTATCCAAGTGGCAGGGCGAGCAGGACGAGCAAGCAAGCCTGGCGAGGTATTATTGCAGACACATCATCCGGATCATCCGTTACTGCAATCATTGCTTAATAAAGACTATCGACACTTTGCCGACACCGTCTTGCAAGAGAGAAAACAAGCACAGCTTCCGCCGTTTAGCTTCCTTACCTTGATTCGAAGTGAAGCAAATAACCCCACCGATGTTGAAACCTTCTTACGTCAGGTTCGCTACTCTATTGAGGCGCACCCGTTGTTTGATAACAGCTGCCTTATCCTAGGCCCAACTCCTGCACCAATTGCGAAGCGTGCCGGTAAAGCGCGTTGGCAGCTTATTTTGCAAGTGCCGTCACGCAGTGTGATGCAAAGAATCATTTCGAGTGCCAAACCTGTCATTGCGCAGCTGCCGCTGGCGAAAAAAGTTCGTTGGTCAATGGACATCGAGCCACAAGACCTAAGTTAACCATAAACGTTTAATTAGCTGGTAATTGATGTTGAATTAGAGCTTTTAACCCAATCTGATTAAGTTCTTCGTCAGATCCCAATTGGGTCATCGCAAACGATTACTTTTAGAATTATAACAAGTTTTAGTTGTGATACACTTCACATATGCGATGTAATTTCTGTTAATTAGACCGTAACTTTTTGTTTAGAAATGAATAAAATCTATTAATGCGTCATGATTATCAAGACCCATTCATTCGCTTTTCTTATCCCAGCCATTTGTACTGTAGTGATTAAACAGTCAGTAAGAATGCATAACAAAAAACATAAAACGGATACAAACTGAAGTGAACACACGGAACGACTCCACGTGTCGCTTTTATAAAGCAGAATAGGTATTTCATTGAATAGGAAAAAAGAAGAGGACACTATTGTATGGCGACAATGAAGGATGTTGCCCAGCTTGCAGGGGTTTCTACCGCTACAGTTTCACGCGCACTGATGAACCCAGAAAAGGTTTCATCAAGCACTAGAAAACGAGTAGAAGACGCGGTATTAGAAGCTGGATATTCACCGAACTCCCTAGCTCGAAACCTGCGTCGTAACGAATCAAAAACCATTGTCACTATCGTGCCTGATATCTGTGACCCGTACTTTTCCGAGATCATCCGAGGAATTGAAGACGCGGCGATGGAGCATGGGTACTTGGTTCTACTGGGTGACAGTGGGCAATCTAAAAAACGCGAACATTCTTTCGTCAACTTGGTGTTTACCAAGCAAGCGGATGGAATGCTGCTATTGGGAACGGATCTACCGTTTGATATCAGCAAGCCTGAGCAAAAGAATCTCCCGCCAATTGTCATGGCCTGTGAGTTTGCTCCCGAGCTTGAACTGCCTACCGTTCACATTGATAACCTCACCTCTGCGTTTGAAGCGGTGAATTACCTCTCTCAGCTCGGTCATAAACGTATTGCTCAGATTGCGGGCCCAGATACGGCGTTTTTATGTCGTTTTCGACACCAAGGTTATCAGCAAGCACTGCGTCGTGCTGGCGTCGCAATGAACCCGGCTTACACCGTCAAAGGCGACTTTACCTTTGAAGCAGGCGCAAAATCTGTGCGCACCCTGCTATCACTGGCAGAGCCACCAACTGCTATTTTCTGTCATAACGACATTATGGCGATTGGTGCAATGCAAGAAGCGAAAAAGCTGGGGCTGCGTGTCCCACAAGATCTTTCATTTGTTGGTTTTGATGATATTCAATTCGCCCAATATTGCGATCCCCCGCTGACCACCATTTCACAACCCCGTTATGAAATTGGCCGCCAAGCGATGTACACCATGTTGGAGGTACTGCAGGGTGTTGATGTTCGAGCCGGTTCCCGCTTATTGGATACCGAACTTGTGATACGCGACAGTGCGGCGCCTCCAAGAATCATCTAGTCAACCGTTTGCTGACTTGCAAGTTGACCTTGTGGTATTTACCATGAGGTCAGTTATTTACTTCAACATTAGAAGTGTCATCAGTGGCAAACCGAGATTATGTGAAACGAGGCAGAGGCGCGAGCACTGCCCGTCGTCCAACCAAAAAGAAACCTTCGGGTAAAAAACCATGGCGTAGCGGTCTGCTTGCCATTATTTTGCTGTGTGCATTTGGTTATGGCTTGTATTCGTTAAGCCAAGACCCAGAGCCCGCGAAGCCAACCCCACCCGCCAAAGCGGTCAGTAAGCCGAAACCTAAGCCGACGAAAGCGATTCCTCCTCCTCCAGAGGAAAAGTGGGACTACGTTGAAAGCCTGCCAAAACGAGAGGTAGAAGTGAAGGCGAAGGAACAAGTCGTCTCCGCCATTCCTTACGTGATGCAGTGTGGCGCTTACAAAAATATGGCACAAGCCGAAGCTCGGAAGCTGGATATCGCCTTTCAAGGCCTATCAAGCACCGTTAGGAAAACAGAAAACAGCAGCTGGTATCGCGTGGTTTTAGGGCCATACAAGCTGAAGCGAGAAGCGGAGCGTGATAAGCATAAACTGCAACGCGCCAAGATCGAGCCTTGTGCGATTTGGAAAGATACGCAATAACGTGATGTGTTGATGTATTAGTATATTAAAGTCAGCCCTTTGGTGAAAACCAAAGGGCTGTTTTTATTGAGGCGCACGTGACATAGAAACGCATGTTCACCTAGACTGGAATAACAATATGCTGGATTGAACGGCGCAAAAAAGCACAACTTTTATAGTGATTTACTCCGCTCACCCACTCTATCCCTTGAAATCCTTTTCTTTCGTCCGCATATCCATTTCATAGTCGAAATGAAATCTGCATTTCAAATAGATATCCAATTCCAATAAAACTTATGAGGCATACGCCGTGACTACTATTGTATCTGTACGTCGAAATAACAAAGTCGTGATTGCCGGAGATGGACAAGTATCCCTTGGCAACACTGTAATGAAAGGCAATGCTCGTAAAGTTCGCCGTCTCTACAACGACAAGGTCATTGCTGGTTTTGCTGGCAGCACCGCCGACGCTTTCACACTGTTCGAGCGTTTTGAAAGCAAATTGCAAATGCACCAGGGGCATCTTACTAAGGCAGCGGTTGAACTTGCTAAAGATTGGCGCAGCGACCGTGCACTTCGCAAATTAGAAGCCCTACTTGCCGTTGCTGATGAAACGGCGTCTCTAATCATTACCGGTAACGGTGACGTGGTTCAGCCAGAACATGACCTTATTGCGATTGGTTCAGGCGGTAACTTCGCGCAAGCATCCGCGATGGCGCTGCTTGAAAACACCGATCTTGATGCTCGTGAGATTGCAGAGAAATCGCTAAAAATCGCTGGCGACATCTGTGTATTTACCAACCACCACCACACTATTGAAGAACTAGAAAGCGACGAAAAATAATCGTCATAAAAACAAAAATAGTGCCCAAAATTTGTAAGGATTAATTATGTCTGAAATGACCCCTCGTGAAATTGTTCATGAACTGAACCGCCATATCATTGGCCAAGATAATGCTAAACGCTCTGTCGCGATTGCGCTGCGTAATCGCTGGCGTCGTATGCAGCTTGAAGAAAGCCTGCGCGCAGAAGTCTCCCCGAAAAATATTCTGATGATTGGCCCAACGGGTGTCGGTAAAACTGAAATTGCCCGTCGCTTAGCCAAGCTTGCAAACGCACCTTTCATTAAGGTAGAAGCCACCAAGTTCACCGAAGTGGGTTACGTAGGCAAAGAAGTCGAGACCATCATCCGCGATCTCACCGATGTCGCGATTAAGATGACGCACCAGCAAGCGATGGAGAAAGTCACCTTCCGCGCTGAAGAACAAGCCGAAGAACGTATTCTGGATGCCTTATTGCCGCCAGCGCGCGACGCTTGGGGGCAAAACGAGCAAAAAGATGACACCTCATCAAATACTCGTCAAACCTTCCGTAAAAAGCTGCGTGAAGGCAAGCTCGACGATAAAGAGATTGAGATCGATGTTGCCGCTTCACAAATGGGTGTTGAGATCATGGCGCCTCCTGGTATGGAAGAAATGACCAACCAGTTACAAGGCATGTTCCAAAACCTAGGCGGTGATACCACTAAAAAACGCAAACTAAAGATCAAAGATGCCTTTAAAACACTGACGGAAGAAGAAGCCGCGAAACTCGTCAACCAAGAAGAGCTTAAAGAGCAGTCTATCTACAACGTTGAAAACAACGGTATTGTGTTCATTGATGAGATCGACAAAATCTGTAAGCGTGGCGAAGCCTCTGGCCCTGACGTTTCAAGAGAAGGCGTTCAACGTGACCTGTTGCCATTGATTGAGGGCAGCACGGTGTCGACTAAACACGGTATGGTAAAAACTGACCACATCCTGTTTATCACCTCTGGTGCATTCCAGGTTGCTAAGCCATCGGATCTCATTCCAGAACTGCAAGGTCGTCTACCAATCCGAGTCGAACTCGAAGCATTGAGTAGTCACGACTTCAAACGTATCCTAACCGAGCCTAAGGCCTCACTCACCGAGCAATACATCGCACTGATGAAAACCGAAAACGTGGATATTTCATTCACTGAAGACGGCATTCAACAGATTGCTGATGCCGCTTGGAAAGTGAATGAGAGCACCGAAAACATCGGTGCTCGCCGTCTGCACACCGTGATGGAGCGCCTGATGGACGAGATTTCGTTCGACGCCACAGAAAAAGCAGGCTCGAACCTAGTCATTGATTCTGGGTACGTGAACTCTAAGCTCGGTGAGTTTATTGACGACGAAGACCTAAGCCGCTTTATTCTTTAGCTGGCGGATACCCAGTAAAAGAAAAACGGCCCTAATAAGGGTAATGCCGTTCACTTAAG
>NZ_JBFROV010000006.1:32673-48869 GCF_041471725.1 Vibrio sp. 10N.261.51.F12 | reverse complement strand
TATATTGTTAAAGAGCTTGTTTCGAGCTTTACTCGAAACGGACGGCTATTTTAGCGAGTTAAGTTTCAGTGTCAAACACTTTTTTAAAACTAATTTCGTTTAGCTCATTGAGCTTAATAACCTTGCTGATTCGCTCTTGGTTTCTAACAACCTTTCCCGTCTCAGTGGGGTCGCATTATAGAGAACGAATTATTCTTGGCAAGTGTTAAATCACATAAAAACAGCACTTCCATACCGTTCGAACACAAATCAAACAAAGCGTCTATTAAAGACACAAAAAAGGAGGCTGACGCCTCCTTTTTGCATTCCAAAACCAAATTATTGGCTTGTAACAACCTTATCATTACTGACAATGAGTCTTATCGGTTTAGATGGATCTACTTTACCGGCTAGTATTTCTTTTGCTAGCGGGTTCTCAACACTTTGCTGAATCGCCCTTTTTAGTGGTCTAGCGCCATACACAGGATCAAAACCGACCTTAGCGATAAATTCTAGCGCTTGCTCAGAAACGGACAACTGATAACCCGAGTCTTCCATGCGCTGTCCTAAACGTTGTAACTGAATATCTGCGATAGATTCTATATGCTTCGCGCCCAGCGGATGAAATACAACGCTCTCATCGACTCGGTTTAAAAATTCAGGTCTAAAGTGGGATGTCACCACTTCCATAACTTCTCTTTTTATTCCTTCGTAGTCTAATACAGCGAAGTTCTCTTGTATTTTAGAAGACCCTAAATTTGAAGTCATAATGACGACAGTATTACGAAAGTCGACAGTTCGCCCTTGTCCATCAGTTAAGCGACCATCATCTAACACCTGCAGCAAGATATTAAACACGTCTGGGTGCGCTTTCTCTATTTCATCAAGTAAAATCACTGAGTACGGCTTTCTTCTCACCGCCTCCGTGAGATACCCCCCCTCTTCATAGCCAACATAACCAGGAGGGGCACCGACTAGGCGAGCAACCGAATGTTTTTCCATAAACTCTGACATGTCGATGCGGATCATTGCGTCTTCGCTATCAAACATAAAATTCGCTAACGTTTTACAAAGCTCTGTTTTCCCTACTCCTGTTGGACCCAAAAACATAAAAGAGCCGATCGGCTTATTGGGATCAGATAAACCCGCTCTGCTACGGCGAATCGCATCAGATACAACCTCAACCGCTTCAGCTTGGCCAATCACTCGCTTATGCAGTACTGCTTCCATTTGGAGTAGCTTATCTTTTTCCGCTTCCAGCATTTTTGAAACTGGTATTCCTGTTTGCTTTGAAAGCACTTCGGCAATCTCAGCGTCGGTGACTTTATTACGTAACAGGCTCATCTCTTGCATTTCAGCTTGCGTAGCCAAGTCGAGTTGCTTTTCTAATTCGGGGATTCGTCCGTATTGCAGTTCGGACATTCGATTGAGATCACCCGCTCGTCTTGCTACGTCCATATCCATACGAGCTTGCTCTAGCTCAGTTTTTATATGTTGAGTACCGGACAGTGCCGCTTTTTCTGCGTTCCAGACTTCGTCAAGTTCGGCATATTCTCGTTCTTTTGCGAGTAGCTCAGTGTTTAAAATGCCGAGTCGCTTTTCGCTTGCATCATCTTGTTCATTCTTCAGAGCCTGCTGTTCAATCTTAAGTTGAATGATTCTACGCTCTAATTTATCTAGTGATTCTGGCTTTGAATCGATCTGCAACCGAATACTTGATGCCGCTTCATCAATAAGATCGATAGCTTTGTCTGGTAATTGTCGATCCGTTATATAGCGATGAGAAAGGCTCGCGGCTGCGACGATAGCTGGGTCAGTAATCTCAACATGGTGGTGCAGTTCATAGCGCTCTTTCAAGCCACGTAAAATTGCAACGGTGTCTTCAACCGATGGTTCATCAACAATGACCTTTTGAAAGCGTCTTTCTAACGCTGCATCTTTCTCGATGTATTTCCTGTACTCATCTAGAGTGGTTGCCCCGACGCAATGTAGGTCACCTCGAGCCAAGGCTGGTTTCAGCATATTGCCAGCATCCATCGCCCCTTCACCTTTACCCGCTCCGACCATCGTGTGCAGTTCATCGATAAAGAGAATGATATTGCCTTCTTCTTTTGCTAGCTCGTTAAGGACAGACTTTAAACGCTCCTCAAATTCACCTCGGTATTTAGCGCCTGCTACAAGCGAACCCATATCAAGAGAAAGGACACGACGCCCTCTTAGCCCTTCAGGAACTTCGTTATTGATAATGCGCTGGGCGAGCCCTTCAACAATGGCCGTTTTTCCCACGCCTGGCTCACCTATAATGACAGGGTTATTTTTGGTACGCCTCTGTAGTACCTGAATCGTACGGCGTATCTCATCATCTCGGCCAATAACCGGATCGAGCTTTCCTTGTTCTGCAAGTTCAGTCAGATCGATGGTAAATTTTTCGAGTGCTTGTCGTTTCTCTTCAGCATTAGGATCATCAACTTTCTGACCACCTCTTATCTGTTCGATAGCTTGATTAATTTTAGCTTCCGTTAGACCCACCTTTTTAAGCAATTGACCTAGAGGTCCCTTGTCATCAATGGCTGCAAGTAGGAATATTTCAGATGAGATATACGAATCTTGTCGTTTTTGTGCAACCTTGTCGCATAAATTAAATAGCTTACCCATTGCACTTGAAAGCTGAACATCCCCACCAACCCCAGTGACTTTAGGAAGCTTATCTAACAATTCGCCTAATTTTGAGCGCAACTGCACCGCATCGACATTCAGCATGGTAAGCAGTGGACGAATGGAGCTACCTTGCTGATTGAGTAACGCAACCATCAGGTGGACAGGTTCAATATATTGATGGTCTCGGCCTAGGGCGAGAGATTGGGCATCAGAAATAGCGATTTGAAATTTGCTAGTAAAACGGTCAAGGCGCATAACAACCCCCTTAAATGACATACGATGTTATATGCAAATAAGATGGTTACGCGGTGAGCATTTTTCAAGATAAAGGGATAAAAATCAGCGCTGCATCCAGATAAAACTTGCCATACGTCCCGTTTGGCCATCACGACGGTAGGAAAAAAAACGCTGCGGGTCTGAATAGGTGCATAACGCACTTTGCGTAATGTCTGTTACACCCGATTGTTCAAGCTTTAATTGAGCAATAAAAGCGAGATCGGCTAGCCATTTATCTGAGGAAGGCTTGGCTTTAAATGCTTGTTCTAATCGCGAGTCTTGCCCACAAAAAATGGCTTTAACTTCACAGCCTATTTCAAAAGCATCGTAACCAATGGCGGGTCCAATCCAAGCTTGTAGTTCACCCGAAAAGCACTTAAGCGTATTTTCAACGATACCATCTGCCAAACCTCGCCAACCGGCATGAATCGCAGCGATCTCTTGGCCATCTTTAGAGGCAATGAGAATAGGCAAACAATCCGCCGTCATCGCAGACAACACAACATTCGCATGTTGTGTATAAGCCGCATCAGCATCAACAATTTGATCGGTGATGTCAGTAATGACTGCCACATTTGTAGAATGTGTTTGATTTAACCAGATGGGAGAAGAAGGCATGGCTGCCTTCTCTTTCAGTATTTGCCGGTTCAGCGCAACATTGTCTGCGTTGTCACCAACATGAGTACCGATGTTCAGTCCATCATAAGGTGCCTGGGAGACACCTTGCTCTCTTGTTGAGGTCACAGAACTGATATTTGGATTTGTCACCCATGTTGGTACAAGAAGAGACACTAGTAGTCTTCTTCCTTGTTCAGCTTTGCATCTTCTCTTAATGCCTCGGTCATGACCACCATATCTTGGGGAATAGGAGCATGGAACTCCATCTCTTCTCCCGTAGTAGGGTGAGCAAATCTCAGCATAACAGCGTGAAGAGCCTGACGATCAAACGCACGAATCATTGTCGTTAATTCTTCGCTCGCTCCTCTTGGGATGCGCGCACGACCACCGTAGGCAGTATCGCCTAAAAGAGGGTGCTGCAGGTACGACATATGCACACGAATTTGGTGCGTACGACCTGTCTCTAGACGCAATCGAAGCCTTGTATGCTCACGAAAATGTTCTGCCACACGGTAATGAGTCACCGCAGGTTTGCCTAACTCATTAACAGCCATCAATACACGTTTTGTTGCATGGCGGCTAATGCCTTTGTCAACCAGTCCACCAGCCGTCATTTTACCAATAGCAATGGCTTCATATTCACGTGTGATATTACGCTTTTGCAACGCGCGCACTAAACGAGTTTGAGCTGGTACCGTTTTGGCAACCACCATAAGACCCGTCGTGTCTTTATCCAAACGATGCACAATACCTGCGCGTGGGACTTCTGCAATTGCTGGGTAATGATACAATAATGCATTAAGTACCGTACTATCGGGTGTCCCTGCCCCTGGGTGAACAACGAAATCTCTTGGCTTATTGATCACAATGATGTCATCATCTTCAAACACGATATCAAGAGGAATGTCTTGCGCGATAAAACGCTCTTCATCTTCTAATTCGGCTTGGATTGTGATTAACTCACCACCCATCATTTTGGTTCGGGGCTTGGTGATAACCTCTCCGTTAACGGAGATTTTTCCTGCTACTAACCACTCTTTTAAGCGTGAGCGAGAAAAATCTGTGAATAATTCAGCAACAGCTTGGTCTAATCTTTGACCTAACTGGCTGTCTTTTATTGTATTTGTTAATTCAATCTGCTGAGCCATATCGAACTTTTTAAAAAACCTTGGGACTAAGTAACCACGAGTGTGGATAATGTATCCCAACATTGTATCTGTTACTTGACTGAAAAGTAATGGAGACTGAAAAATATTTATGTCAAGGAATCTCGTTTTAGTATGAAACTGCTTAAACTGACAAGCTTATTATCGCTAGTTTTGTTGTTTGGTTGTGCTGACAAAGAAGTCACCGTTCCAGATGTCCCGCCGTCACAACTCTATTCTGAGGCACAAGATTCGCTGCGAAGTGGTAACTGGTCTTCAGCTATTGAACGTTTAGAAGCGCTTGACTCCCGCTACCCATTTGGTGCGTACACTGAACAAGTTCAGCTTGATCTTATCTACGCTTACTACAAAAATGACGACCTAGCTCTGGGGCTTGCGACGATTGAACGTTTCTCACGCTTAAACCCAACGCACAATCGCTCAGATTGGGTGTTGTACATGCGCGGTTTAACTCATATGGCTCAAGATCGAAATTTCATGCATGACATATTCAGTATTGATCGCTCAGATCGCGATCCTGAGCCTGTCAAAGCTGCTTTTTCTGATTTTGACCGCCTGCTCAAACGCTACCCAGGTAGTGCTTATGCTGAAGACGCGCAAAAACGAATGGTTGCATTAAAAAATAGATTGGCAAAATATGACCTTGCGACTGCCGATTTCTATCTTCGTCGCGAGGCGTGGATTGCAGCAATCAACCGCTCACAAGAGATACAAAAGACCTTCCCCGACACTGAGGCAGCTCGGCTATCACTGGATATCCAAAAACAAGCCTATGAAAAACTCGGGATGGAAGATCAAGTGAAACGAACGGAAACGTTGATGGAGTTAAATCCTCGATAAATCACGGTTAGTTAACTTTTTTTCACTATGAACGCTGCCAATTGTGCAGCGTTTTTTTTGTTTATAAATTGGCAACTTATCCCATTCATTTATATATTTACCTTTAACACAGTAGTAACAAGGGTAGTATGTGAAAACATTTATATTATGTTTGATGATGGCTTTCACTAGCTTGTCATCCGTTGCTTTGGAACTAACGCCATTAAGTAACGAGCCTTATAAGGGCGATTTAGACAAGTTAACAGAGCGAGGCGTATTAAGGGTTCTCGTCGCCGCGGATCTCGGCTTCTATTATATTGAAAAGGGACAGCCCAAGGGTATTGGCGCTGAACAACTGCATCACTTCGAAAAAGAGCTTAAGAAAAAACACCGTCATTTAAAAGTTCAAGTAATCCCAGTACCAAGAGACGACCTAATTCCGTCACTCATTCGAGGTTATGGAGACTTGGTCATAGCGAACCTAACCGTCACTGAACGCCGAGAGCAAGTCATTGAGTTTAGTAACCCGATTCTTACCAACATCGACGAACTGGTTATCACGGCAAAAGACTACCCAAAACTAAATTCTATAGAGCAACTGAGTGGCAAAGAAGTGTGGGTAAGGGCAAGCTCGAGCTACTTTGAAAGCTTACAAGCGCTCAACAAAAAGCTATCCGATAACAACAAGCCACCAGTCTTTGTTCAATACCTAGAAGAAACACTACAGGATTACGAACTGATTGAAATGGTAAAGCAAGGCTATATCGGCGCCACGATTCTTGATAGTCATAAAGCGGAATTTTGGCATAAAACAGATGAGAACCTTAATGTTCATTACGATCTTCCGTTTAGAACCGGAGGAGAAATCGCATGGGCAATGAGAAAAGATTCTCCAGTACTGGCTAAACAAGTAAATAGCTACATCAAGACAGCGAAGGCTGGGACTTTGCTCGGTAACGTCATCTACAACAAATATCTGGACAATACCTCTTGGTTTGCTCGGGCCCTAGATCCAGAAAAACTCAAACGCCTAAATAACACTGCAGAACTCTTTAAAAAATATGGCGATCAGTATGATTTTGATTTTCTAATGATAGCGGCACAGGCCTTTCAAGAATCTAAACTCGACCAGAGAAAAGTCTCACCCAAAGGCGCAGTAGGTATTATGCAAGTACTGCCAAGTACCGCTCGTGACCGTAACGTGAATATCAAAAACATTCATTTAGTCGAGAATAACGTCCATGCTGGCGTTAAGTATCTGCGTTTTATTCGAGATCGATATTTCAACGACGAGAGCATCAGCGAAAAAGACAAAGTCTACCTATCACTTGCTGCCTATAATGCAGGACCAGCTAACATATCCAAAATGCGACGACTCGCGACTAAGCATGGTTACGATGCCAATGTATGGTTTGGGAACGTTGAACTTATGGCTCGAAGGAATATCAGTTCAGAGCCTGTTACTTACGTCATGAACATCAATAGATACTTCGTCATATATAAGCAACTTGAATCACTACAACAAGTTCGAGAGGAACAGCAAGCACAAAACACAGACGTGCCATTTTACAAAATATTGAACGACTAGAATATCAAAACAGATAAAGGTGATATTGATCACGCATTGGCGGCGTATGTTTTTTGAGCAAGGTATTATCGAGGCCGTAGAAAGCCTCCAAAAACAGTGTATTTTCAGCCTATTACCCTTTCAAATCTAAAGACTTTCAGGAAGGAATAAAAGGATTTCAACAAGTCAGAACTCATATCTTTGCGTTAGATCACATTTACTTTCTATCAATGAACACTCAATCACTTTAGTGATGTAGATCACATTTATTTCACTGTGAGCGAGTAATCTGAAGTTAACCCATAAGGGATGTCACAGAGGAAAAACATATGAGAATAAACATCACAGGCAAGAATATTGAGATTACCTCTGCAATCCGTGAACATATTGAAAGTAAGTTTAAAAAACTTGAAAAATGGCAAGTCGATATCATTAGCTGCCAAACCGCGTTTAGCGAAGAACCGAACAAACAAATGAAGTTTGAAGCATCCATTACGGTACCCAAAGGAAAATTGGTGGCATCCGCTTCGAACGAAGACCTTTATACTGCGGTTAATGAAGTAGAACAAAAACTTGAACGACAATTAAATAAGCTACGTCATAAACCGGAAGCTCGTCGCTCTGAGAAACTCGAATTCGAAGAAGAGATTGAAGCTGAGGTTGAATAACCTGCTCTCATTTCTTTACGATAGCGCCTAACGGCGCTATTTTTTTGCTTGACGGTCTATCCCCGCTTGCTTATTGTGGGGTTGGGTTCAACATAAAGTACTTCTCATAATGCTAATAACATCTCCGTTCTTTTTTGACTTTTTTTTCCTCCACTAACTTGGGGGCATCGTCGTTTACGAAAGAAAAATCAAAAACGAACGGAAAGCCTCCCAAACGGGAGGCTTTTTTATAAGGATAATTCGATGACCAATACTAAATATTCTCTTGATGAGATTCGATTACGTCTAAATGAGCTAGACGACCAATTACTGCAACTTTTATCTGAGCGTCGTCAGCTCAGTATTGAGGTTGCCAAGAGTAAAGTTCAAACATCGAAACCCGTGCGAGATGCCTCTCGCGAACAACAGTTACTCGTTAAACTCATTAATAACGGCAAAGAGAAATACCAGCTCGATGCACCTTATATCACCAAAATTTTTCATACCATCATTGAAGACTCCGTGTTACTTCAGCAGGTTTATTTACAGAACTTAGCTAACCCACAACAAAGCCGTAAGCCACTCGCTCGAGTAGCGTTCTTAGGCTCAAAAGGCTCATATTCACACCTAGCAAGTCGTGAGTATTTTTCACGTAAAAATACCGAACTGATTGAACTGAATTGCGATCAATTCAAAGAAGTGACGAAAACCGTGGAATCAGGGCATGCTGACTACGGTGTTTTACCGATTGAAAATACGAGTTCGGGCTCCATTAACGAAGTCTTTGATCTCCTTCAACACACAACATTGCATATCGTTGGTGAATTAACTCAGCCTATCGACCACTGTCTCGTTGCCACAAAAGAGATACAGCTAGAGAACATTAAAACCTTATATTCTCACCCGCAGCCCCATCAACAATGCAGTGAATTCCTAAGTCGGTTGTCAGGTGTAGCTTTAGAGTCCTGCGCGAGTACCGCAGATGCGATGCAGAAAGTCCAAGAACTGAACCGAGATGATGTCGCCGCTATCGGCCATGCCTCAAGCGGTAAACTCTATGGCTTGCAATCTATCCAAAGTGACATTGCTAACCAAACAGAAAACCATACTCGTTTCATTATCGTGGCAAGAAAGCCTGTTGAGGTATCCACTCAAATACCGGCGAAAACGACATTTATCATGTCAACCTCTCAAGATGCAGGTTCTCTGGTCGAAACCTTGCTGGTTCTACAACGTTATGGCATCAACATGACGAAGCTTGAATCTCGCCCAATTATGGGTAACCCTTGGGAGGAGATGTTTTACGTCGACGTAGAAGCACATAAAGATTCAGAACCCATGCAATTGGCAATACAAGAGTTAATTAAGATCACCAAGTACCTAAAAGTATTGGGTTGCTACCCTATTGATAACGTCAAACCCGTTATTCCTGATTTGAGTGAATAGCAAAAAGCCCCAGCAATTACGCTGGGGCTTTTTATGACCTATCATCTCTCTATGTCAGCAGAGACTTGTCGGGCTAAGTCAACGGCATAATCTTTATCTCAACACGTCGATTACATTTTCGACCTTCCGGTGTTGAGTTAGCGCAAATTGGGAATCGCTCACCATTCCCGCGAGCAACCGCTCGGCCTGCAGCAACATCTTGGCTAACTAAAAACGAACGCACTTGTTCTGCGCGTTTCTCTGACAATTCTTGATTATATTGAGCATCACCAGAGCTATCCGTAAAGCCATCAATGACTAAGCTCGTATCAGGGTATTCCACCAATATGCGGGCAACGCCTTTTAGTGAGCGGTTAATGCTGCTGTTGAGTGTGTAAGAGTTACTATTAAAACCAATCCCATTTTCCAATCGAAGCACAAGCTGGTTGTCACCCACTCTTTCTACTTGCACCCCAGAATTGAGAAGTTCTTGGCGCAACGCTTTTTCTTGTTGATCCAAATAGTACCCAGTCCCACCACCAAGGGCAGCGCCACTTGCCGCTCCCAATAAAATGCCGCGACCATCGCCACCAGAAGCAATACCCACAGCCGTTCCTGCTATTGCCCCAATCACCGCCCCTTTGGTCGCTGAATTCGTTTCATACTCACCCGTTGTTGCATTTTGGCGCTGCGTGGCTTGGCAGCCTGCTAATGTAACTAGACCCACTACTACGGCTATTTTTTTTATTTTCATTTCCATGATCTCTTTGTTCGAACAACTCACTATTTTACAGGGTGATATTCCATATAGTGAAGTTATTGTTATAAATCTTTCCCGATTCTTGACAAGAATAATGTTGCTCGAGAATTAAATGACATGGCTACGGAAGCTTTACGTTAGAATTGAGTTTGTTATCTAAGGTAATTGGAATCTATTGCTATGAAGAAAGTGATTATCGCCTCGCTAAATCCAGCTAAGATCAACGCGGTTAAGAGCGCGTTTGAGTCTACTTTCCCCACCCAGAGTTTTGAGTTTCAGGGGGTTAATGTTGCGAGCAACGTACCCGATCAACCGATGAACAATGACGAAACCTTACTAGGCGCTAGAAACCGTGTCGGCAATGCTCAGCATGCACTAAAAGACGCAGATTATTATGTAGGTATTGAAGCGGGATTAGATGGTGACTCCACGTTCGCTTGGATGGTCATTGAATCGAATGGTATTGTCGGACAGTCAAGAAGTGCCAGTTTAATGTTGCCGCCTGCTGTTATCACTCAACTCGCTCCAGACGTTGAACTAGGTGACGTAATGGATTCAACCTTTGGTACCGACAACATCAAGCAAAAAGGCGGAGCAATTGCATTGCTCACCGCCCATCAGTTGACTCGTAGTTCGGTGTACCAGCAGGCATTAATACTCGCACTAATACCGTTCATTAACCCTCAGCACTTCCCTGGATAATTCTACCAGCCCGTGTGTGAACCCTTTGCACAGTCGACCAAATCAATGGCTGTTATCCGCTACGTAATAGCAGCTTAGTAAAAACGTACTTGAGTAATACGTTATTTGAGTAACAAGTCACTGAGCGATAATTTATTCTCATCGCTCAGGCGCTTCACTTCAGCAGAACCCCGAGTAATTGTTGCGACTCCCACGCCAAGCATCTGACTGATCTGCCGCTGTGATAACTCACCCTTGAGTAATTCACACAAAATATTTACTCGCGCCGTTACTGCTTCCCGTTCGTCTGGAGTAAGCAGCATCGTCAGCAATGCCGCTTGTTGATCTGCTCCATCGGTTCTTTGAATGAGGTCGAGCACTTGTTGCCAGTCTTGATATTGAGGTTCCATTCACTTTTCCATCAGAAACATTCCTTTCGTATTTTAACCTCAAGAAGAAGGTAAATGGTAGCCCAGTCATTTAGTATCGACGATTCGCTTCCTCTGTCGTCAAAAAGCTGCCCTCTATCCCCAGTCGATCTCGATAGTACGTCTGAAACATCAAAATATTTTGCACGTAGCCACGAGTCTCCTTAAACGGGATGGTCTCAATAAAAGCAAAAACATCGAGTTGCTCGTCAGAACGTTGACGCCAGCGTTTGACTCTATTTGGCCCTGCATTGTACGCAGCAAAGGCAAAGATACGATTATTATCATAGTCGCCTAACAAACCATTCAAGTAATGCGAGCCTATTTCTATGTTTTTACCCACGTTATAAAGCTCTTTAGAGCTGCTGTATGAAATCTTATACTTCTTAGCCGTATATTTTGCTGTAGCTGGCATAATCTGCATAACACCTCGCGCCCCTACTGGTGAGCGAGCCTCTACATCCATGGCACTTTCTTGTCTCGCCAAAGCCATCATCATCACGCTATCGAGGCCGAGCTCCTTAGCATAAAAATCAAACCACCAGCGATGGGCAATCGGGAATCGCAGGCTCATGTTGTCCCACATTTTTGCTGAGATAGTCGCAACAACGGTAAAATGATGCCAACCTTGCTGACCGGCATAAGCCGCAAGCATCGTTTTTTCATCTTTTGATACTCGAGATAATAAATAACGCCATTCCGATTTCGCAGCTGCTATTTTATCTCGAACCACCAATTCTTTAATACGAACCAAACTGTCTTCGTATGGTTCAAGCACGGCCGCATCAATAGTAACTCGAGATATTGGGTAGACAATTGAGTGCTCTAAATAAGTTGCAGCAGCGGCGCTATAGAAATTACGCTCACCAACCAGTCTTTGAAGGCGTTCTTCTCCCTGCTGCTGATTACCTGATTTAATCTCGACGCGAGCTATCCAGTACTGCCATCGACTACTGTCGCGCTTAGCCTGTGATAGCTTTCCAATCCAATCTAGCAATCCAGTCCAATCACTTTGTTGAATAGCAAGACGAGCACGCCGTTCAATATTAATATCATTGCTACTATTCGCCAGTACGCCATCTCGCCATTTGACCTCAGATGAAGATTTGGTATTAATCAACCGCATCGCTAAGTAATCGGCCATAGACTGCTTGATTTCATTAGATATTTTTTCATTGGCACTGAGGGTTGGCCATATTGAATACGCTTGATCGCTATCAGAGCGTGCAAGCTTCTTAAAAGCCGACTCGATTAACTCACTTTTATAAGGTTCAGGAAAAGTGCTACCAATGAATGAGGTGACTTGTTGAGGCGAGGAAAAAAGTGTGCCGACCTGTTTTCCTTGTGCTTGACCTTGATTCGTTTTTAACTGTTTATTGAGGTATTTAATGAGCGAACCATTGCGCGATTGATAAGCGTAAGTCATGCGCTCAATGAGTCGTTCATCGGTGCGATATCCAGCCTTTGTCCACTCTGAAAACAATGGATCACAAGCGTCTGATACGCTTTTACCACTTTTCCATAGCTCACCAGCCCCTTTAAACGCTTCCTCGTGGTTTCCTGTCTTTAATTGTGCGTAATGGTACAAACATTGATAACGTTCTCCTTTTGGGTAGGTAGTTTGAAACTCTAAAAGTTCATCCCATTGCTTACGCTGAGCCAAACGGTCCAAATAAGGAGCTCTTACACGAGAAGAGAAAGGCAACGCTTGGTTGTCTGCCATAAACTGATTGACTTGAGCAACCGACTTATCACTTAGCTCAAGAGAAAACACTCGATTATCAATATAGGGTGTTAAGGGATAATCGGCAATTTGAGGGCGTAAACTCTGATACCCAGAAATATCCTTACGATCGATTAATGACTGCGCTTTGTCATACATTGCTCTTTGTTTTTTAAGCTTTGCCTCCTCTTGCGCTTGAACGCTCCCTACACTGACTAAGCATGACAGTATCGCCGTCCATGCTAACTTAACCTTTCCTTGTCTGTTCATCTAACCCTACCCCTTAAAATTGTATAATGATGCGACCACTTGATCATTGTTGTTATTTTTATGTCGCTTTCTCAACGCACACTAAAGGCATGGTCAACTTTCAATTTAAGACGATATCACTGCTTATGCCAATCCATTTCTCATTAAGAATTTGTTTCCTTTTGCTTCAGTGCGGTAATTTTGCTGCTAACCGTGCATAACAGAGCGAATGAGTACACTTTGCCAAAGAAGGAAAATTGAAACGTAGTGACTGCGTAGTGTAAAATAACCGTTCTATTGACTTGAATATTAGGATCGAACGGTAATGGCTGAGTACGTCTATACCATGTCGCGAGTGAGCAAAATTGTGCCACCGAAGCGACAAATACTTAAGAATATCTCTTTAAGCTTCTTCCCTGGCGCTAAGATTGGCGTTTTAGGCCTTAACGGTTCAGGTAAATCTACCCTGCTTCGTATTATGGCGGGTCTTGATACAGACATCGACGGAGAAGCGCGTCCACAGCCAGGACTGAACGTTGGTTATCTTCCTCAAGAACCTCAACTCGACGAATCTAAAACGGTACGTGAGATCGTTGAAGAAGCCGTTGCAGACGTGGCAGGTGCGATGAAGCGCCTTGATGAAGTCTACGCAGCCTACGCAGAACCTGATGCGGATTTTGACGCCCTAGCGAAAGAACAAGGCGAGCTTGAAGGACTGATTCAAGCTAAAGATGGTCATAATCTAGAGAACACCCTTGAGCGAGCTGCAGATGCCCTTCGTTTACCAGAATGGGATGCAAAAGTTGAATTCCTCTCTGGTGGTGAGCGTCGTCGTGTGGCGATTTGTCGCCTGTTGCTTGAGCAACCAGACATGTTACTACTCGACGAGCCTACCAACCACTTGGACGCAGAATCTGTCGCGTGGCTAGAGCGCTTCCTTGTTGATTATACCGGCACTGTTGTGGCCATTACCCATGACCGTTATTTCTTAGATAATGCGGCGGGTTGGATTCTCGAGCTAGACCGAGGCGAAGGTATCCCTTGGGAAGGCAACTACACCTCATGGCTTGAACAAAAAGACGCCCGTCTTCAGCAAGAAGCCTCTCAAGAAAAAGCTCGTCAAAAAACCATTGAGAAAGAGCTGGAATGGGTTCGTCAAAATCCTAAAGGCCGCCAAGCTAAATCAAAAGCTCGTATGGCTCGCTTTGAAGAACTACAAAGTGGCGACCATCAGAAACGTAATGAAACTAACGAGCTATTCATCCCGCCAGGTGAGCGTTTAGGTGATAAAGTTCTGGATGTGACCAATCTAACAAAATCATTTGATGGTCGTGTTCTTATCGACGATCTATCGTTCAGCATCCCTAAAGGAGCGATTGTTGGCATCATCGGTGCCAACGGTGCGGGTAAATCTACCCTGTTCAAAATGCTCAGCGGTACCGAGCAGCCTGATTCAGGCACCATTGAACTTGGCGATACCGTTAAGCTAGCATCTGTTGAGCAATTCCGTGATTCAATGAACGATAAAAACTCTGTCTTCCAAGAAATCTCGGAAGGATCAGATATCATCAAGATAAATAACTTTGAGATCCAAGCCCGAGCATACTGCTCTCGCTTCAACTTCAAAGGCGCAGATCAACAAAAGATCATTGGCGACCTTTCAGGTGGTGAGCGTAACCGTGTTCATTTGGCGAAACTGCTCAAAGCGGGTGGCAACATGTTGCTACTCGATGAACCAACCAATGACCTTGATGTAGAAACCTTACGTGCGCTTGAAGAAGCCCTGCTTGAGTTCCCTGGTTGCGCCATGGTTATCTCGCATGACCGTTGGTTCTTAGACCGTATCGCAACCCACATCATCGACTATCGCGATGAAGGCCAAGTAAACTTCTATGAAGGTAACTACACCGAATACATGGAATGGTTGAAGAAAACCTTAGGTCCACAAGCCGCTGAACCACACCGTATTAAATATAAGCGCATCTCAAAATAATCATATGAATTTGAGATAAACTTGTTTTTTTACATCAGGCCGCTAATAATAGCGGCCTATTTTTTTGTGATTTACGTTCATATTCAGCGAAAATTAACAGAAAATTCACTCTATTTATAGAAACTAAGTAAACTGAACTGACTCATGCCAAATCAAATTAAGGTTGTGATACCAACCACGCAAGGAAAGGCGAAGAAGACGCTACGCTTAGGAAAAAAACGAACCTACAGCACCCTTATGCTTGCCGCTGCACTCCCTGTTGCTCTTGGTTTAGTTGGGTATTCATTTACACAATCGCAGACACAGCTCAATTCAACGCAGCACCAATTATCATCAACTGAGTTGTCACTATCAGATTTGCAACTTGAAAAAAGCGAACTTGAATCTCAACTTCAAGCCCAAGTCGACATTACTCATAACCTATCTCAAGAGCTAGAAGACAAACGAGACGAGCTGCAATTACTTGGAAAACGAGTTAACGACGTTGAGGCTGTCCTTGGCCTTGTTGATGAAGAACTCTACGATGCAGAGATGCCACTTGATGAGCGTATTGATGCCGCTGCCATAGATTCTGCGGTTCGAGCAACGATGTTCCGACTTATTCCTAACGACAGCCCAATGACGTATCAACGAATCTCGTCATCCTATGGCCGCCGTACCAACCCTATTTCTGGCAACCGCCAACTGCATGCGGGGATCGACCTCACATGCAAAACAGGTGAACAGATCTTAGCGCCAGCAGACGGTGTAATTGAAACCGTTCGCCCTAGCCGTCAAGGTTATGGCAATTACATGACAATACGTCACGCATTTGGCTTTATGAGCTCCTATGCTCATCTCAATAAATTCAAAGCAAAAAGTGGGCAATTTGTTAGAAAAGGCGACGTGATTGCACAGTGTGGTAACAGCGGTAACTCTACCGGCCCACATCTACACTATGAGGTCCGCTTTCTAGGTCGTACGCTCAATCCACAGTACTTAATGGATTGGAGCCCAGAAAATTTCGATTACGTCTTTGAAAAAGAGAAAAAAGTCCAATGGGCCCCACTTGTCGACCTCATCACAAGTGTCGTGAAGTTGCAGATTAATCTGACGAATGCACCTTATGTAGATTCGTCGATAAAGACGGCGGGGAACGAAGAACTGCCCTCAACAGAAGATGCACATACGCATTAAAGCAATACCAAAAGCAGAAGCAGAAGCAGAA